>JADJCM010000002.1:600000-971608 GCA_016703225.1 Lysobacterales bacterium
GATGATCGGAGCGGAGTCGGCCACTGCGGCGGGTGTGCGCTTGAATGCGGCGCAGATGCTGGGCGAACGGGTTTCGGTGCAGGCGGCGTTGCAGTCCAAGATCGACATGCAGCCGTTCCAGTCCTACCGCGGCGTGTTCAGTGATCCGGGAGATTTCGATCTGCCGGCACGGGCCGAGGTCTCGGCACGCATCGCGCTGTCGCCGCGACTGGGACTTGCACTTGGCACTCAACGGGTGATGTACAGCGAGATCAATGCGTTCTCCAGTTATGCATTGCCGGAGCGCTTCTTGTCGCTGCTCGGTGACGGCACTTCGCCAGACTTCGCTTGGCGCGACCTGACCGTGTACGACGTGAGAATGGACTATTCGATCGGTCGCGCTTCGCGCATCGATTTCCGCTATTCGACGCAGCAGCAGCCCGAGCCAAGTTCGACGCTGCTGTACAACGCATTGAGCGACGAGTTCACCGACCGCAACTTCGCGCTCGGCGTCTCGCACCGGTTTGAGCGCGCTGGTGAACTGAGCGTCGCCGCCAGTCACGCGCCCATCGAGTACTTCCTCGGCAATTCCTCGGCCCTCGGCCGTGGCGATGCCGGTGGCGAACAGTTTGAGGTCGAAGCGCGCTGGCGCGTCGATTTCTGAGGGCTTTACAGGGCTAAGAACTGCTTGGGGCTCCGATTGGAGCCCCTCTTTTTTGGTGCCGTCACAGCGACTCGGAAGCGAAATCCGCGAGGCGTGAACGTTCGCCGCGGCGCAGGGTGATGTGCGCGCTGTGCGGCCAGTTCTTGAAGCGGTCGACCGCGTAGGTGAGGCCGGATGTGGTTTCGGTCAGATAGGGCGTGTCGATCTGCTCGACGTTGCCCAGGCAGACCATCTTGGTTCCGGGGCCGGCGCGCGTGAGCAGGGTCTTCATCTGCTTCGGGCTCAGGTTCTGCGCCTCGTCGACGATGACGTAGCGGCTCAGGAAGGTGCGGCCGCGCATGAAGTTCATCGAGCGGATCTTGATGCGTGAGGCGAGCAGGTCGTTGGTCGCGGCGCGGCCCCAGGAGCCACCCTCGGCCGGGTTGGCCAGCACTTCGAGATTGTCGGTCAGCGCGCCCATCCAGGGCGTCATCTTCTCTTCTTCGGTGCCGGGCAGGAAGCCGATGTCCTCGCCGACCGATACCGTCACGCGGGTCATGATGATCTCTCGATAGCGCTGCTGGTCCATGACTTGCGCAAGTCCTGCCGCGAGCGCCAACAGCGTCTTGCCGGTCCCTGCGGTGCCGAGCAGGGTGACGAAATCGACGTCCGGGTCCATCAGTGCGTTGAGCGCGAAGTTCTGCTCGCGGTTGCGCGCATGGATGCCCCAGACCGAGTGGCTGCCGCCGGTGAAGTCGTCGAGGATCTGCAGCTTCGCGATGTTGTCGCGAATGCTGAGCACGCGGAACTCGGGTTCGTCCTCGCCGGCTAGGTAGAGACATTGATGGGGCGACCAGTCCTCGTTCTTGCGCATCTTCAATTCATAGAATGTGTGCCCTTTTTCCGACCACGAGCGCAGGTCCTTGGCGTGCTTGCTCCAGAAGTCGGCCGGCAGTTCCGTGTGCCCGGTGTAGAGCAGGCTGAAGTCATCGAGCGCGCGGTCATTCTCGTAGTCCTCCGCCGGCACGCCGAAAATCGACGCCTTGATCCGCAGGTTGATGTCCTTCGACACCAGCACCACGTCGGTTTGCGGGTGCTGTTGATGCAGCGCCACGATCGCGGCCAGGATCTGGTTGTCGGGCATCACCTTCATGCGCGACTTCGCCGGATCGCCGGCGCTGGTCTGGAACAGCAGGCGGCCGATTTGCGACTCGCGCCGCAGGTTCAGGCCCTTGGGACGCACCAGTTTCAGGCCGCGTTCGATGCGTTCGGCGCCATGCGCCTCGATCAGCTCGTTGATGAAGCGACTGACCTGGCGGGCATTGCGTGCGACTTCCGAGGTGCCCTTCTTGCCGTTGTCGAGTTCTTCCAGCACCGTCATCGGGATGAAGACATCGTGTTCCTCGAAGCGGAACAGGGCGGTGGGATCGTGCATCAGCACGTTGGTGTCGAGCACGTAGATGCGCTTGCGTTCGGACATCATCATGAAACCTCCTCGGCGATGGCGAGCAGATGCAGCGGGAAACACTCGGGTTGTCGGACACACCGCGATGCGGTGGCGGGGAATGGGCGGAGGCTCGGGTCCGCCATCAGAACTTCATCGGGTCCATGATCGCGTCGAGGTTCTGCGCGTCGCAGAACTCGAGGAAATCGTCGCGCAGGGAGGCGATGTGGGTCTTGGCCGGAATGCCGATGGTGATCTGCGCCGAGAACATCTCGGCGCCGGTCTGCATCGCCCGGTAGCGGCTTGAGCTCAGGCTCTCGATGGAGATGGTATGGGCGATGAAGAACTCGGCAAGCTGGTGCAGGATGCCTGGCTTGTCGGCGGCAACGACTTCGACGACGTAGGGCAGCATGGCGTTCTGCGTGTCCTTCGCGGCGGTTCGTTGCAGGAGCAATCGGATGCCCTCTTCGCGCTCGATGCGCGGCACCGCGGTCTCGAACTTGGCGACGGCGTCCCATGAGCCAACCAGCAGCAGGTTGATGGCGACGTCGTCGCCGAGGGTCGACAATCGGGATTCGAGGAGATGGCAGCCGCTCTCGCCGACGCGACGGGTGAGGAGCAGCAGGGGCGATTTCTTCTGCGGGGCCACCGCAATGACGACCAGATAGTTTTCGTTCGATGTCGGTCGCGCCACGGAGTGCTCGTGTGGGCTGAATGGATGGCTGCAGAATACTTGTCGCTCTCGGGACCCGCAAGTAACATGGCAGCGTTCCTGGTGAATCCCTCCGATGCAACTTCACGGCAGCATTTGCGCGCTGGTCACGCCCTTCGACGCGCGCGAGCAGCTCGATTTCCCTGCGCTCGACCGATTGCTCGACTGGCATCTCGCGAGCGGCACGCATGGGCTTGTCCTCGCCGGGTCCACCGGCGAAGCGGCCTTGCTCGACGACGACGAGTATCGGGCGCTGATCGGTCATGCAGTCGCCCGCATCGGTGGGCGCATCCCGCTGATTGCCGGTGTGGGCTCGCCGAGCACACGCAGGACGCTTGCGCTGACGCGCATCGCCGCGGATGCTGGCGCTGAAGCGGTGCTCGCGGTTACGCCCTACTACGTGCGCCCGCCGCAGCATGGGCTGCTCGCTCACTACCTGCATCTTGCGGTCGAGTCGCCGCTGCCGATCATCCTGTACAACGTGCCCGGGCGTACCGGCTGCGATCTGCAACCGGAAACCGTGGCCGCGCTGTGCGCACACCCGCGCATCATCGGGGTCAAGGAAGCATTGGCCGAGCCGGAACGCATGGCCGCGCTGCTCAAGCTGCAGTCGCCGGGTTTCGCCGTGCTTAGCGGCGACGACCCGACCGCGCTGGGTGCAATGCTCGCGGGAGCCCGCGGCACGATCTCGGTTGCGGCCAATGTCGGGCCGCGCTTGTTCGCGATCCTGTGCGAACGCGCCCTGTCGGCCAATGCGGCCACGCAGATGACCGCCGCGGCGCTGGATGCGCAGCTATCCGATCTGTACCGGGTGCTTGCTCTCGAGTCGAATCCGATTCCGGCGAAGTGGGCCCTGCATCGACTCGGATACCTGCAGCCGCTGCACCGCTTGCCGTTGACGCCGTTGTCGGCGCAGCACCATGCCACGATTGATCAATGTCTCGCGACGCTCGCATCGCTCGATGCGAACCTCGTGAGTTGAGGAGTACGTTCGATGTCGAGTCCCAATGTTCGTTGGCTGCCGCTGATTCCGGCGCTGGTTTTTTTCTCTGGCTGCGGGCTGTTCGGCCGGGGCGGCTTACACGAGGCCTATCTCGATGCCGAGAATGGCAAGACGTTGCAGGTGCCGAATGCGCTCGATGCGCCGGATCGGCGCCAGTCGATGATGGTGCCAGATGCTGCGGGCGAGGCCGGCTCTGTGTCCGAAGCGCCACTCGCGGGCTTGCCGCTGGATGCGGACGATCCGCAGAGTCGGCTGAAGATGCGTATGCCGCCGGACGCCGCGTTCGCCAAGGTGGTCGAGGCCCTGACCCAGGCCAAGATCGCGAAACTGGGGGAGGTGGATGCAACGGAACACCGCATCACGCTCGGCTTTGACGTCACCGAAGAGCGCAAACGCTGGTGGTGGAAGGACGGTACGCGGGTGAATACGATCCTGCGCGTTGCGCATGTGGTCGACGACCCGGTCGGCGCGCGCGTGATCATCGAGGAAGAGGACGATGGTCTGCGCATCGACGACGAATACGCCCAGCGCGTGCTGTCGGCGCTGCGCGATCGCATCCAGTGGGAATGAGTGCTGCCGGCGCGGGAGTGCCGGCGGACTTCAGCGGATCAGATCTTTCAACTTGCCCTGCTGGCCGTCGAACGTGGCGGCCTCCGGCAGCGGTTCGCGACGCTGGGTGAGTACTGGCCACACCCGCGACAGCTCGGCATTGAGCGGCGTGAAGTGCTCCTGGCCGGCGGGCACATCATCTTCGGGAAAGATGGCTTTGGCCGGGCACTCGGGCTCGCACAGGGTGCAGTCGATGCACTCGTCCGGGTCGATCACCAGGAAGTTCGGGCCTTCATGAAAGCAATCGACCGGGCAGACTTCCACGCAGTCGGTGTACTTGCACTTGATGCAGTTCTCGGTGACGACAAAAGGCATGGACTGGACCCGGTTGGTACTCCCAAGGGGAATCGAACCCCTGTTTTCGCCGTGAGAGGGCGACGTCCTGGACCGCTAGACGATGGGAGCGCGGCTTGAGGCCACTTTGCGGAGCGCCGTAGTATAGCGGCGACCACACCGATCTCAAGGCTTCTTGGGCCATAATGCGCGGCGGCTCGCGGCCCCCTCGGCCCGCACACAATCTCAGCGGCTGCCGCCGGCAGTCATCAGGACACCATGGATTTTCTCGAAACCTCCGATCCCGCGGACGTGCGCAAGCGCGTCGCTGCGCAACTGCGCGTCGTCGCGCGCGCCGACCATTGCATCTCGCGCCAGTACATCAGCCCGAATGCGCTGCGCGTGCTGTACCGCCTGCGCGATGCCGGCTTCGATGCCGGTCTGGTAGGCGGCGCGGTACGCGACCTGCTGCTCGGCAACCGGCCCAAGGACTTCGACGTCGCAACCAACGCCACACCCGAGCAGGTGAAGGCGTTGTTTCGCAACTGTCGGCTGATCGGCCGGCGCTTCCGGTTGGCGCACGTGCACTACGGCGACGAGATCATCGAAGTATCGACGTTTCGCGGCATCAGCGACGACGGGTCTGGCGACCGCGAAATGGTCGACGGCCGACTGACCCGCGACAACGTGTACGGCAGCATCGAGGAAGACGCGGTGCGCCGCGATTTCACCGTGAACGCGTTGTACTACGCGATCGATGATTTCTCGGTGCGCGACTATGTCGGTGGCTTCGAGGATGTGCAGCGGCGCGTGTTGCGATTGATCGGCGATGTCGAACGACGCTTCCGCGAAGACCCGGTGCGGACGCTGCGGGCGGTGCGCTTCGCGGCCAAGCTCGGATTCGTCGTTGCCGACGATGTTGCCGTCGGCATCCGCGAATATGGGCCGCTGCTGGTCGATGCGCCGCCGGCACGGCTGTTCGACGAGATGCTGAAACTGTTCCTGGCCGGGCATGCGCTGTCCGGTTTCCGCGAGATGGAGCGCTACGGGTTGTTCGCGGTGCTGTTTCCGGAGTCATCGCTGGCAATCCACAAGGACCCGCGCGGGCGCGCTCTGATCGAAGCTGCCTTGGCCAGTACCGATGCGCGCATCGCGCTCGGCAAGCCGGTGACGCCGGCGTTTCTGTTCGCGGCGCTGCTGTGGCCCGCAGTCGAGTACCGTGCGGCGGCTCTGGCCGAGCGCGGACACGGCGATGCCGAAATCGATGCCTCTGCGCAGATCGTCGCCGAGCAGGCACTGCGCATCGCGCTGCCGAAGCGGTTCTCGTTGCCGATGCAGGAAATCTGGGACCTGCAGCCGCGTTTCCTGAACAACCAGCGCAAGCGTGTGCAGCGCCTGCTCGCGCACCCGCGATTCCGCGCGGCCTTCGATTTTCTGTTGCTGCGCGCCAGCGCGCATGCCGAGTTGGCCGATTTGGCGGCGCGTTGGGAGCAGGCGCAGCGCGATGGTCCGGACGCGGTGCTGGCCGGGCTGCCGCCCGCGCCCGAGCGCGGAGCAGCAACCGACGCGCCGGCACGCAAGAAGCGTCGCCGCCGGCGCAAGCCGGGCGCGGCGGCAGCGGCTACGGAGTGAGCAGCAACGACGTTGCACGCGCTTTCGTCGCGCTAGGTGCCAATCTTGACGATCCGGCCGCGCGCCTGCGCGAGGCCATGGCGAGATTGGACGAAGGCCCCTTGGGCCGCGTCGTCGCGCAGTCATCGCTGTATCGCTCGGCACCGGTGGGGAGGCTCGATCAACCGCATTTTGTCAATGCGCTGGTCGAGCTGCGGACCGCACTTTGTCCGCTCGCGTTGATGCGCAGCCTGCTCCAGCTCGAAGTGCTGCTGGGGCGCGTGCGCGGCGAGCGCAATGGTCCGCGTCGAATCGACCTCGACCTGGTGGCCTTCGATGCACGGGTTCTCGCCACGCCCGAGTTGCAGTTGCCGCACCCGCGCGCGCTGGAGCGCGCCTTCGTGATGCTGCCCTGGAGCGACATCGCACCCGACTTCCGCCCGTTCGGCGGCGACGAGGTGCGGGTGCTGGCATCGCGGCTGCTGCCCGCGGATATTCATCGACTCCACGCTTGAGTCTGCGCGTCGGCTCTGCCGATAATCGCGGTCCCCGCAAGGAGCTGCCATGTACGCTGGTTCGACCGAAACACGCAGCCCGCCGATCACGGTGCCGATGCTGCGGCAGTTCAAGCAGGAAGGCCGCAGGATTTGCGCATTGACCGCTTACGACGCGAGCTTCGCCAAGCTCGCGGACGACGCCGATATCGATGTGATCCTGGTCGGCGATTCTCTGGGCATGGTCGTGCATGGCAAGCGCAGCACGCTCTCGGTCAGTGTCGATGACATCGTCTACCACGGTCGAGCCGTTGCGCGTGGATCGAAGCGGGCATTGCGCATCGCCGACATGCCCTACGCCAGTTATCCGGACCCGCGCACTGCGTTCACGCACGCCGCGCGGCTGATCGCCGAGGGCGAGTGCGCGATGGTGAAACTCGAAGGCGCCGGGCAGGTGATCGAGAGCATTCGTTATCTGGTGGAGCGCGAGGTGCCGGTGTGCGCGCACCTCGGGCTGACGCCGCAATCGGTGTTGCGACTGGGTGGCTACAAGGTGCAGGGCCGTGGCGACGCGGCGGCGCAGGCGCTGCGCGACGCAGCGCGCTCGGTGCAGGACGCGGGAGCGGAATTACTGGTGCTGGAGTGCGTGCCGAGCCCGGTCGCGGCCGCGCTGCGCGCCGATCTGGAGATTCCGGTAATCGGCATCGGCGCCGGGCCGCAGTGCGACGGCCAGATCCTGGTCTGCTACGACGTGATCGGGATCAGTTCCGGGCGTCGTCCGCGCTTCGTCAGGAATTTCCTCAGTGGTCGTGACAGCGTACTCGATGCCTTCCGGCAATACGTCGCTGATGTGCGCGCCGGCGGCTTCCCGGCCGCGGAGCACGAATATGCAGAGTGATCTGCAGCGGGCTAGCGATGCGACCGGCTTGCGTGCATGCGTGGCGAAGTGGCGCCTGGCCGGTGCGCGCATCGGCTTGGTGCCGACCATGGGCAACTTGCACGCGGGACACCTCGCGCTTATCGCAGCAGCACGAGCGCGTTGTGATCGCGTGATCGCCAGTGTCTTCGTCAACCCCACCCAGTTTGGGCCGAACGAGGACTACGCCGCGTATCCGCGCACGATCGAGGCGGATGCGCGCGGCTTGGCGGATGCTGGCTGCGACCTGTTGTTCGAGCCCACCGTCTCCGAACTGTATCCGTTTGGTACCGAAGCTTCGGTGCGCGTGCACGTGCCGTTGCTTGGCGATGGTCTGTGTGGCGCGTTCCGGCCCGGACATTTCGATGGAGTAGCGACTGTAGTCAGCAAGCTGTTCCATCTGGTGCAGCCCGACCTCGCGTTTTTCGGACGCAAGGACTTTCAGCAACTGCGCGTGATCGAGCGAATGACGCGCGACCTCCGGCTGCCGATCGAGATTGTCGGGATCGACACCGTGCGCGAAGCCGATGGTCTGGCGATGAGTTCGCGCAATCAATACCTGTCGCCGGACGAGCGCGTGCGCGCAGTCGAGATCCACCGGACGCTCCTGGCGATGCTCGACGCGGTTGGGCAGGGGCGTGACCGGTTGGCGGTTGAAATGGCGGCGCTAGACCGGCTGAGCGAAGCCGGGTTTCGGGTCGATTATGCGGCGATCCGGCGAGCCGAGGATCTTGCCGAGCCGGAGGTGGGCCGGCAGGAGCCCCTGGTTGCGCTGGTAGCTGCACGGCTTGGACGCGCGCGCTTGATCGACAACCTTCTGATCTAGAAGAACATTGCATTTTGTGTTGTGACGAAGCCACAGAGTTGTTGCGTTTCCGCATCACTCTTGGTACATTGCTCGCGCCGAAAGGTCTGATCGCTTGAAATGAGCAATCCCTCTCGGCAGCAGGGCGCATTGTTAGGTAATCGTCACTCCGATTAGACCCTCTCTGGTTTTCAGAGGGGTTTTTGCCTGCCATTCGGGTCGGTCCTGCGACTGCCAGGCAGCGTTCGGAGGCGGCGCAGGCGCTCGGTATACTCGCGCGGATGACTCCAACCAGGGATTCGGTGCCCATGCGTTTCGAGGAAGATGCCGCCCGATTGCGGCGGTCGACGCTGGCATTGCTGGCGCATGATGCCGAGCGCGGCGCCCGCCTGCGCTTGCGTGTGGGGCCGCTGCATGCGGATTTCTCGCGGCAGCTGATTGATTCGGAAGCGCTGGATCGGTTGCTGCGGTTGGCCGACCGGGCCGAACTGCAGCGGATGCGCTCGGAGTTCGCCGCGGGAGAAGCGCTGAACAGCACCGAGGGACGCGCGGCGCTGCATCATTCGCTGCGCGCAGATGTCGGGGATTCGCTGCATGCCGCTGTCGTGGCACATGCGCAGTCGGAGGCAGCGCGTGCGGCCGGCCTGGTGCAGGACTGGGTGGCGCGATTACGCGCCGACGGCTTCGACGACGGCTGCGGCGTGCGCGATGTCGTGAACATCGGCATCGGCGGTTCCGACCTCGGACCGCGCTTGCTCGCCGATGCCATCGGAACCTCTGGCTCCGGTCCGCGCCTGCATTTCGTGTCCAGCATTGATGCGCATCGTGCGGCAGACCTGATCGGCCGTCTGGACCCTGCGCATACCGCGGTCGTTCTGGTGTCGAAGAGCTTCGGCACCGAAGAGACCCTGCTGAATGGAAATCTGTTCATTGACTGGCTGAGCCGCGCGCTCGGCGCCGAGGCGATGCGCGCGCGGGTTTTCGCGGTGACGGCGAATGTGCCGGCGGCGCAGAAGTTCGGGGTCAGTGCAGAGCGCTGCCTGCCGATCTGGGAGTGGGTTGGGGGGCGCTATTCGCTGTGGTCCGCGGTCGGTTTTTCCTTTGCACTGGCCCATGGCATGGATGCGTTCCAGCACTTGCTCGACGGCGCCCGGCAGATGGATCGGCATTTCTTCGATGCGCCGTTCGCACGCAACCTTCCGGTGTTGCGCGGCATGATCGAGCACTGGAATCGGGTTGCGTTGGACCATCGTTCGCGCTGCGTGGTGCCTTACGACGTGCGCTTGGCACTGTTGCCGGCCTACCTGCAGCAATTGGAAATGGAGAGCAACGGCAAGTCGGTGCGCCGCGGCGGCGAGCCGGTCGGGCAGCCGACGGCGCCGGTGGTCTGGGGTGGTGTCGGCACCGATGCGCAGCACGCGTTTTTCCAGGCCCTGCATCAGGGTACGCAGGTGGTGCCGGTCGAGTTCATCGGCGTGATCCAGCCCGCGCACGCACACCAGGAGCATCATCGCGTGCTGCTTGCCAACCTGCTTGCGCAGAGTGCGGCGCTCGCCTACGGACACGACACCCGCGACAGCGACGATCCGCTGGCCGCACACAAGCACCACGGAGGCAATCGGCCGAGCACGGTGATCTTGCTCGACGCGCTCACGCCGGAAGCGCTCGGTGCCCTGATCGCGATGTATGAACACAGCGTCTTCGTCGAGGCCTGTCTGGTCGGCATCAATCCCTTCGACCAGTGGGGTGTGGAACTGGGCAAGCGCATCGCCCGCGAGTTCCTGCCCGCCCTGTCGTCCGAGGCTGCGGCGATGACGCTGATCCGGGAACGCAGGCACTGATCCGCGAGATTCGTTCACGCTGAGCCGTGCCGGGCCAGGGCCCAGCGCACGTGCTCGCGCACCAGTTCCGAGGATCGTCGCGTCGCGATTGCAGTGCGGCGATGACCGCCGGGGTCGAGGGCGCATTGCCGAGCGCGACGGCGAGGTTGCGCAGCCAGCGTTCGTGGCCGATACGGCGCAGCGGCGAACCCTCGCTGCGGGCGAGGAATTGCTCCTCGTTCCAGGCAAAGGCATCGACCAGGGCGATGCGATCGAGCCCGTGGCGCGGCGCGAAGTCGCGTTCGCGCGACGGTTGTGCGAACTTGTTCCACGGGCACACCAGTTGGCAGTCGTCGCAGCCGAAGATGCGGTTGCCGATCGCCGCGCGCAGTTCCTCGGGAATCGGGCCGTGCAGTTCGATCGTCAGGTAGGAGATGCAGCGCCGAGCATCGATGCGGTTCGGCGCCACGATCGCACCAGTCGGACAGGTATCCATGCAGCGCGTGCAGGTGCCGCAGTAGAAGCCGGTCTCGGGCGCGTCGTGCGGCAGCGGCAGGTCGGAATAGAGTTCGCCGACGAAACACCAGGAGCCGCGACGGCGGTCGATCAGCACGGCGTTCTTGCCGATCCAGCCGAGCCCGGCATTGCGCGCGAGCGCGCGTTCGAGCACCGGTGCGCTGTCGACGAAGGCGCGGTAGCCGAACGGTCCGACGAGGGCGGCGACGCGGTCCGCCAGCTGTTGCAGACGATTGCGCATCAGCTTGTGGTAGTCGCGGCCGAGCGCGTAACGCGACACGTAGGCGAGCGTCTTGTCGTCGAGCGTCGCCTGCATGTCGGCGGCGTCGCTGCTCAAGTAATCCATGCGCACCGAAATCACCGACAGCGTGCCGGGTACCAGTTCGTCGGGTCGCGAGCGGCGCGTGCCATGGCGTTGCATGTAGTCCATCTCGCCATGAAAGCCGTCGTCGAGCCAACGCAGCAGATGGGCCTCGTCCGTGCCGAGCGTGGTGCCGGTGATACCGCAGGCGCTGAAACCGAGCGCGGCTGCCTGTTCCTTGATGGTGGCGGCGAGCGAGTGCGGATCGGGCGGGGGCGGGCGCATGGCGGCAGTATAGGCAGGCGGCCGCGTACAATCCGCCGATGAACCCGCTGCTGACCGCGCTTTACTCCGTTGCCGCCGTGCGCGCGATCGAAGCGCGCGCGGTGCAGGACTCTGCCATCGACCTGTGGACGCTGATGCGCCGGGCCGGCCAGGTGGCATTTCGCGCGCTGCGTGCGCGTTGGCCCGAGGCGACGCGCATCGTCATCGTCTGCGGCAGTGGCAACAACGGCGGCGATGGTTACGTCGTCGCCGAACTCGCGCGTTCGCTTGGGCTGCAGGTCGCGCTGGTGCAGGTCGGAGCAGCGCCCGCGTGCGAGCCCGCGCAGCGCGCCGTGAACGCATGGCACGCTTCCGGCGGCGAGGTACTGGCGTACACCGGCGGCTCCTTGCCGGAAGCGGATCTGGTGGTGGATGCGCTGTTTGGCATCGGCCTTGATCGCGCCCCGGAGGGTATGGCGGCCGCGGCCATCGCTGCGATCAACACGCAATCGGCGCCGGTATTCGCGCTCGATGTGCCATCGGGGCTGGATGCGGATCGTGGCCACGCCCCAGGCGCGTGCGTGCATGCGGCTGCAACGCTCGCCTTCGTCGCGTGGAAGCGCGGCCTGTGGACCGGCGTCGCGGCGCGAGTGTGCGGCGAGCGGCAACTGGCTACGCTGGAGGTTCCGGCGGGGGCATTCGCGGGCACCGATGCCGATGCCGAACTGCTCGGGTTGCCCCGGCTGCGCACGGCACTCGCGCCGCGCGCCCGTGATCTGCACAAGGGTGGCTGCGGACACGTGCTGGTCATCGGTGGCGACCACGGTCACGGTGGCGCGGCCCTGCTCGCCGCGCGTGCAGCGGCGCACAGCGGTGCCGGCCTGGTGTCGGTGGCGACGCGTGCGGAGCATGTCGCGCCGATGCTTGCGTCGATTCCCGAGGCGATGGTGCGCGCGGTGGCGTCGAGTGCCGAACTGCGCGGCCTGATCGATCGCGCCGATGTGATCGCGCTCGGCCCCGGCTTGGGGCAGTCGGATTGGGGTCTGCAGATGGCGGCGGAAGCCTGCGCAAGCGCTCTGCCGATGGTGCTGGATGCCGATGCGCTGAACCTGTTGGCGGCCGCGCGCATCCAGCTGCCGACCGACTGCGTGCTGACGCCGCATCCCGGCGAAGCCGCGCGCTTGCTTGGAGTCGAGGTGGGAGCCATTGCACAGGATCGTTACGCAGCGGTGCGCGAACTTGCCCGCCGCTTTCGGGCCATCGTTGTGCTCAAGGGCGCGGGTACTCTGATCGCCGATCGCGATGGTGCCGTCGCGGTTTGTCCGTTCGGCAATCCGGGCATGGCCTCGGGTGGCATGGGCGATGCGTTGACCGGCATCATCGCTGCGTTGATCGCGCAAGGACTGGGTCTGGTTGACGCGGCGCGGGTTGGCGTCACCGTGCATGCCTTGGCTGGTGATCGCGCCGCAGGCAACGGCGAGCGTGGCCTGCTCGCCACGGACCTGATTGCCGAGCTGCGGATGCTCGTGAACCCATGAACTTCAGCGCAACCCTGCCTGATCTCGCCGCAACCCAAGCCTTCGCCGCGCGCATGGCGCATGCCTTGCAGGCGCCGCTGGCGATCGGATTGGTCGGCGATCTCGGCGCCGGCAAGACCGCGCTGGCGCGCGCGCTGATCCAGACCCTGGCCCCGGGCATGCGCGTCAAGAGCCCGACCTATGCGTTGGTCGAGTCCTATGAATTGCCGGGTTTGCAACTGCATCACCTGGATCTGTATCGCATTCGTCGCCCGGACGAACTGGCGGAGCTCGGGCTCGCCGACTTGGCCGGCTCCGACGCGATCTTGCTGATTGAGTGGCCCGACCGCGGCGGCGATCAGACCCCGGCGCTGGATGTCGTTGCGACGCTGCATCGAGAGGCCACCGAGGCGCGCACGCTGACCTTGTCGGCAGCCACGCTGGCAGGGGAAGCGTTCTGCGAACGGCTGGCGATCGGTCAAGACGATCAAGCGGTTGTGGCCGAGACCTGCAGGCTTGTTCAGAAAGCACCGTTAGTGAACGGATTTGATTGAAGTTTCTGCTTGAATTCGCGGTCTGTCTGGAGTTAAATCCGGGCCATGCTTGCCTGTCTTGCCCGCCTCACTGGTCTTTTCCTGCTCGCACTCGGTGCGGAAGCGGTGTTGGCCGGTGACGTCCGCTCGGTGCGGTTCTGGGATGCAGATGACCACACTCGCGTCGTCTTCGATGTCAGCGGGCCGGTCCACTACAAGCTTTTCACGCTGGACAACCCGGATCGACTGGTGCTCGACATCGCGCGCAGCCGCGTCTCGAAGTCGCTCGACGGCAGTGCGCTCGAAGGCGTGGTTCAGCGCGTGCGCACTGGCCGTCAAGGTGCCGACAGCTTGCGCATCGTGCTCGATCTGGATCGCGGCGTGCAGCCCAAGAGTTTTCTGCTGCCGCCCGCGGACAAGTTTGGGCACCGTTTGGTCATCGATCTGTTCGATCGTGCCAACGCGCCGCGCGTGGTCAAGCATGAGGATTCGCTTGGCGTCGCGGGCGGCGAGCGCGAGGTGGTGGTGTCGATCGATGCCGGCCACGGCGGCGACGACCCCGGCGCGTCCGGCGCGAATGGCTCGCGCGAGAAGGACATCACCCTGGCTGTTGCCCAGGCGCTGGCCGCACGCATCGACGCCGAGCCCGGCATGCAGGCGGTGCTGACGCGCGATCGCGATTTTTTCATCCCGCTGAACCGTCGCTACGAGATCGCTCGCGAGCAGAAGGCCGATCTGTTCGTGTCGATCCATGCCGATGCCTTCGTCAAGTCGCAGGCGCGCGGTTCGTCGGTATTCGTGCTTTCCAACCGCGGTGCGTCGAGCGAGGCGGCGCGCATGCTCGCCGATCGCGAGAACACCTCCGATCTGGTCGGCGGCGTGTCCATCGACGACAAGGATGCGACGCTCGCGGCGGTGCTGCTGGACCTGTCGCAGGGCGCGACGATGCAGGCCAGCGAGGTCGTCGCCAACAACGTGCTGCGCGGGCTGTCGCGCATCGGCAATCTGCACAAGCGCGAGGTGCAGCGCGCCAATTTCGTCGTGCTGCGTTCACCGGATGTGCCGTCGCTGCTGGTCGAGACCGCGTTCATCAGCAATCCGTCCGAAGAGAAGCGGCTGAATGACCCAGCCCATCGCGACAAGCTGGCCGACGCCCTGGTCGAAGGCATCCGCGACTACTTCGCGACGACGCCGCCGCCCGGCACCTGGTTTGCCGCCAATCCGCAGCGCGCCCGCCACCACGTGGTTGCGCGTGGCGAGTCGCTGTCGCTGATCGCGCAACGCCATCGCGTTTCGGTGGCCTCGTTGAAGCGTGAAAACGAACTGGCCGACGACAGCGTCGACGCCGGCGTGGTGCTGAAGATCCCCGTGGCGATCTGAACCGCGCGCACCGCTAGAATGCGCGGCTCCGACCGAGTCCGCGATGCGCATCCAGCAACTTCCCGAACAGCTGATCAACCAGATCGCCGCCGGTGAGGTAATCGAGCGCCCGGCTTCGGTGGTCAAGGAACTGGTCGAGAACGCGCTCGATGCCGGCGCCAGCCGCATCGAGGTCGAGCTGGAGGCGGGCGGCGTCAAGCTGGTGCGGGTGCGCGACAACGGCGTCGGCATCGATGTCGAGGATTTGCCGCTGGCGTTGACGCGGCACGCGACCAGCAAGATCGCTTCGCTGGAAGATCTCGAGTCGGTGCGCAGCATGGGCTTTCGCGGTGAGGCCTTGCCGAGCATCGCCTCGGTCTCGCGCTTCCGCCTGGTGTCGCGCACGGCGCAGGCCTCGCATGCCTCGGAACTCGAAGTCGACAACGGTCAGTTCGGACACATCAAGCCGGCGCAGCACCCGGTCGGCACGCTCGCCGAAATGCGCGAACTGTTCTTCAATGTTCCGGCGCGGCGCAAGTTCCTGCGTGCCGAGCGCACCGAACTCGGTCACGTCGAGGATTGGCTGCGCGCGATCGCGCTGGCGCGGCCCGAGGTGGCGTTCGCGCTCCTGCACAACGGCCGTGCGCTGCTGCGTGACGAGGTCAGCGGCGAGTCGCCGGAGGCGCGCGTCGACGCCATGCTCGGCGAGGAGTTCCTCGCGCACAGCCTGCGTATCGACCACAGCGCCGTCGGCTTGCGCCTGCACGGCCATGTCGGGCTGCCGACCGCGGCGCGGGCGCAGAACGATCGTCAGTACTTCTTCGTCAACCGGCGTCTGGTGCGTGACCGCGTGATCGCGCATGCGGTGCGCCAGGCCTATGCCGATGTGCTGTTCCATGGCCGCCACGCCGCATTTGTGCTGTTCCTCGATCTCGATCCGCAGTGGGTCGATGTCAATGCGCATCCGGCCAAGACTGAAGTGCGCTTTCGCGAGCAGCGACTGGTGCACGATTTCCTCTATCGCAGCCTGCACGAGGCGCTGGCGCATACGCGCGCCGGCCAGGCTGCGACGATCGTGGCGCCCGAGATGCGCGCCACGGCGCCGGCCGCGTTCTTTGTGCCGCGCCAGGCCGGGCTCGGTCTCGGCGTGGCCGAGCCGTTGGCAGCGTATGGCCAGGTCTATGGACGCAATGCAGCCGCAGCGCCGCTTGCGGCGACTGGGGACACGCCTGCCGGTCTGCCGGTGTCGGACGCTGCGGACATTCCGCCGCTCGGCTTCGCGATCGCCCAGTTGCATGGCATCTACGTGCTCGCGCAGAACGCGCAGGGCCTGGTCGTGGTCGACATGCACGCCGCGCATGAACGCATCACCTACGAGCGGCTGAAGGCTCAGCGGATCGCGGGTGGCGTGGTATCGCAACCGCTGCTGCTGCCGACCGCGGTTGCGGTGTCGCGACGCGAGGCCGATGCCGCGGAAGAGCACCACGACGCATTCCTGGAACTCGGAATCGAATTGGCGCGCAGCGGCGAGACCGCAGTCGTGATCCGGCGCATTCCGGTACTGCTCGACGGTGTCGATGTGGCGCTACTGGTGCGCGATGTGCTGGCCGAGTTTGTCCAGCATGAGAGTTCGCGCCGACTGCAGGAGGCGGCGAACGAGTTGCTGTCCACGCTCGCCTGCCATGCATCGGTGCGTGCCAACCGGCGCCTGACGTTGCCGGAAATGAACGCGCTGCTGCGCCAGATGGAAGAAACCGAACGTTCCGGCCAGTGCAACCACGGCCGCCCGACTTGGGTGCAGTGGACGATGCAGGATCTGGACCGCGTGTTCCAGCGCGGACGTTGAACCCATGACTTCGAGGAAATCCCATGCGCAATCGATTGCCGATGATCTTGTCCGCCTTGGCCGCCACCTTGCTGGCTGCCTGCGCGCAGAACGAAGCGCGCCTGTCGGCGACACCTCCGTCTGAGGCCGCGGCACCGGTGTTCGATCATGCGGCCGATGTCGACGCCTGGCGCAGTGGACGCTTGGAGCGGTTGCGCAAGCCGGATGGCTGGCTCAGCCTGATTGGCCTGCACTGGCTGACGGCGGGCGAGCAGACGCTCGGCAGCGCAGCAGACAATGCCATCGTGCTTGCCGCCGGTCCGGCGCACTGGGGCACGCTGCGCTTGCAGGGCGACGAGATCGTGTTCGCCGCGGCCAGCGGCGGTCCGCAGGTCATGGTCAGCAACAGCAGCGCCGAACGCAGCGAGGGCGGACGCATCTGGCACGTGCTCGCTGCCGATGCCAGCGGTTCGCCTTCGTTGGTCAGCGCCGGCAGCGTGAGCTTTCTGGTGCTCAAGCGGGGCGACAAGTACGCGCTGCGCGTGCGCGACAGCGAGTCCGAGCGGCGTCGGAATTTCGCCGGCATCGCGCATTACCCGGTCGATGCAAGCTGGCGTATCGAGGCCGACTGGACGCCGCACAAGGAGCCGCAGTCGTTCGGCATCCAGACGGTGATCGGCACCATCGAGGAGATGCCGAACCCGGGCTATGGCAGTTTCACGCGCGACGGCCGCGAGTACCGCATCTACCCGGTGATCGAGGAAGGCTCGGAGGACTTGTTCATCATCTTCGCCGATCGCACCTCGGGCAAGGAAACCTATGGGCCCGGTCGTTTCGTCTACGCGCCGTGGCCAAAGGCGGACGGCAAGCTGGTCATCGACTTCAACAAGGCCTACAACCCGCCCTGCGCGTTCAATCCGTTTTCGACCTGCCCACTACCGCCGCCGGAAAACCGTCTCGACCTGCGCGTGACCGCTGGCGAGAAGAAATACCAGGGCGAGCATTGAAGCGAACGCTCACGCTGTCGTCATCGAGCTGACGATCTCGGCGAGCGCGGCGCGGTCGGGTGCGTGCAGCAGGCGTGGCGCGCGCGCCTTGAGCGACTTGCGCGAGAGCGTCGCGAGCACTTCGCGCACGTCGGCGAGTGCGCTTGGGTGCATCGAGAATTCGCTGAGCCCGAGCGCCAGCAGCAGCGGCGTGTAGTAGGGGTCGCCGGCGATCTCGCCGCAGACGCTGATCGGGCGCTTGGCCTGGCGGGCATTGTCCAGCACCAGGAACAGCAGGCGCAGGAACGCCGGATGCAGCGGGTCGTAGTTGCTGGCGACGGCGGCGTTGTTGCGGTCCGCGGCCAGCACGTACTGCGCCAGGTCATTACTGCCGATCGCGAGGAAGTCGGCATGGCGCGCGATGTCGGCGCTGACCAGCGCGGCGGCGGGGACTTCGATCATGGCACCGAGCGGAACTTCGTCAGCGACCGGATGGCGCGCACGCCGCACCTCGTCGCTGCACAGTTCGATCAGTGCGCGCGCTTCGCGCACCTCTTCGACAGAGGACACCATCGGCAGCAGGATGCGCATCGGGCCATAGGCCGAGGCGCGCAGCATGGCGCGTAGTTGTGCGATGAAGATGTCGCGATGCGCCAGCGAGTGGCGGATGCCGCGCAGGCCGAGCGCCGGGTTTTCCTCCAGCGCCATCTCGAGCGGACCACCGATGGCCTTGTCGGCGCCGAGATCAAGCGTGCGCAGGGTCACCGGGCGTCCGGCCATGGCCACGATCGCATCGCGGTAGGCACGGAACTGTTCGTCCTCGCTCGGCAGTTCGCGCCGTTTCATGAACAGGAACTCGGTGCGGAAAAGGCCGACGCCGTCGGCACCGGCGCGGCGCGCGGCGGCGATCACGTCCGGGTTCTCGGCATTCACGTGCAGCTTGATCGACACGCCATCGCGGGTGTGGGCGTCGGTGACCTTGATGCGCGCTCGCTGCCGGCGCAGGCGTTCGGCTTCCTTCTGCAGGGTGCGGAAGCGCGCCTGGTCGATGTTGTCCGGGCGCACCACGATGCGGCCGTGGTCGGCGTCGAGCAAGATGACGTCGCCCTCGTGCACCACCGAGAGCGCATGCTTGACGCCACAGGCGAAGGGCAGGCGCAACCCGCGCGCAACAATGGCGGTGTGCGAATACGGGCTGCTGGCAGTACACACCAGCCCGCGCAAACCGGTCTCGGCGAGTTGCGCGAGCTCGGCCGGCGCCACGGTGTCGCAGACCAGGATCTGGCCTTCGGCCGACGGCTTGCGCTCGGGCTCGGCGCCACCGCGCGCGAGTGCCGCATAGACGCGCGAGACGACGTGATCGAGGTCGTCGCGCCGCGCGCGCAGGTAGGGATCGTCGATGGCGTCGAAGGCCTCGGCGAGCAGGTCGCGCTGGCGCTTCAAGGCCGCGGTCGCGCGCAGTTGGTCCCTGCGGATCAGCGCAACCACGGCGTCGGTGAACTCGGGATCGTCGAGGATCATCGCGTGCGCGTCGATGATCTCCGACAGGTCGCGCGCAAGCGCACCGGAGACGCGCTCGCTGAGGCTCGCCAGTTCCGCGCGTGCGGTCTTCAGCGCTCCCTCGAATCGTTTCACCTCGTTCGGGATGCCGGCACTCGGCAGCGGCTCGGTTTCAACGTCGATCTTGGCCGAATAGACTACACGCGCACTGCCGAGCGCGAGGCCCTTGGCGGCGATGCTGCCTTCGAGTTCGGTGCGCAGCGTCGTCATTCGCCCTCGTCGAACTTGCGCTGGAACAGATCGACCACCGCCGCCATGGCCGCGACCTCATCCTCGCCCTCGGCGCGCAGTCGCAGCGGCGTGCCGATGCCTGCGGCGAGCAGCATCAGGCCCATGATGCTCTTGGCATTGATCTCGCGACCGCGGCAGCTGATCATCACCGTGGAGCGGAATCCGGAGACGAGCTGCACCAGCTTGGCCGAGGCACGCGCGTGCAGGCCGAGCTTGTTGCTGATGACGAGATCCTGTTCAAGCATGGTCGACGATCACTCCGTTGCGCGCGCCGGCAGTCGCGGTGTTGACCAGTTCATCGAGCGGCTGTTCGGCATAGTTCATGATTCGCAGCAGCATCGGCAAGTTGACTCCCGCCACCCGGCGCATGCGGCAGCCGAGGTTGGCGAGCTTGGCCGCGACATTGCTCGGCGTGGCGCCGTAGAGGTCGGTCAGCACCAGCACCCCGGCACCCTGTTCCAGTTCACGCACCGCTGCCGATGCGCGCATCAGCACCTGTTCGTGGCCCTCGCCAAAACCGGCCTCGATCGCCGCGGTACGCAACGGCAACGGCCCCATCACACCGCGCGCAGCACCGAGCAGCCCCGGACCGACGCCACTGTGCGTCAACAGCAGTACTCCGACGCTCATTCCAGCTCCCGGTGAAAGGTCATGACGTGTTCGCGTGACTCGCGGAAGGCTTCGGCCAGGCGTTCGACGATGTAGACCGAGCGGTGGCGGCCGCCGGTGCAGCCGATGCCGACGGTGATGTAGCTGCGCTGGTCGGCTTCGAAGCGCGGCAGCCAGGTCGCGAGCAGGGCGCGGATCTGTTCGATGTAGTGCGCCACTTCCGGGAACTTGGCGAAGTAGTCGCGGATCGCCGGGTCGCGGCCGGACAGCGGGCGCAGGGTCGCTTCCCAGTGCGGATTCGGCAGGCAGCGCGCGTCGAACACGAAGTCGGCGTCCGAGGGCACGCCGCGCTTGTAGGCGAACGACTCGAACAGTAGCGACAGCGACGCGCCCTGGGTGCCGAACTCGGTGGCGATGACGCGGCGCAGCTGATGCACGTTCAACTCGGAGGAGTCGATCACCTTGTCGGCGATCGCGACCAGTGGTCGCAGCAGCTTGCGCTCGAGCACGATGGCATCGTTGAGGGCGAGTCCGTCGTGCGTCAGCGGGTGGCGTCGCCGCGTGTCCGAAAAACGCTTCAGCAGTACCTCGTCGCGGGTGTCGAGGAAGATCAGCTGGTAGGCCAGTCCCTGGTGCGCGATGCGCGCCAGCATCGTCGGCAGTTTCTGCAGGTCGTCCTGGCGGTTGCGCACGTCGACGCCCACGGCCAGCCGCGGATGATGGCCCTGGGCGCGTACCGCTTCGACGAAGGCCGGTAGCAGCGCGGTCGGCAGGTTGTCGACGCAGTAGTAGTCGAGGTCCTCGAGCGTGCGCAGCGCGACCGTCTTGCCGGCGCCGGACAGGCCGCTGACCAGGATCAGGCGCTCGCTTGGCTCGCCCGGGGTGCGCGGCGGTGGCGGCGGCGTGAAGTGCAGTGGCGCGTCTACCATGGCGAGGCCCTGCGCATCTGGTGGGCTTGACGGTCGATAAAGGTCTGCGCCGGATCGATGCCCTTGCTCTTGAGCAGGAAGGTGCGCGTCGCCGCTTCGACCAGTACCGCGAGGTTGCGTCCGGCCGCGACCGGCAGCGTGATCTGCGGCACTTCGACATCGAGCACGTTGCGCGTCGTGGTCACGCCCTGCAGGCGCGCCATGCCGTCGTTCTGGTGCACGTCTTCGAGCTTGCCGAGGTGCACCACCAGGCGCAGGTACTTGTTGCGCTTGATCGAGGTGTCGCCGAACATTTGGCGCACGTTGAGGATGCCAAGGCCACGCACTTCGAGCAGGTCCTGCAGCATCTCCGGGCAGGTGCCGTCGATCACGTCGGGCGCAATCAGGGTGAACTCGGGGGCGTCGTCGGCGATTAGACGATGGCCGCGCGTGACCAGCTCCAGTGCCAGCTCGCTCTTGCCCGAGCCGGCGTCGCCGGTGATCAGCACGCCGATCGAATACACCTCCATGAACACGCCATGCAGCGAGGTGTTGCGCGCCAGGGCGCGCGACAGGTGGTACTGCATGTAGGTGAGCACTTCATGGCCGCGGCGGGCGCTGACCCAAATCGGCGTCTGGGTCTCCTCGGCCGCTTCGCGCAGGTCGGCCGGCACCGCTTGGTCGCGGGTGACGACGATCGCGGTTGGCTTGTAGTTCATGATCTTCTGCACCGTGTCCCAACGCTGGCGCGAGTCGAGCGCGTCCAGGTACTTGAGTTCGTCGATGCCTACGATCTGCAGCTTGTTCGGGTAGATGATGTTGAGGTAACCGACCAGCGACGGACGCCGCTGCAGGTTCTCACCCGGTTCGACGATGCGGTGCTCGCCGCGCTGCCCGGCGACCCAGCGCAGCTTCATGCGCTCGGTGACTTGGTCGAACAGTTCGCGCGCGGTGATGGTGCGGATCATGCGGCGGCTCCGAGCGCTGCGTTGCCGGGCGCGATGCGTGCATGCGGGAGCGGGTGGCTGGTGCGCATCGGGACACTCGCGGAGGGGTTGCGGCAGGGGCGCGCCGGCCGCGCGTTGCGGCCGGCGCGGTCGGGCTCAGGTGCCGGTCTTGCGGGTCTGTGCTTCGGCGCGGTGATGGTCGGTCAGCTTTTCCTTGTGCTTGCGGATCTGGCTGTCGAGCTTGTCGCTGAGCAGGTCGATGGCCGCGTACATGTCGTTGGCTTCGGCGTCGGCGTGGATCTGCTTCTGGGTCGAGTTGATGGTGGCCTCGACCTTGTGGGTCAGCTTTTCGAGGCCGAGAACTACATGGATTCGGGTGACGTGATCGAAATGGCGTTCGACCCGTTGCAGCTTTTCGGTCGCGTAATCGCGCAGGGCCGGCGTGACCTCCACGCCTTGACCAGAGATCTCGATTTGCATGGTCTACCTCCAACGATGATGGGCGCGCTGCGCGCCCGGATGTTCCGTCTCCGCGGGTTCCCCGCTCGGGCGGCAAGATGGGTATGGGGCCGGCAATCGCGATCGGAAGGGTGGGTCATGGACGGGTTCACACCTTTCGCAGCCGGTCGCTGGATGATGGGATGTTCATGGCCTCACGGTACTTGGCGACCGTGCGCCGCGCAACCTGAATACCCGACAGTTTGAGTGACTCCATCAAGGCCTGATCGCTCCAGGGTTTCGCCTTGTTTTCGGCATCGATGAGCTTGCGGATTATGGCCTGGATGGCGGTGGCCGAGGCTTCGCCGCCTTCATTGGTGGCGACACCGCTGGAAAAGAAGCGCTTGAGCTCGAACACGCCGCGCGGTGTGGCCATGTACTTGCGCGTGGTTGCCCGCGAGATGGTGGATTCGTGCAGGCCGACCTCGTCGGCGATGACGCGCAGGGTCAGCGGTCGCAACGCCTCCGGGCCATAGTCGAGGAACGCGCCCTGCTCGCGCACGATGCAGTTGCCTACCTTGGTCAGGGTCTCGCCGCGCTGCGCCAGGCTCTTCATCAGCCAACGCGCTTCCTGCAGGCGGCCGCGCAGATAGCTGCCGGTGTCGCCCCTCGATTCGGCGGCCATGCGCTCGTACTGGCGGTTGATGCCGATCGCCGGCGCCGTCGCCGGGTTCAGCTGCACGCGCCAGCGACCGTTGAGCTTGCGTGCGATCAGGTCCGGAACCACGGCGTCGCCGTCGCTGTCCTCCGGGCGTTCGCCGGGGCGCGGGTTGAGGCTGCGGACCAGACGCAGTGCCGACTCCACTGCGCTGATCTCGACGCCAAGCCGCCGCGCAAGTTGCTGCGGTTCGGTGCGCGGCAGCGTTTCCAGGTGCTCGCTGACGATGCGCAGGGCCAGGTCGCGCGTGGCGCAGGGTGGCTGCTGCTGCAGCTGCAGTTGCAGGCACTCGCGCAGGTTGCGGGCGCCGACACCGGGTGGATCGCACTGCTGGATCAGGCGCAGCACGATCTCGATCTCGGCGCTTTCGACCCGCCATGAAGCCGGCAGTGCCGCGACGATGCCGTCGTTGTCCTCGTGCAGATAGCCGTCGTCGCCGATGGCATCGATCAACGCCGCGGAGATGGCGCGATCGCGCTCGGTCAGCGGCCGCATCGCCATCTGCCAGGCGAGTTCGCCGCGTAGGTCAGGGGCGCCTGTCGCCAGTTCGCGATCGCCATCCATACCGTCGAAGCCGCCGGAGCCGGGTTCGCTCCAGTCGGCCATCTCCTCGAACCCCTCCAGGTCGAGCTGGTCGTCGACGTCGTCCTTGGGTTCGGCTTCGCGTTCGTCGGCCGGGGTATCGGTGCGATCTCCGGCGTCGTCCTGGGGCAGGTCTTCCTCCCGCTCCAGCAACGGATTGGACTCGAGCAAGGTGGTGACTTCGAGCTCCAGCTCCAGCGTCGACATCGTCAGCAGCCGGATCGCCTGGGTCAGCTGCGGCGTCAGCTTCAGGCTTTGGCCCAACCCGAGTTGGAGAGCGGCTTTCACCACGCGGGGGCGGCCCTCCGGTCGGCCTGGAAGCAAGATTCGTTCCAGTCGATTCTACGCACTCCGCGGAATTCGCCAAGCACCCGCTGCGAATTGTTGCCTTCCGTCCTCAGATCGAGAACTTCTCGCCCAGGTACACGTCGCGGACGCGCTGGTTGGCGAGGATCTCGGCGGGCGAGCCCGCGGCGAGCACGCTGCCGGCGTGCAGGATGTAGGCGCGGTCGCAGATGCCGAGGGTTTCGCGCACGCTGTGGTCGGTGATCAGTACGCCGATGCCGCGGTCCTTGAGGTGCGCGACGATGCGCTGGATCTCGTTCACCGAAATCGGGTCGACGCCGGCGAAGGGTTCGTCGAGCAGCATGAAGCGCGGCTTCGCCGCCAGTGCGCGCGCGATCTCGACGCGCCGGCGTTCGCCACCCGACAGGCTCTGGCCCTTTTGTTTGCGCACGTGCGCGATCTGCAGGTCGGCGAGCAAGCCTTCCATTTCCTCACGCTGCTGCTTGCGGTTCAGGCCTGGGCGCAGTTCGAGCACCGCGAGCAGGTTGTCCTCGACGCTGAGGCTGCGGAACACCGAGGGTTCCTGCGGCAGGTAGCCAAGGCCGCGGCGCGCGCGCTCGTGCATCGGCAGCGTGCTGAGGTCGGTGTCGTCGAGCAGGATGGCGCCGGCGTCGGCGCCGATCAGGCCGACGATCATGTAGAAACAGGTGGTCTTGCCAGCGCCGTTCGGGCCGAGCAGGCCGACGCATTCGCCGGGTGCGACATCGAGCGAGAAGTCGACGACGACCTCGCGGTCCTTGTAGCGTTTTTTCAGGTGCCGCGCGGACAGCATCAGGACTTCGGTACGTCAGCCGGCGTTGCCGCCTTGGCCTTGGGCGCGATCGTCATGTGCACGCGGCTGCCCGCTTCGCCGGCAATCATCTCTCCGGTATCGAGCTGGTAGACGATGCGCGTGCCGGTCATTACGCCGCGCGGGCGTTCGATGCGCACATTGCCGCTGAGCACCACCTTCTGCTCGGCGAGCAGGTATTCGATGCGCTCGGCGTCGGCCTTGAGGCGGCCCTGCTGCTCGATCTCCTGTTCCAGGTGCACCGGGGTGCCGTCCAGGAGCACGCGGCGGATGTCCTGGTCCTGCTGCTCGACCTCGGCGCGGTCGGCGCGGATGCTGAGCGAGCCCTGGTCGATGCGGACGTTTCCGGTCAGCAGCGTGGTACCAGCGGCGGCGTCGCCTTTGGCGTGGTCGGCATCGATCTGCATCGTCTGCTCGCGGTCGGATTCCAGTGCCAGCGCGGCGGGTGCCGCGAGGAACAGCGAGATCAGCAGTACTTCAGCGCTTGGGCGTGAACGTGGCATCGACTTCGGCCTTGAGTTCGAAGGATTGGGCGGAAAGATCGGCACTGAGGCCGCGGCCGCGCAGTATAGAACCGGGACGCGTGACTTCGACGCTGCGATCGGTTTCGATCAGGCGCGTTTCCGTATGCGCGACGAGCCGGTCGGTGCGGAGCTGGAAGGCGTCTTCGGTCCGGTCGCTCTCGCGCGTCACCCGCACCTCGCGGTCGAGGTCGATGCGCTTGTCGCGGGTGTCGATCCAGGCGTCTTCAGCGCTTGCGCTCCAGCGCTCGCCGCCGATGCCGAACAGCACGAATGCCGGGGTAGTAACCAGGAATCCGTCCCGGCGCTCATCGTGCAGCAGACGCGGCGATTTCGCCTTGAACGACAGGCGGCCCTGTTCGTCGAAGGCGTCGAGCTCGAAGTCGGTCAACTCATAGCTCGGTCGCGACGGGCCGGAGAAACGGTCGGGTTTGCGTTCGTCCGGCTGCATCAGCAGTTGCCAGCCGGTCATCGCGGCGATGACGGCGAGCAGCAGAACGACGGCGAGTTGCAGACGGCTCATGCGCGAAAGCGCTCGATAGCGGCATCGAGCAGGCCGTGCGCGGCCAGGATCAGCTCGCAGAATTCCCGCACCGCGCCATCGCCGCCGCGCTTGCCGGTCTGCCAGTGGGCGACCGCCGCGATGCGTGGATGCACGCCCGCGACGGTGACCGCGAATCCGACCGCGGACATCAGGCCGAGGTCGGGCAGGTCGTCACCGACGTGCGCGACCTGCGCGAGTTCGAGTTCGAGTTCCTGTGCCAGTGCCAGCATGCAGGCGCGCTTGTCGGGCACGCCGGCGAAGACGTGGCGGATGCCGAGATCGTGCATGCGCTTCGTCACCGCCGGGGTATCGCGGGCGGTGATCACGGCGACGTGCAAGCCGGACTCCAGCAACATCTTGAGGCCGAGTCCGTCGAGCACGTGGAAGCGCTTGGCTTCGTGGCCGCCGTCGCTGTAGTAGAGGCCGCCGTCGGTCATCACGCCGTCGACATCGAAGCAGGCCAGGCGCACGCGCGGCGCGGGCGACGATGTCCGGTCCGATGCCAGCGAGCGGCGACGCGTACGTCATGCCTCAGACCACGCGTGCACGCAGCAGGTCGTGGATGTTGAGCGCGCCGACCAACAAGCCCTCGCCATCCACCACCAGCAGCGCGTGGATCTTGAAGTCCTCCATCAACCGCGCAGCTTCCACCGCCAGCTTGTCCGAGCTGATGGTCTTGGCGCGGGTGGTCATGATGGCGTCAACCGCGGTGCTGCGCAGTTCGATCTCGGCGTCGTCGAGGGTGCGGCGCAAGTCGCCGTCGGTGAACACGCCCAGCAGGCGCTGCGCGTCATCGACCACGGCGGTCAGGCCGAGGCCCTTGCGCGTCATTTCCAGCAGCGCGTCGGACACGCTGGAGCCGCTGGTCACGCTCGGCACCTGATCGCCAGTGTGCATGATGTCGCTGATGCGCAGCAGCAGGCGACGCCCGAGCGAACCGGCCGGATGCGAGCGTGCGAAGTCGTCGGCGGTGAAGCCGCGCGCTTCGAGCAGGGCAATCGCGAGCGCATCGCCCATCACCAGGGTCGCGGTGGTGCTGGAGGTCGGCGCCAGATTCAGCGGGCAGGCTTCCACCGGTACGCTGACGTCGAGGTGCACGTCGGCGAGGCGCGCCAGCGAGGAATTCGGATTGCCGCTCATCGCCACCAGCGGAATGCCCTGGCGCTTGATCAGCGGCAGGATCGCCAGCAATTCGTCGGTCTCGCCGGAATTGCTGAGCGCAAGCACCACGTCCTTGTCGGTGATCATGCCGAGATCGCCATGGCTGGCCTCGGCCGGATGCACGAAGAACGCCGGCGTGCCGGTGCTGGCCAGTGTGGCGGCGATTTTGTTGGCGATGTGCCCGGACTTGCCCATGCCGGAGACGACGATGCGCCCGGTGCAGTCGAGCATCAGCGCGCAGGCGCGGAAGAAACTGGCGTCGATGCGCGCCGACAGGCCGCGGATGGCATCGGCCTCGATGTCGAAGACGCGACGGGCGCTGGCGGACAGGCGTTCGGGGTCTAGCATCGGATGCATCAGTACCGGGGGCACCGGTTTGAGTTGGGCGTTCACGTTGTTTCCCGGGCGCAGGGGTGGCGGTCGTGCTCGTTCCTTCGCGGGGAATCGGCTAGACTTCGCGGCCCTCATTCTAGCCGCAAGCAGCGGGTGTCGTCCGAACGATGCCCGACGCCCCGGAAACTGCCGCGACGCGCCTTGGACACCGCCCACATCCGTGCTTTGATCGAACAAGGCCTTCCCGACGCTGAAGTCAGCGTGCAGGGCGAGGACGGCGTGCATTTCGAGGCAGTCGTGGTCAGCGCGAGCTTTGCCGGCAAGCTGCCGCTGGCGCGGCATCGCATGGTCTACGCCACCCTCGGCGGGCTCATGGGTGGCGCCATCCACGCGCTGTCGCTGCGCACGCTGACGCCGGACGAAGCCGCACGCGCGTAAGGCGCGTGGCTGCGGGTCAATCTCTTTCAAGGAACAACGATGGCCAAGATCGTCATCAGCGGTGGTAAGCCGCTCAATGGTGAAGTGTGGATCTCCGGTGCGAAGAACGCGGTGTTGCCGATCCTCGCCTCGACCCTGCTGTGCGACGAGTCGATCAGCATCGGCAACGTGCCGCACTTGCACGACGTGACCACGACCATGGAACTGCTCGGCCAGATGGGCGTGCAGTTCATCATCGACGAGGGCATGAAGATCCACGTCGATCCGCGCGAGACCCGCAACTTTCACGCGCCTTATGATCTGGTCAAGACCATGCGTGCGTCGATCCTGGTGCTCGGGCCGCTGGTCGCGCGCTACGGCGAAGCGCATGTGTCGCTGCCGGGCGGTTGCGCCATCGGCTCGCGTCCGGTCGACCAGCACATCCGCGGCCTGGAAGCGCTCGGCGCCGAGATCACCGTTGAAGGGGGCTACATCCATGCCAAGGCCAAGCGACTGAAGGGTGCGCGCGTGGTGATGGACCTGGTCACTGTCACCGGCACCGAGAACATCATGATGGCGGCGGCGTTGGCGAGTGGCACCACGATTATCGAGAACGCGGCGCAGGAACCGGAAGTCGTCGATCTGGCGAACTGTCTCAATGCGATGGGCGCCCAAGTCTCTGGTGCCGGCAGCAACACCATTGTCATCGACGGTGTCGAGCGCCTGCATGGCACCCATTACGACGTGCTGCCGGACCGCATCGAGACCGGCACCTTCCTGGTCGCCGGCGCCATCACCAGCGGCCGCGTGCTGCTCAAGCGAACGCGCCCGAACACGCTCGATGCGGTGCTGGCCAAGCTCGAGCAAGCCGGCGCGCACCTGAACGTCGGCGAAGACACCATCGAACTCGACATGCGTGGCAATCGGCCGAAGGCCGTGACGCTGACGACCGCGCCATACCCGGCCTTTCCCACCGACATGCAGGCGCAGTTCGTGGCACTGAACACGGTTGCGGAAGGCGTCGGCATCGTCACCGAAACGGTGTTCGAAAACCGCTTCATGCACGTGCAGGAACTGCAGCGTCTTGGCGCCGACATCCGCGTCGAAGGCAACACCGCGATCATTCGCGGCGTGCCGCAGATGACCGGCGCACCGATCATGGCCACCGACCTGCGTGCCAGCGCCTGTCTGGTGCTCGCTGGCCTGGTCGCCAAAGGCGACACCAGCGTCGATCGCGTCTACCACATCGACCGCGGCTACGAATGCATCGAAGAGAAACTTGGCATGCTCGGCGCGAAGATCCGGCGGTTGCCGAACTGATTGTTCGGGCATGACCTGAGTCAAGGCGGCGACCGTGTGCGCTCGCTGCAATGTTGATTCCGGAGGGCGCGTCGCGCCGCGTTTTGCAGGCTGATCGATGAAATCGAAACCTCCGCTGGTCTACTCGTGCTCGGGCTGTTCGAGCGCGGCGCAGATGGCCAACCATCTGGCGTTGCGGCTTGATCGCGACGGGCTGGCCGAGATGTCGTGCATCGCCGGGGTTGGGGGCGGCGTGGCCGCGCTGGTGAAGACCGCGCGGGAAGGGCGGCCGATCCTCGCGCTTGATGGCTGTGTGCTTGCCTGCACGGCGGCCTGCCTGCAACGCGAAGGCGTGCAGCCGACGCGGCACCTGCTGTTGTCCGAGCACGGAGTGAAGAAGCGCAGGCATGCCGACTTCGATGCGGGCGAGGCCGAGCGCCTCTACCAGAACGAAGTTCGCCCGCTGGCGTGGAGGATGTCGATCGATGTTGCCCGCTGAGCCGGACCGGAGCTTGAAGCACATCCGCGGCGGTATCGACCGCGTCGATGATGCGTTCGTCTTGCTGCTGGCGCTGCGCCAGCGTCTGGTGCGCGCGGCGATGCTGGCCAAGGATGCCGCCGGGCAGCCGCGCCGCGATCCGGGCCGCGAGCTCGCGGTACGCGACCGCGCGCGTCGCCTCGGGGCGTTGCTTGACCTCGATGCTCCCGCGGTGGATCTGCTGATGGCCGGCGTGGTTGCTTCGGCACAGCGCGCGCAGGGGCTGGTGGCTGACGCCGATCAGTATGCGGGCGGCGCCGGCGATGCGATGATTGCACCCATGAGTCCGACCTTGAACGAACTGCGCCAATCCGATCTCGACCGCCGCTGGGCCTGGCTGCCGCCGCCCAAACGCGTCGCTCCGCTGTTCAAGCTGTTGCCGCAGGCGTTGCAGCAGCGCGTGCTCGACGCCGTGGTCGGGCGTGTGCTCGCGACCCCGGTGGCGAGTGGCTCGCTCGATTTCATGCAGGACCGTCGCCTCGGTCTCGAGGTTTCCGATCTCGGCCTGCGCTGGGTGTTCGTGCTGCGCGACGGCCGCGTGCATGCCGAGGACGGCGCCGCCGACGCAACCGTGCGCGGTACCGCCACTGACCTGCTGCTGCTTGCCAGCCGCCTCGAAGATGCCGACACGCTGTTCTTCCAGCGTCGGCTGGTGCTGACCGGCGACACCGAGCTCGGCTTGACCGCGCGCAACCTGCTCGATCGACTCGATTGGGCCGACGTGCCGCTCGGCCTGCGCGTGGTGTTGAACCATGGCGCGCGCATCGCACAGTCGGCGCGGCGCAGTTATCGTGAGCGGCATCCGGTCGCAGCCTTGCAACCGAAGAACTGAGGAGCCACCCGCATGACCAGCGAACTGGCGGTGAGCACACCGGCCTGGCGTGAAGGCATGGAACACGAATACGCCGACGTCATCGCCAAGCTCGGCGATCGCTTGCCGTGCCTGGAATGGCCGTTGCACCTGCCGTGGATCGACGCGATCCGCAAGCTCAAGGCCGAGCGCGGCGCCGCGATCATGGCGCACAGCTACCAGTCGCCCGAGATCTTCCATGGCGTCGCCGATGTCACCGGCGACTCGCTGGCGCTGGCCCAGGCCGCGGCCGACTGCGACGCGCCGATCATCGTGCTGTGCGGCGTGCACTTCATGGCCGAGACGGCGAAGATCCTGGCGCCGGAGCGCATGGTCCTGATCCCCGACCTCGAAGCCGGTTGCTCGCTGGCCAGTTCGATCACCGCCGACGACGTGCGCGCCTTGCGCGCGCAGCATCCGGGCGTGCCCGTGGTCAGCTATGTCAACACCACCGCTGCGGTGAAGGCGCTGTCCGATGCCTGCTGCACCTCGGCGAACGCGGTGCAAGTGGTCGAGGCGATGGGCAGCGAGCGCGTGATCTTCCTGCCCGATCGCTTCCTCGGTGCGCACGTGGCGACCCAGACCGATGTCGAACTGATCCTCTGGGACGGCGCCTGCGAAGTGCACGAACGCTTCACCGGCCAGCAGGCACGGCAGGCGCGCGAGCAGTTCCATGCCAAGCTGGTGGCGCATCCGGAATGCCCGCCGGAGGTGCTGGCCGAAGCCGATTTCGTCGGTTCCACCTCGGCCATGGGTCGCTGGCTGGCGCAGGAGAAGCCGGAGCGCGTCGCGCTGATCACCGAGTGTTCGATGGCCGACAACCTGCGCACGCAGTTCCCGCGCATCGACTTCGTCGCGCCGTGCAACCTCTGCCCGCACATGAAGCGCATCACGCTGCCGAATATCCACGCCTGCCTGGCCAAGCTGAAGTATGAAGTGACCGTGCCCGAAGACGTGGCCGCAGGCGCGCGCCGCGCGCTGCAACGCATGCTTGAGGTCGGTCGGCGCGAGCGCGTGTGAACGCACCGCTGATCATCGTTGGTGCCGGCATCGCCGGCCTGAGTGCCGCGCTGGCCGCAGCGCCGCGACCAGTGTTGCTGCTGAACCGATCACCGCCGGTACGCGACGGCGCGAGCGATGCCGCGACCGCGCTCGCGCAGGGCGGCATCGCCTCCGCACTCGCCGCCGGCGACAACGCCGACGCGCACATCGCCGATACGCTCACGGCGGGCGCGCAGCACAACGAGCGATCCGCGGTCGAGTACTTGTGCACGCAGGGTCCCGGCGCGATCGAATGGCTGCAGCAGCAGGGCGTCGAGTTCGACCGCGATGCTTCCGGTGTGCTGGCGCTCGGTCGCGAGGGTGGACACGGTTGCGCGCGCATCGTGCACGCTGGCGGCGACGCCAGCGGTGCGCGCGTGCTGGCGGCATTGACGCGACGCGTGCAGGCGGCGCGGCATGTGCGTTGGCGCAGCGGTGTCGAAGTGAATGCGCTGCTGCTGCGCGGCGATGCCGTGGCCGGCGTGCGCGTGCGCAGTTCCGGCGGTCGCGAACAATTTTTCACCGCATCCGCGGTGCTGCTCGCGACCGGCGGCATCGGCGGCCTGTTTGCCGCGACCACCAACCCGGAGTCGGCGCAAGGTCGTGGACTGGCACTGGCGCTGGCGGCGCATGCGCCGATGCGCGATCTCGAGTTCGTGCAGTTCCATCCGACTGCGCTGGCGGTGCAAAGCGGTGTGCGCCTGCCGCTGCTGACCGAGGCCCTGCGCGGTGCCGGCGCAGTACTGCGCGACGGCGCCGGGGTCGCGCTCATGCAAGGCGTGCACGCGCTTGCCGACCTGGCGCCGCGCGACATCGTCGCGCGTTGCGTGTTCGCGGCGCTGCAATCCGGGCGCGGCGCCTTCCTGCACTGCGAACACCTTGGGCTCGATTGGGAACACGCGTTCCCGACCGTGCTCGCGCAATGCCAGGCGCACGGGTTCGATCCGCGCACGCAGCCGCTGCCGGTGCAGCCGGCGGCGCACTTCCACATGGGCGGCATCGCCGTCGATCTCGATGGGCGCAGCAGCGTTCCGGGGCTCTATGCGGTCGGTGAAGTCGCGTGCAACGGCCTGCATGGCGCCAACCGACTGGCCAGCAATTCGCTGCTCGAAGGTGTGGTCTATGGCCGTCGCGTCGGCGCGCACGCGGCGCAGACCGCTACCGATCCACTGCGTCGACGCACGCTGTGGATCGCCGACCCCGGCCCCGCACTCGAATCCGAAGCGCTGGCCCGCTTGCGTCACTGCGTCAGCGACGCGCTCGGCCCGCTGCGTGCGCGCCAGCGCATCAATGCCGCACGCGAGTTCCTGAGCGGCGACGCGAACCTCGCCGCCAGCGCCCAGGGCAAGGTCGCACTGGCCATGCTGGAAGCCGCAGCGGTCCGCCGGGAAAGTCTGGGCGCGCATCACTGGGAAGTGGATGCGGCGATCAGCGCGGGAGCTTGAGCGCACCGTAGCGGAAGCGCACGTGCAGGAGAGCGATCAGCCGAGGATGCGCATGCCCGATACGGCAGCGAAGTCGCGGTCGTGCGTGACCAGTGCGTCGGCATTGATCGCCAGCGCGCTGGCAAGCTGGATGGCATCGGGCAGCTTCAGCCGATAGCGGCCACGCAGGCGCGCCGCGCTTTCGGCGATGTCGAAGTCGAAGTCGACCACTTGCCAGGTTTCCAGCGTCTGCCGGTAGCGCCGGGCCAGTGCCTCGGCGCCGTTCTTCAGTGGTCCGGCCAGTACCTCGGCGAGGGTGATCGGCGTCACCGCGAATACCACTTCGCCATTGCCGTGGCGTTCGAACAGTCGCGCGAAGTGCGGTGCGAAGCGTTTGTGCCCTTCCAGCATGTAGATGATGGGCGCACTGTCGATCAGCAACAGAGCGCCCGTTGCGAGACGGTCCGCGTCTAGCGTTTCCATTCGTCGCGCAACTGGTCGATGGACTTCTCGCTGTCGCGGCCCCACAACGCGCGCCCGCTGCCGGCGAGCGGCTGCAACGAAGCCTGTCGCTGCTGCTTGAGCGTGGCCACCGGAACCACTGCGGCGACGTCGCGGCCATGCCGGGTGATCACGGTGGTGTGGCCCGCCGCGGCCGCGGCGAGGATCGCCGGCAGTTGCTGCCGCGCAGCTTCGGCGCCCTTGCGGCTTGGCTTCGATCGGACGTTCATGAGCAGACTGTACGGAGCGTACGGAACTGCGTCAAGCCGACCCCTTTGCCGACTTTCCACCGCGCCGCGCCCGCAAGTACTGCGTTCAGCAACCGGCTTGCCATCAGGCGGGGTGGCGATCAATCCGGGTGTTGCCTGCGCGCGCCTTGACTCTTTCGCCAAATGGCGGAAGATTCACGTGCAAATGGAGGAAGCGATGAAGTACGCGCACAAAAAGCCCGCAGCCAGCGCCGTGGCCGAGCCGAAACTCGCGAGCCCCTATCTGCGCATGGGCCAGATGGTCGGTCGCAAGCTCGAGACCGAGGCGGATGTATTGCTGGCGGTGCGCAAGGGGCTGTCGGCGCGCGCGGCGGTCGGATTCGCCGAAGGGCGCGCGGTCGACCCGAAGCTGATTGCGCCGGAAAGCACATTGCGGCGGCGGGTCGAAAACAACCAGCTGCTGACGGTCGACGAATCGGAACGGATGATGCGGCTGGCTCGCATCAGCTCGCGTGCGGAAGGTCTGTTCGGCGATCAGGCCAAGGCGCGGGTGTGGCTGCTGACGCCGAAAGCGCTCGTCTCTGGCGAGCCGCCGATCTCGCCGCTGGAACTGGCCATCACCGAATCCGGTGCGCGCATCGTCGAATCCACGTTGCTGCGCGCCGAGCACGGCATGCCCTGATGCGACTTTGGCGCATCTCGCGCTACCGCGGCTTGAGCGGCGAGGGCGGTCTGCATGCCGACAGTCGCTGGCACCACGCGCCGCGCCACGTGTTGTTCGCAGCCGAGCACCCCGCGCTTGCGATGCTGGAAGTGCTGGCGCACCTGCAGATCGATCTCGCGCAGATGCCGACTACGCTGCGCCTGTTCGCCATCGACCTGAAACCGCGCGCATCGATCTCACTCGCGCCCGAGTTGCCGAGCGGCTGGCAAGCCAACCTCCCGACCACCCAGGCCCTCGGCAATGCCTGGCTCGACGCCTCGAAGTCGCTGCTGCTCAAGATCCCCTCGGCCATCCTGCCGCATGCCAGCAACTACGCGATCAACCCGCGCCACAAGCAAGCGCTCACCCACCTGAAGGAACTCGACCAAGGCCCGCTCTGGATCGACCCGCGCTTGGGTCGATAGCGGGCTCGACACACCCGCCCATACGCCCCCGCACGCTACGGCTGCGTATGGTGAGCGGAGTTGATGCGTGTCAGCGAAGCGGTGCCGGCAGCGGGTACACTGCTCCTTTCCGTCGCGGGGCCGGTCTCATGCAACTTCCTTCTTCGCTCTCGTTCGAGCAGCTGATCGCGTGCGCGCGTGGTGATTTTTTCGGGCCCGGCAATGCCAAGCTGCCGGCGCCGCCGATGTTGATGTTCGATCGCATCACCGAGATCGCGCAGAGCGCGGGGCGCTATGGCAAGGGCATCGTGCGCGCGGCGCTCGACGTCAAGCCGGACCTGTGGTTCTTCAACTGCCACTTCAAGGACGATCCGGTGATGCCGGGTTGCCTCGGGCTCGATGCCTTGTGGCAGCTCACCGGATTCTTCCTGTCCTGGCAGGGCCTGCCTGGTCGCGGTCGCGCGCTCGGAGTCGGCAACGTCAAGTTCACCGGGCAGGTGTTGCCGGATGCGCAGATCGTCACCTACGAGATCGACGTGCGCCGGGTGATGCAGCAGAAGCTGGCGATGATCATCGCCGACGGTCGCATGCTCGTCGATGGTCGCGAGATCTACGTTGCCAACGACCTGCGCGTTGGCTTGTTCACCTCGACCGACGGTTTCTGATGCGGCGCGTCGCGATCACCGGCATGGGCATCGTCTCGTGCCTTGGCAATACGTTGGACGCGGTGTCGAGTTCGCTGCGCGAAGGTCGCAGCGGCATCCGCGCCTTGCCCGAATCCGCCGAGCGCGGCCTGCGCAGCCAGATTGGCGGCGCCTGCGACATCGATCTAGACGCCGCCATCGATCGCAAGCAGAAGCGTTTCATGGGTGATGCCGCGGCCTACGCGCACGTCGCCATGCGCGATGCGATCGCCGACGCCGGACTGGCGCCGGAACACGTCAGCAACGTCCGCAGCGGGTTGATCGCCGGTTCCGGTGGCGGCTCGGCCGAGTGGCAGATCGAAGCCGCCGACCTGCTGCGCAACCGTGGCGTGCGCAAGGTTGGTCCGTACATGGTGCCGCGTTCGATGGCCTCCACGGTGTCGGCCACGCTCGCCACCGCGTATGCGATCAAGGGCGTCAGCTATTCGATCGCGGCCGCGTGCGCGACCTCGGCGCATTGCATCGGCGCCGCCGCCGACCTGATCCGCAGCGGGCGCCAGGACCTGATGTTCGCCGGTGGCGGCGAGGAACTGCACTGGGGACTGACGCTGCAGTTCGACGCCATGGGCGCGCTCTCGACCAAGCGCAATGACGATCCCGCGCATGCCTCGCGCCCGTATGACGCCGACCGCGATGGCTTCGTCATCGCCGGCGGTGGCGGCATGCTGGTGCTGGAAAATTGGGACCATGCCGTCGCGCGTGGCGTCCGCATCCATGCCGAGCTCGTCGGCTATGGCGTCACCTCCGATGGCGCCGACATGGTCGCGCCTAGCGGCGAAGGCGCGGTGCGCTGCATGCAGATGGCGCTGCAGGGCGTGTCGGCGCCGATTGATTACCTGAACACGCACGGCACCTCGACGCCGCTCGGCGACATCGTCGAACTGGAGGCGGTTCGCCAGGCCTTCGGCGCGCGCGTGCCGCCACTGTCCTCGACCAAGGCGCTGTCCGGCCATTCGCTCGGCGCCGCCAGCGTGCACGAGGCGATCTATTGCCTGCTGATGATGCGCGACGGTTTCATGGCCGCATCGGCCAACATCGACACGCTCGATGAGCGCGCCGTGGGCATGCCGATCCTGCGCGAGCGCGTCGATTGCCGGCTGGATACGGTGATGTCGAACAGCTTCGGCTTCGGCGGCACCAACGCCACCCTGGTGTTCGCGCGCGCGCGCTGATCAGGCCGGCTGCAGCGGCAGTCCGGCCTTGCCGGGTTCGGCGCGCCAGTAGCCATTGCTCGCACCGACGCGCGCCACCGCCTGTGTGCCATCGAGTGCGGCACGAAAGCGCGCGACGACCTCGTGCATGCCCTCGTGCTGCGGATACAGGCGCAGGGCATCGACACCGAGTTCGCGCAGCTCCGCGATTTCCGGGGCGAGGTCGGTGATTTCGTCGCCCTGCACCTGGATGCCGTTGATGCGCAGGAAGCGCTGGCCTTCGCGCGTCGCCAGTGGCAGACCATCGGGATGCTCGATGCAGCGGAAGCCGCAGTCGTCCTTGGCGATGTCGAGCGCACGCGCGGTGAAACAACGCGCCGAGAACGCCAGCGGCAAGCGGCCCCAGGCGATCACTTCGAGCTCGGGCATGGCGTGGCCGAGTTCCGCCATCGCCGTGCGCAGTTCGGCCAGCAGCGCCTGACCTTGTTCGACGCCGGGCACCCAGCGGCGCAAGCCATCTTCGATCAGCAGCGACAGCGCCTGCGCGTTGTAGATGTTCAGCGTCGGCCCGGCGACAAACGGGATGCCGCGCTGGCGGCAGTACTGCACCGCGCTCAAGTCATTGGCCTCGACCAGAAAGCGCCCGTTTTCGACGATGCGGCGCAGCGCGCCGAGTTCGGATTCGGCTTCGATCAAGGCGAGTGTCGACAGCACGATCTGCTTGCCGCTGCCGGCCAGTTCCTCGGCCAGCGCGATCCAGTCGCGCGTGCCGAGTTCGCGGCGCTTGCTGCACACGGTCTCGCCGAGATGGATGCGATCCAGCGGCCACTGCGCGGCTTCGCGGTAGAACGCGAGCGTGCGTTCGCGCGGCCAGAAATACTGCGTCGGTCCGAGGCTCAGTTGCATGTCAGTGCCAGGCGCGGTGATAGGGGCCGAGCGTGGTCTGGTGACCTTCGGCGTGCGCCGCCAGTGACGACTGCCAGCCCGCTTCGACCTGCCAGCGCTCGGGATTGGCGCGGTAGCGATCGATCGCGCTGCGCCAGGTGCGTGCGACCGCGGAAACGTAGGCGACGCCGCGCTGGCGGCCTTCGATCTTCAACGCGGCGACGCCGGCCTGCGCGAGGCGCGGCAGCAGCTCCAGGGTGTTCAAACTGGTCGGCTCTTCGAGCGCGTGGAAAACTTCTCCGCCGACGTCGAAGCGGCCCTTGCACACGGTCGGATAGCCGGCCGGCTCGTGTTCCTGGAAGCGGTCGATCAGCACGCCGTTCAGGCGCACCGTACGGCTGCCGTCGGCGGCTTCGTCCCAGCGTACGAAGCGCGCCGGCGAGCACACGCCGTGCCGATTCGGCGAGGCACCGGTGACATAGGACGACAGCTGGCAGCGGCCCTCGACCATGATGCACAGGCTGCCGAACGCGAATACTTCGAGTGGTACTGGCGATGCCGCGCAGACGCGCTCGACCTGCTGGATCGAGAGCACGCGCGGCAGTACGGCGCGGCTGATGCCAAATCGTTCATGCATGTAGGTCAGCGCCGCGGCGGTGGTCGCCGAACCCTGCACCGACAGATGCCGCGGCAACTGTGGATGCGTGCGCGCGGCGTAGTCGAGCACGGCCATTTCGGCGGCGATGATGGCGTCGGCACCGAGTTCGGCGGCATGGTCCACTGCCGCGAACCAGTGCGCGACACGCGCGCTGTCCGGATAGGTGTTCAGCGCGATGTAGACCTTGCGGCCGCGCTCGTGGGCATGACGGATGCCGTCGCGCAGTTCGGCCTCGCTGAAGTTCAAACCGGGGAACGCACGCGCGTTGGTCTGGTCGCGGAAGCCGACATAGACGGCGTCGGCGCCCTGTTCGATCGCGGCTTTCAGTGCCGGCAGGTTGCCAGCCGGGCAGACCAGTTGCATGCGTTCGGGGTCCGGAGCGGAGAGGGCGCATGGTGGCGCCCACGCGCGTGAGCGTCGTTGATCCAGGTCAGCCCACGATCGAGCATCGCCAACTAGCATGCCCGCTTCCCGCAAGCGAATTCCCCGGAGAACGCCCCATGTCCATGCGTCCGATGATCCTCTCCCTCTGCGGCATCGCCGCCCTCTGTGCCGGCGCCGCCTGCGCGCGCCACGATGAGCCGGCAGCAACGGCCACGCCGCCCGCCGCGGAAGCCGCGGCACCCGCAGCGTCCGCCACGCACGAGCACGAACACGAGCACACGGCGGCACCCGCGGATGGCGCCGCGGCGGCGGCTCCGGCGAGTGGCGAACGCTTCGCGGTGGACGCGCCGCTGCAACAGGGTATGGGCAAGATCCGCACCGCGGTGGCCAATCTCGAACACCACGAGATGGGCCACCTCAGCGATGAGGATGTGGTCGCTCAGGCCAACGAAATCGAGGCGCAGGTGCAGTTCCTGATCGCGAACTGCAAGCTCGATCCGCAGGCCGACGCCGCCCTGCACGGCATCATCGGCAAGCTGCTCGAAGGCGCCAAGGCGCTCAAGGACAAGCCTGCAGATGCGACTCCGGTGGCGCCGCTGCGCTTGGCCCTGGCCGAGTATCTGCAACGCTTCGACGACCCGACCTGGCTGCCGCTCGCCGAGTGATGCGCTTCAGATCGGCGCGGCTTCGCGCAGGATGAAGCGGTGCGGCAGCAGGTCGGCGGCGGCGAGTGTGCGCCAGCCGTCAGCGCTGTCGAATCCGACCTCGGCATCGGCGCCGAACTCGACCATCACCTGGCGGCAGGCACCGCAGGGCGTGACCGCCTGAGCGATTCCGGCGGCGTCGAACGCGACCACCGCGATCGCCTGCAGCCGGAACGCTGCACCCTCGGCCGCGACCGCCGCCGAGATCGCGCCGCGCTCCGCGCACAGCGCCAGCGGGTAGGCCGCGTTCTCGACATTGCAGCCGGTGTAGACCTTGCCGCTGACCGAGCGCAGCGCCGCGCCGACGTGGAAGTTCGAGTAGCGCGCGTAGGCCTGGGCGGCGACTTGCACCGCGGCTGCACGAAGATCCTTGGACATGCCGGTGATTCCTTGCGGGGATACGCGGCGCGCATTCTCGCCGGCTTTGCGCGCCGATGCACGCGACCGGCGGCGCGCATTGATGCACGTCATGCCGCGCGCGGTGCTTCGCGGCGACAATGCGCGCCCCTCCCGCACCGGTATCCGCCCCCATGTCCCTTGGTCTGAATCTGCTGCATGCACTGAAGGCGCACGGCGCGCGCGAAATCTTCGGCATTCCCGGCGATTTCATTCTGCCGCTGTACAAGCAGATCGAGGCGAGCGGCATCCTGCCGTTGTACACGCTCAGCCATGAACCCTCGCTCGGCTTCGCCGCCGATGCCGCGGCGCGCATGAACTGCGGCCTCGGCGTGATCGCGGTGACCTACGGCGCCGGTGCGCTGAACGTGGTCAACGCCGTCGCCGGCGCTTTTGCCGAACGCTCGCCGCTGGTGGTGGTCGCCGGTTGCCCAGGCGAAGTCGAGCGCCACTCCAGCCTGGTGCTGCACCACCAGGTGCGCAGCATCGACTCGCAGTGGCGCATCTTCGGCGAGATCACCTGCGACCGCGTGCGCCTGACCGATGCCGAGCGCGCGCCGGCGGAGATCGCGCGCGTGCTGCGCAGTTGCCGCGAGTATTCGCAGCCGGTGCTGATCGAGGTGCCGCGCGACATGACCGAGCGGCCGATGGCCGCGGTGCCGATGCTGCCGCCGAGCCCGTTCGATCCGGCCGCGGTCGCCGAATGCGCGACCGAGTGGCTGGACTGCATCCACGCCGCCAAGCGTCCGGTGCTGGTGGTCGATATCGAAGTGCGGCGCTTCGGCGTCGAGGCGCAGGTCGCGGAACTGGCCAAGCGTCTGGCGCTGCCGGTGCTGACCACGTTCATGGGCCGCGGCCTGCTCGCCGATCACGGCGTCGAGGTGCACGGCACCTATCTGGGCGTGGCCGGTGCGGCGGAAACGACGGCGCTGCTCGACGAGTCCGACCTGCCGGTGATGCTCGGCGTGATCCCGTCCGACAGCAACTTCGGCGTCGCCGCCGAGCGTTTCGACTTCCGTCGCACGCTGATCGCCGAGCATCGCGAAGCGCGCGTCAGCCACCATCTCTATCAGGACATTCCGCTGGCGGCGCTGGTCGATGCGATGCTGGCGCTGCTGCCACCGGCGGACGCGACGCGCACGCTGCCGCCGCCGCCGGCGTATCCCGAGGGATTGGTCGATTCGGATCGTCCGCTGCGCGCCGCCGACCTGAGCCCGGCGCTGAATGACCTGATTCGCGAACGCGGCGCCTTCCCGCTGGTCTCCGACATCGGCGACTGCCTGTTCGCGGCGATGGAATTGTTGCCGACGCCGCTGGTCGCGCCCGGCTATTACGCCTCGATGGGCTTCGGCGTGCCGGCCGGTCTTGGTGTCGCCGCGACCACCGGTGAGCGGCCGCTGATCCTGGTCGGCGACGGCGCCTTTCAGATGAGTGGCTGGGAACTCGGCAACTGCCGCCGCTACGGCTGGGACCCGATCGTGGTGGTGCTGAACAACCAGAGCTGGGAGATGATCCGCGCGTTCCAGCCCGAGTCACGCTGCGCCGACCTCGGCGACTGGCGCTACGCCGATCTCGCCGACGTGCTCGGCGGCCGCGGCCACCGCGTGCGCACGCCCACCGAACTGCGCGCCGCCCTCGCCGCCGCCTTCAATGAGCGCGGCCGCTTCCAGCTCATCGAAATGATGATCGCCCCCGGCGACTGCACCCCCACCCTGCAACGCTTCTCCGACGGCATCCGCGCCCTGCGCGCCCGTGCGGCGCATTGATTGGTGGTGTGGGCGGTGGCGGATGACGCGCCTGCTGATTCAACTCAACAGCCGTATCGGCGAACTGCTACCGCACACCTGGCAGCCCGTTGCGCCGTAAGCACAGCCTTTCCGCTGCGGGAAGTTGGATTGGCCGGACGCTTACCCTGAACCTGGAGTGCCGCAGTGGTGCTACGCATGTCTGCGATCAGTTCCTCCGAGTTGACGGACATGTTGAAGGTGTTGCAGCGCTTGGACATTCATCGCCGTCCTTCGCACTTCTTGGATTTGCTGCCTTTGTCCTCATGCACCACGAACCCGATCGGCCGCTTGGGCGGATCGGGTGGGGTCATCAGTTCGCGCAGAGCGTCGAAGACTTGCTTGAGTTGGTTGCGGGTGTTGCGGCTGAAGGCGTCGTGTTGGAAGGCGAGCGCCTGAGTTTTTTGTTCGAGGGTGTCAAGGCGCTTGGTCAAATCGCGGTGGCTGCTGACCAGTTCGCGCAATTGCACGAAGGCGCGCACGACGTACACCGAAATCTCGATGGCACGCGGGCTGCTGAGCAGCATGGCGGCCATCAGTGCGCCGTGCTCGGTGAAGACGTTCGGCAGATACTTGCGATGCTGTCCGCGTCCGGTCTTTATGGTCGCACTTTGCGACCTTAAAGCGGTCCACTCGTCCACTGTCAGCGTGAACATGAAGTCTTCCGGAAACTTCGCGAGGCTGCGTTTGACCGCCTCGTTGAATCGCTTTGTTGGCACGCCATAGAAGGCGGTGGTGCACTGTTTGCACAGTGCTCGGGTTGCTGCGGCGTATCGACGGGGCGTGGTCGGCGAGTGGCTCCACTCGGCGGCTGGCTGGAGCGGACGTTTGGCGAGAGCAAGCGCCTCGGCGTCGGCCGCGAGTCCCTGAGTCCCTGAGTCCTGATGGCTGTACGGTGCGTCATAACGTGTTGCGTCATATGGCGGAACGCGTTATGGTTCAATCGTGATTCGGAACTTTGTCGATAAGGAAGCGGAACGCGTGTGGCAGGGGCAGGTGTCCCGGCGTCTTCCGTTCGCGATTCAGTCGATCGCCAGACGGAAGCTGCGCATGCTGAACAACGCCAGCAGTCTGGCGGACCTGCGCATTCCGCCCGCGAACCGCCTGGAACCGCTGCTCGGCGAGCGCAAGGGCCAACACAGCATCCGAGTCAACGACCAATGGCGCATCTGCTTTCGCTGGATGCAAGCCGACGCGCATGATGTGGAGATCGTGGATTACCACTGACCATGAAAACCTTGAAAGCTCTGCCCAACATTCATCCTGGCGAAATCCTGCTCGAAGAGTTCCTGTTGCCGCTCGGCATCAGCCAGAACGCACTGGCGCGCGCGATGGCCGTGCCGCCGCGGCGCATCAACGAGATCGTGCTCGGCAAGCGCGGCATCTCGGCGGACACCGCAGTGCGTTTGGCGCTGGCGTTTGGGACGAGCGAACGCTTCTGGCTGGGCCTGCAGAACGACTTCGACCTCGAAGGCGCGCGCTTCGCCCTTTCCGCTCGCAAGATCCCGGTGCAACGTCTGCCTGCCGCAGCCTGACGATCCACCGGCCGTCGCAGTTCTCGGAGAATTCGCCGCAGCGTGCAGACCCGCGGTCGCGATGATCGGAGTGGGTGCTCAGCCGCGCAGCACGCTGGCGACGGCGTGGGCGAAGTGGTCGAGGTTGCGGGGGGCGAGGCCGGCGATGTTGATGCGGCTGCTGTCGAGCATGTAGACCGCGAACTCGTCGCGCAGGCGGGTGATTTGGGCTGGCGTCAGGCCAAGGAAGGAGAACATGCCGTGTTGCCGTGCGATGAAGCCGAAGTCGCGGTTGGCGCCGGCGGCAGCGAGTGCGGCGACGGCGCCGCTGCGCATGGCGGCGATGCGTTCGCGCATCGCGGTGAGTTCCTGCAGCCACTGCGTGCGCAGCGCCGGTCGCGTCAGGATGCGCGCGACGATGGCGGCGCCGTGCGCGGGCGGCATCGAGTAGATGTTGCGCACGCCGGTGAGCAGCACCGATCCCGCGGCGGCGGCCTGTGCTGGGCTTGTCGCCTGCCTCGACGACGACCGCTTCCCGATCAACAGCGGCGGAAAAGTGGGCTTGGCGGGACGCTTACGAATCTTCGGCTTTCCGGTACGCTGGTGATGCAAGCGTCAGTTTCGAATAGAAGAGGCGATACATGACCATAGCGGCTCTCCTTGATCACGCTCGCCGCAGCCTGCTCGACTTGTCGACAAGGAATCGGCTGCTGAGCCTTCCAAGAGAGAGTTCCGCCGGACGAATTGTGCATGTGCACGACGAGCTAAGCGAAGAGCTGTTTCGCCTCTTGGTTCGCGAGCAAAAGTCGCTCACGCTCGCTGCAGGACGTGAGTCTGCCGCAGCCGAAGATGGGGCTGCGGGAGGAACTGCGAGCGAACTCGTGGAGTTGCCCAAATCTGATCCGGCGGATGTAGACGCAGAAGGCGTCGCAGCCCGGCATCGTGACCTAAAGCTGCAAACAAGATTGTCCTCTGAATCTCTGCAGAAGCGACTTCTGACCATCTATTACGACGCACGCACGCTGTTGGAAGAGCAGGGCGTGAATATTCTCTACCTTGCGCTCGGGCAGCTTGAATGGTTCGAGAGCGACCGTTCGCAGCTCGCGCGATTGGCGCCGCTGATCTTGATTCCGGTTCGCATCGATCGCAAGACGGCAGGTTCGAGGTTCTCGATCGCGTGGGACCAGGATGATCTGACCGAGAATCTGTCGTTGGCGGAGCGCTTGAAGGAACTCGGTATCAAGCTGCCGAGCTTTGAGTACTCCGATGACTTCGACCCAGCGGCGTATCTGTCGCAGGTAGCGAAGGCAGTCGAGCCAGCGCGGCGATTCCGTGTACGTCGGCATGACATCGTCTTGGCATTTTTCTCGTTCGCGAAGTTCCTGATGTACCGCGACCTGGATTCCGCAACTTGGCCCGAGAGTGCCCGGATCGACGAGCACGGAAAGATAAAGAGCCTGCTGAGGGATGGTTTCCCGCATGCTGCGCCGCCCATTCCATCCCACACGAACATCGACGAGTTGGTGCCTCCGGCCAAGCGGGTGCATGTAGTCGATGCGGATGGCTCGCAGAGCTTGGTGATCGCTGAGGTCGACCGCGGCAGCGACTTGGTCGTGCAAGGCCCACCCGGTACGGGAAAGTCGCAAACGATCACCAACCTTATCGCCGACGCGGTGCATGCGGGCAAGAAAGTTCTGTTTGTGGCCGAGAAGCTGGCCGCGCTCGAAGTCGTCAAACGAAACCTGGAACGAGTCGGGCTCGGGCAGATCGCGCTCGAGCTGCACAGCAACAAGGCGCACAAGCGAACCGTGCTCGATGAGTTGGCGCGTACGTTGGCTCTGACCTTACGAAGTTCCGACGGCATCTCGGACCAGTCGGCCGACCTGTCGTCCCACACCGACGCGCTCAACCATCACGCTCGCGCCCTTCATGCCCGACTCGGCGCCACCGAGCTCTCGCCTTTCAACGTTATCGGCGCTATCGCTGGTCTCCGCGGAGCACACGAATACGATCACGTCGTCATCGCGCAACCCGAGACATGGTCGCCGACTGAGCTGCGAGCTGCCCGAAGTGCGCTACATGACCTCGCGTCGCGAGTGGCTGGCATCGGCCTGCCTGCGGATCATCCTTGGCGTGGTGTTCGCTTGGCAGCCGTACTGCCCAACGAAGCGCGAGCAATCAGCCACAAGTCCCAACAGCTCGCGGCAGAGTTGGATGGGTTGGCGTCCGCTGCGGCAAAGATCGCCGGCATGCTTGAGCAGGAGAGCCCAGCGACGCTGTCAGCCATCGAGTGCTTGTGTCGACTTGGTACCGAACTGGGCAAGCTGCCCGATGTGGACCGCAGCAGTCTTGCCTCCACGGTATGGGCAAGCGGACTTGATCAGGTACGAAAGATCATTGCCGACGGTCGACGCCATTCGATAGTGCGCGACGAACTTGGCGATGCAGTTCGTGCGGATGCCCTCGAGCGCGAATGGACCGCGGACAAGGCCGTCTACCTGCAGCGAGGACAATCGTGGCTGCGCTGGTTTCATGGCGACTACCGGTCGGCTGTGCGGCAACTCCGGCTCGCCGTGACCAAATCGTTGCCGAAGTCGTTTGAGGAACGTCGAGCGTTGCTCGACAGACTGGACGAAACGCGCCACTTGCAGGTGCGACTCGGGCAGCAAGACGACTTTGCCCGCTCGGCTTTCGGCTCGCGCTGGAGTGGCCTCGCAAGTCGCTGGGATCAGCTTGAAGCGCAGATCAACTGGGTCGCTGGCTACAAGGCGCTCAAGATGGCCACAGCGCAGGTCGATCTGGTGGCTCGGGTAAATCAACCTGCCGCGATGGGCGCGCTCGCAGCCAAGCTCGGCGAAAAGCTCTTCCAGCGTTCGACTGAACTCGCTGAATTGGTGGAGGCTGTGCAACTGGAGATTCCCGTCGCGTTCGGTGTCGACCGGATCGTTGAGCTGCCGTTGTTAGACCTTGTCAATCGCTTGCGTTCTTGGGCGGAAGGCTCGGAATCGCTGTCGCCGTGGGTCAATTTTCACGCTGCTTCCGAACGTGTGCGCAACGGCGCGCTTCAAGTTTTCCTCGCTCCGATCGTCACGGGCTCACTGACGACAGCGCGGGTTGAAAGCGCGCTCGACCAAGCGTATTTCAATTCGCTGCTTCGATTCGCGGTGCGCATGTACCCAGCACTGGCGCAGTTCGAAGGCCGGACGCATTCAGAGATTGTCACGCGCTTTCGGCAACTGGATCGCGCCCACCTGGACTGGATACGACTACAGGTCGTCAGGCGACATCTCGACAGCCTCCCTCGCGTCAACACTGGCACAGGTGCGCTCGGCACGCTGCACCAGGAAATGAACAAGAAGTCCAAGCATATGGCGCTGCGCAGGTTGTTGACGCGCGCGGGTACAGTGATTCAGCAGATCAAGCCTGTCTTTATGATGAGTCCGCTGTCCGTCGCGCAGTTCCTCGCTCCCGGTGCAGTGGAATTCGACCTGCTTGTGATTGACGAGGCGAGCCAAGTGGAACCGGTAGACGCCCTGGGCGCGATCGCACGCTGCAAACAAATCGTCGTTGTCGGTGACGACAAGCAGTTGCCTCCGACTAGGTTCTTCAGCCGCATGACCGGCAACGACACCGCTGAAGATGACGAGGATGAAGACGTCGGTGCGGCGACCGTCGTTGAGAGCATCCTTGGACTTTGTCGTGCGCGTGGAATTCCGGACCAAATGCTGCGATGGCACTACCGCAGCCGCCACCATTCACTTATCGCGGTATCCAATCGAGAGTTTTACGCGGCAGGGTTGTTCATTGTGCCTAGCCCGGAGAATCTCGCTGCGGCGTCCGGGTTGAAGCTGCGCAAGGTGCCAGGCATCTAAGATCGTGGCAAGCCTCGACAGAATGCGATGGAGGCTGAGGCGATCGCCCGCGCCGTGTTGGAATTCGCCGAGCACGAATCTGCACGCAGCCTAGGAGTTGTCGCATTCTCCGAAGCCCAGAAGCAGGCAATACTTGATCAACTGGAGGCGCTGCGCCGCACCAGGCCGGATCTGGAATCATTTTTCGAGGGCAGCAAGATTGAACCATTCTTCGTCAAGAACTTGGAAAACGTACAGGGCGATGAACGCGACGTCATTCTGATTTCGATTGGCTACGGACGGGATGCCAGCGGCTACATGACGATGACTTTCGGTCCGCTTTCCACTGCAGGCGGTGAGCGGCGACTGAACGTGTTGATATCCCGCGCTCGCTGGCGTTGCGAAGTTTATTCGTCCATTTCTGCCGACGACATCGACCTCGAGCGCGCGAAATCACGTGGGGCGGCCGCGCTCAAGATCTACCTCAAGTTCGCCGAGACCGGTCGTCTCGAGCTGAGTCAACGCACTGAACGAGAAATGGAATCGGCGTTCGAGGAGGCGGTGAAGGAGAAGATCGAAGCGTCCGAACATACGGTGCATACCCAGGTTGGCATGGCTGGGTTCTTTATCGATCTCGCTATCGTCGATCCGGATCAGCCTGGGCGCTATGTGCTCGGCATTGAATGCGATGGAGCTGCCTACCACTCGTCGCGTTCTGCGCGCGATCGTGATCGTTTGCGCCAGACGGTGCTTGAAGATCATGGCTGGCGCATCCACCGCATTTGGAGTGCCGACTGGCTGCACCGGCCGACGGAGACGCTTCGCATCGTTCTCGCAGCCATCGATCGCGCCATTGCCGATTCTCGAGACAGCGCGTCAGCCGCTCCCAAGGTGCAGCAAGCAACGGCGATCAAGATCGACGTCGACACAATTGGCGAAGACGAAGCGCAGGTGGTCGTGCAGGCAGCGAGCCCAAGCGAAGAATATGTGGAGGCACGGTTCCAGGTGCCGCAGTCGGAACAAATCCACGATCTGTCAGTCGACCGACTTGCGAACATCGTCAAGCAAATCGTATCCGTGGAAGCCCCAATCCACGAGAGCGAAGTCGTGCAGCGCGTACGAATGCTTTGGGGGCTAGGTCGTGCAGGTTCGCGTATCCAGGCAGCGGTCAAGTCGGCAGTAGATTTCGCCTGTACGCAAGGGGCGGTGTGTCGAGGACGGAGCGTTTCTGATCTCGCCGAAGCACACCCCAATGCTGCGAAACCGCGCGAACACCGAATCGCGGTCGCTCCGGCAAGTAGAAATGCTGCCGCCTTCCGAGATCCGCTACGCGATCCGCAAACTGGTCGAGCTGAGTCACCGGGTAGGCTCGGCGGAGGTGTCGGTTCCGATCGCGCGATGGCTGGGTTTTCAGCAGACCAGTACGCAACTTCGAGAGAAGATCGAGAAGCAGGTCGATGACTTGGTGGCGTCTGGCGCTCTGCGCTTGGATGCCGGCCAGCTGTCGGTGGCTCGAAACGATCGTTCGACAAGCAGATAGTCGGGCTCCTGGAGAGCGCGATGTTGGTCAAGACGCCTTGGTTTGACTCACCGCTCCGCAGTAGCCGAAATTCGGAGCCCAGAGCATTCGCTTTTCTGACTCACGCCAGTGCGAGTCGGGCCACACGGCAAGCTGGGTCTGCGGAACGACTTCGACCTCGAAGCCGCGCGCTCCGCTCTTTCCGCTCGCAAGACTCCGGTGCAACGTCTGCGTGCCGCAGCCTGAGGAGTCGTCGCGAGCCGTTCTCAGTCGCGCAAGACGCTGGCGACGGCGTGGGCGAAGTGGTCGAGGTTGCGGGGGGCGAGGCCGGCGATGTTGATGCGGCTGCTGTCGAGCATGTAGACCGCGAACTCGTCGCGCAGGCGGGTGATTTGGGCTGGCGTCAGGCCAAGGAAGGAGAACATGCCGTGTTGCCGTGCGATGAAGCCGAAGTCGCGTTCGGCGCCGGCGGCGGCGAGTGCGGCGACGGCGCCGCTGCGCATGGCGGCGATGCGTTCGCGCATCGCGGTGAGTTCCTGCAGCCACTGCGTGCGCAACGCCGGGCGCGTCAGGATGCGCGCGACGATGGCGGCGCCGTGCGCGGGCGGCATCGAGTAGATGTTGCGCACGCCGGTGAGCAGCACCGATCCCGCGGCGGCGGCCTGGGTCGGGTTGGCGGCGACCAGACTGATGGCGCCGGTGCGCTCGCGGTAGAGGCCGAAGTTCTTCGAGCACGAGGTCGCGAGCAGCAGTTCCGGAAGTTGTGCTGCGAGCAGCCGCGGTCCCTGCGCGTCGGCATCGAGGCCTTCGCCGAAGCCCTGGTAGGCCATGTCGATGAAGGGCAGGAAGCCGCGCTTCTGCGCCAGATCCGCGATCGCCCGCCACAGTTCCGCGGGCACGTCGACACCGCTGGGGTTGTGGCAGCAGGCGTGCAGCACGACGACATCGTTGGCCGGCACCTCGGCGAGCGCGGCGAGCATGGCGTCGCCGCGCAGGGTCTGCTTCGCGGCGTCGTAGTACGGGAATTCGCGCATCGCCAGGCCGGCGGCGCGGAATACCGCGGCGTGGTTGGCCCAGGTCGAGTCCGGCAGCCACAGGGTCGCGTCCGGACGACTGCGCTTGAGCAGGTCGGCGGCGACGCGCAGCGCGGCGGTACCGCCCGGGGTCTGCGCGGTGAACACGCGATGGTCGCGCAGGGCGGCGTGGTCGCCGAGCGCCAGCGACGCGACCGCGGCATTGAACTCGGCATCGCCGGCCATGCCCTGGTAGGTCTTGGTGGTCTCCTCGGCCAGACGCATCTGCTCGGCCGCGCGCACGCAGTCGAGGATCGGCGTGTGGCCGTCGGCGTCGCGAAACACGCCGACGCCGAGGTCGATGCGTTCGGCGCGCGAGTCGGCGCGGAAGCGCGCCATCAAGCCGAGGATGGGATCGTCGGGCGCGGTCTGCAGATGCTCGAACATCGAAGCCTCGTGGGCGGTGGCGGGAGAACGCGAGCGTAGCGCGGTGCAAGCCGCGGCTCGCGGCAGGATCATGGCGATTCGGAAGCACCCGCAGTGGTCAGAATGCGGCCCCACAACGCCTCCATGCGCCGCGCCACGGCAGCGTCGGGCACGATCGTGCGGCTCCAGTCGCGGCTGGTTTCGCCTGGCCACTTGCGGGTTGCGTCGAGGCCGAGCTTGGAGCCAAGCCCGGGCACCGGGCTCGCGAAATCGAGGTAGTCGATCGGCGTGTTCTCGACCAGCATCGAGTCGCGCGCCGGATCGACGCGCGTCGACAGCGCCCAGATCACCTGCGACCAGTCGCGCACGTCGATGTCCTCGTCGGTGATGATCACGAACTTGGTGTAGGTGAACTGGCGCAGGTAGGACCAGATGCCCATCATCATGCGGCGCGCGTGGCCGGCGTACTGCTTGCGGATGCTGACCACCGCGATGCGGTACGAGCAGGCTTCGGGCGGCAGGTAGAAGTCGTGGATCTCCGGGAACACCTTGCGCAGGATCGGCACGAACACGTCGTTCAGCGCCATCGCCAGCACCGAAGGTTCGTCGTGCGGCGCGCGGCCCATGTAGCTGCCCTGGTAGATCGCGTCGCGGCGCAGGCGCAGGCGCTCGATGGTCAGCACCGGGAACTCGGCGCGCGCGTTGTAGTAGCCGGTGTGGTCGCCGAACGGGCCTTCGGGCGCGGTGTCGCCCGGGTGGATGTGGCCCTCGATCAGGATCTCGCAACCGGCGGGCGCGTCGAGTCCGGTGCGTTCGCTGTGCCAGACGCGCGTGCGTTCGCCGCGCAACAGGCCAGCGAACTCGTATTCGGAGATCGTGTCCGGCACCGGCGCGACTACGACCAGCGTGGTTGCCGGGTCGGCGCCGATCGCGACCAGCAGCGGGAACGGCTGGCCCGGGTGCTCGCGTTGGAAATCGGCGAAGTCGAGCGCGCCGCCGCGATGCGGCAGCCAACGCATGATCACGCGATTGCGGCCGATCACCTGCTGGCGATAGATCGCGACGTTCTGGCGGCGCTGGCGGGTGCCGCGGGTAATCACCAAACCGAGCGTGATCAGCTTGCCGGCATCGTCCGGCCAGCAGTGCTGGATCGGCAAGCGCGCGAGATCGATGTCGTCGCCTTCGAGCACCACTTCGTTGAACGCGGCTTCGCGCTGCGCGCGCGGCGCGACATGTGCGAGCTGTGCCAGTTCCGGCCACAACGCCAGTGCATCCTTCAGGCTGGAGGGCCAGCGGGGTTCCTTGATCGCTGCGAGCAGTTCGCCGAGCTCGCGCAGCGATGCCAGCGGACGCCCGGCGAGTGCCGCTTCGATGCGGCTGCGATGCCCGAACAGATTGCCGAGATAGGCATGGGCGGCGCCGGTCGGATGTTCGACCAGCAGCGCCGGCCCCTGCTGCTTCAGGGCATGCAGGCTGAGCGCCGTGGTTTCGAGATGCGGATCGACCGGCTCGTGCACGCGCCGCAGCTGGCCGCGGGCTTCGAGGTGCGCGAGGAAGGTGCGCAAGTCGTGGAAGTGGCTCATCACAGGCTCCTCGCCGCGCTGCCGGATGTCATCAACCGGGACGTCCGTCGCGGCGCGGCGTCGTGTAGATGTAGAGCGAGCGCAGCACCCACGGCACGAATGCGAGCAGCCAGCCGAACGCGGCCACGCTCTGCCAGGCCATCGCGTCGGCGCTCAGTTCGGCTCCGATGCGAATCAGCGCGACCAGCTGAATGGCGAGGAAAGCGAAGCCGGCGACGCGACCCAGTTCCAGCGGTCGTCCCGAGTGTCCGGCGGTCACGCGCGTGACCATCGCGACCAGCAGGCTGCCGAAAAATCCGATGAACAGCGCGTGCGCCGGAGCGCGGCCCAGGTGCAGGTCACCGCTCGCGAGCAGCCACAAGCTCTGGGTCGCGAACAGCAACATCGCCAGCGGCAGCCAGGCGAACCCGGCGAACAACACGCGCGCCAAGGCTGGCATCGGGCCGCGCGGGGCATTGCGCCACAGCCAGTAGCCGGCGAGCGCGGCCAGCGGCAGGTCGGCCAGCCACAGCCACGCGTTCAGCGCCGCCAATTCCCCGGCGAGGTGCAGCAACAGACAGGCCCAGACCGCGCCCAGCCAGCCCAGAGGGCGCCAGCCGACATAGCCGGGCACGACCACGCTGGCGAAGAACGGAAACATGCGGTGCGCAACCGTGGTGTAGATCGGCAGCAGCAAGGCAAAGCTGCCGATCTTGATCACCGCGAACATCAGCCGCACCGATCCGGTGTGCAGGTGCAGGGCGAACAGCAGCAGCCCGAGCAGCCCGAACAGCAGCGCCGCGTAGGCGCTGGCCGAATGCAGGGTGCGGCCACGATCGGCGCGCAGCGGGCCCCACAGGAACGCCAGTCCCGCAATCCATCCGGCGATGGTGTTGAACAGGCCGATCTGCACCAGGTGCGGAAAGCCGAACAGACCGACCAGGAACAACAGTTGTCCGCTGAGCAGCCCGAGCCCGACCGGCAGGTAATGCCAGGGCGAAAGCTCGGGTTGCCCCATCCAGCGCGGGAACACCGTCAGCAGGAAGCCGAACATGAACGGCGGCAGCACCTGGTACTGCATCACGAACGCATGCGCCCAGCCGGCGAACAGGGGCGGCTGTGCCAGGCCGATGTCGCCGAAGCGCGACTGGTACAGCCACAACGCCCACCACGTCATCGCCGCCAGCACGTTGCTGGCGCCGACGAAGAACAGCAAACGGTGCGGCGCCGCCGCCAGCATTCGCGGCGAAATGGGGAAGGACTCGGGGATCGTGTTCATCTGCGCATTGTCCCGCGCTCGCTGTGTTGCGTGATTGATGCAGGTCAGGCTGCGCCCGGGTGCGGCATGCAGCGCCGAAGCCGGAGCGCATTCGATTGCACGGAGATGGCGGGTTCGGTCGCGGCTGGTACATTCGCGCTCGAATCGAACGAGACCAGAACGAATGAGCCACACAGCAAGCAACGGCGCGCTGCGCCGGACCAAGATCATCGCCACGCTCGGCCCGGCATCGGATGCGCACGGCGCGATCGAGGCCCTGATCGCCGCCGGCGTCAACGTCGTGCGCCTGAACTTCTCTCACGGCACCAAGGAACACCACGCCGCGCGCATCCAGGCGGTGCGTGAGGCCGCGCACAAGCTGGGACGCGAGGTCGGCGTGCTGGCCGACCTGCAGGGCCCGAAGATCCGCATCGAGAAGTTCGAGGAAGGCAAGGTGCTGCTGCAGGCCGGCGATCCGTTCACGCTGGTGTGCAGCGCCGACGCCGCGCCCGGTGACCGCAATCGCGTCGGCATGAGCTACCTCGGCCTGATCGACGACGTCGTGGTTGGCGACACGCTGCTGCTCGACGATGGACTGATGGCGGTGCGTGTCGATGCGATCGAGGGCGTCGAGATCCGCACCACGGTGCTGACCGACGGGAAGCTGTCGGACCGCAAGGGTCTGAATCGTCTGGGCGGCGGGCTGTCGCTCGGCGCGCTCACCGACAAGGACAAGCGCGACATCATCACCGCGGCCGAGTTGAAGGTGGACTTCGTCGCGGTTTCGTTCTGCCGCAACGCCGCGGACATGCACGAAGCGCGCGCGCTGCTCAAGGCGGCAGGCTGGGAAGCAGCACTGGTCGCCAAGATCGAGCGCGCGGAAGCGATCCCGCTGCTTGGCGAGATCATCGACGCATCCGATGTGGTCATGGTCGCGCGTGGCGACCTCGGCGTGGAAATCGGCGACGCCGAGTTGCCGGGTCTGCAGAAGAAGATCATCCGCGAGACGCTGGAGCGCAACAAGGTGGTGATCACCGCGACGCAGATGCTGCAGTCGATGGTCGAGTCGCCGATTCCGACGCGCGAGGAAGTGCTCGATGTCGCGAACGCGGTGATCGACGGCTCCGACGCGGTGATGCTGTCGCAGGAAACCGCCGCCGGCAATTACCCGACCAAGGCGGTCGAGGCGATGGTGCGCATCTGCCTCGGCGCCGAACGCCAGTTCGAGATGGACACTGATTTCGAAGCGGCGCCGCGCAATCTCGCGCGCGTCGACCAGGCGATCGCGATGTCGGCGATGTTTCTGGCCGAACACATCAAGGTGCGCGCGATCATCGCGCTGACCGAGTCCGGCGGTACCGCGCGCTATCTGTCGCGCTTCCGCTCCGAGGTGCCGATCTACGCGCTGTCGCGCCACGACGGCGCACGCCGACGCATGGCGATGATGCGCGACGTGTTCCCGATCGACTTCGACACCCGCGGTCTGCCTCCGCGCGAGGCCGCGCGCGAAGCCATCCGCCGCCTGCACGCACTCGGCTGCCTGCACGAAGGCGACCGCGTGATGATCACCAGCGGCGACAGCATGGAAAACCAGGGCGCCACCAACACCCTGCGCCTGCTGGAAGTCGGGCCGGAAGGCAGGGCAGAAGGGCTCGGCGACCTGTGAAGCGCTCCGATCGTCCGGAGCGGGGCGCGACCACGCGCTAGCCGCGCTCCCTGATGCTGGTGGCGGCAACTGCACGCGGGATCGCCGGGGTGGTGGCGATGGTCATGCGGCCCTGGACCGACATGCTTTTCGAAGCGGCGAATACCGGCGTGGCCTGCGAGGTCGCGACCATCGTGTCAACGCGCCGCGCGATCCGGATATCGCGACCCAATCACCGCCAGCAGTTCATGCGCGATGCTGGCACCGGCCAGCGCGGTGATGTCGGCGTGGTCGTAGGGTGGACTGACTTCGACGACGTCGGCGCCGATCACGTGCATGCCGGCGAGGCCGCGGACGAGGCGTAGTGCGTCCTGCGTGGTGAAGCCGCCGACCACCGGCGTGCCGGTGCCGGGTGCGTAGGCGGGGTCGAGGAAGTCGATGTCGAAGCTGACGTAGCAGGCGTGCGCACCGACGCGCGCGCGGATCGCGGCGATGGTGGCGTCGATGCCGTGGGCGTGCATCCAGTTGGCGTCGCGCACCTCGAAGCCGTGGCTGTCGGAATTGAACGTGCGCAGCCCGAGCTGGATCGAGCGCGCCGGATCGACGAGGCCCTGTTTCGCGGCGTGGAAGAACATGGTGCCGTGGTCGATGCGGCCGTCGCTGTCTTCCCAAGTGTCGCTGTGCGCATCGAAGTGGATCAGCGACAGCGCGCCGTGCTTCGCGGCCAGCGCCTGCAACATCGGGTAGGCGATGAAATGGTCGCCGCCGAGCGCGAGCGGGACGACGCCGGCTTGCACGATGCCGGCGATCTGCGCGCGCAGCGCTTCAGGTACGGCTTCGGGCCGGCCGCAGTCGAAGTACAGATCGCCGTAGTCGATCACGTGCAGGCGATCGAGCGGATCGAAGTCCCAGGCGTAGGGCCGGCACCAGGCCAGCGAGGCCGAGGCCTGGCGGATCGCGCGTGGGCCGAAGCGCGTGCCCGGCCGATTGGTGGTTGCGGTGTCGAACGGGATGCCGACCACGGCGACATCGACGCCGCCAAGGTCTTTCGAATAGTTCCGGCGCAGGAAGCTGAGTGCGCCGGAGTAGGTCGGTTCGGCTTGCGTGCCGTACGGCGATTCACGCGTGAACGCGAGGTCGGTGGTGTTCGGATGAACAGATTTGTCGTTGGACATGCGAAGAGCGGACCCCCTCCCAGCCTCCCCCTCGCTGCGCGAAGGGGAGGAGACAAGCCGACTGTTCTTTCTCCCTCCCTTGCGCGCAGCGCAGGGGAGGGTCGGGGTGGGGTGGCTCTTACGACTTCAGCGCCTGCGCCGCAGGCACGTAGTCGTAGCCCAGGTCCTTCGCGACCGCTTCGAAGGTGATCTTTCCGGCGTGCACATTGAGACCATTGAGCAGATGCGCGTCATCGAGCATCGCCTGCTTGCCCTTGTTCGCGAGCTGCACCGCGAACGGCAGCGTGGCGTTGGTCAGCGCGAAGGTCGAGGTGCGGGCGACGCCACCCGGCATGTTCGCGACGCAGTAGTGGATCACGCCGTCCACTTCATACGTCGGCGTCTGATGCGTGGTGGCCTTCGAGGTCTCGAAGCAGCCGCCCTGGTCGATGGCGACGTCGACCAGCACCGAACCGGGCCGCATCAGCGACAGATGCTTGCGCGACACCAGCTTCGGTGCCGCGGCGCCAGGGATCAGCACGGCGCCGATCACCAGATCGGTCATCGGCAGCAGGTCTTCGATCGCGTCGATGGTCGAATACAGCGTGGTGATCTTGTCGCCATACAACTCGTCGAGATACTTCAGGCGATCGAGCGAACGGTCGAGGATGGTCACGCGCGCGTTCAGGCCCATGGCCATGCGCGCGGCATTGATGCCGACCACGCCGCCGCCGATCACCAGCACTTCCGCCGGCTTCACGCCGGGCACGCCGCCGAGCAGCACGCCGGAACCACCCTGCGCCTTCTCGAGGGCATGCGCACCGGCCTGGATCGACATGCGACCCGCGACTTCCGACATCGGCGCGAGCAGCGGCAGGCCGCCCTTGCGATCGGTCACCGTCTCGTACGCGATCGCGGTGCAGCCCGACTTCACCAGGGCCGCGGTCTGGTCCGGATCGGGCGCCAGGTGCAGGTAGGTGTAGAGCAACTGGCCCGGGCGCAGCATCTGGCATTCAACCGGCTGCGGCTCCTTGACCTTGATGATCATGTCGGCGCGGGCAAAGATCTCGGCCGCGGTATCGACGATCTTCGCGCCGGCCTTCTCGTACATCTCGTTGGTCAGGCCGATCGATTTGCCGCCGTCACGCTGCACCATCACCTGGTGGCCGTGGTGCGTCAACTCGCGTGCGCCTGCCGGCGTGAGGCCGATGCGGTACTCGTGATTCTTGATTTCCTTGGGTACGCCGATCAACATGATTTGCCCTCCCGGGGCGGTAATCGAAATCGTGGGGCTGGCTGCGCCTTACGCAGTGGCGCGAATCGTATCCGCCAGCGTCGAGAAAATCCTGTCGATGTGCGACTTGTCGAGAATCAGCGGCGGGCTGAGCGCGATCACATCCGCCGTGGTACGGATCAGCAGGTCCTTGTCGTGGAAGCAGGTCTTGAACACGTCGAAGGCGCGCGCACCGACCACGCCATCGCGCGGCGCCAGTTCGATGGCACCGATCAGGCCGAAGTTGCGGATGTCGATCACGTTCGGCAGCCCCTTCAGCGAGTGGATGGCGTCCTGCCAGTACGACTCGAGTTCGATCGCTCGCTCGAACAGGTTTTCCTCGGCATAGATGTCGAGCGTCGCCAATGCCGCGGCGCAGGCGAGCGGATGGCCCGAGTAGGTGTAGCCATGGAACAGTTCGATCGCGCCTTCCGGCCCGGTCATGAAGGTGTCGTGGATCTTGCCCGACGCAATCACCGCGCCCATTGGCACCGAGCCGTTGGACAGGCCCTTGGCGCAGGTGATCAGGTCCGGCGTGACGCCGAAGCGCTGTGCCGCAAAGGCCTTGCCGACGCGGCCGAAGCCGGTGATCACCTCGTCGAAAATCAACAAGATCCCGTGCTTGTCGCAGATCTCGCGCAGGCGCTTCAGGTAACCGTCGGGCGGAATGACCACGCCAGCCGAACCGGCGATCGGTTCGACGATCACTGCGGCGATGGTGCTCGCGTCGTGCAGCGCGACCATGCGCTCGAGATCTTCGGCGAGTTCGATGCCGTGCGCGGGCAAACCTCTGCTGAAGGCGTTGCGCGCGATGTCGAGGGTGTGGCGCATGTGGTCGACGCCGGGCAGCAGCGGACCGAAGAACTTGCGGTTGTTGGGCAGACCGCCGACCGAGATGCCGCCGAAGCCGACGCCGTGATAACCCTTCTCGCGGCCGATGATGCGCGTGCGTTGTCCCTCGCCGCGCACGCGGTGATAGGCGAGTGCGATCTTCAGCGCGGTGTCGACCGATTCCGAACCGGAGTTGGTGAAGAAGACATGGTCGAGCCCCGCGGGTGCGATCGCGGCCAGTCGCTCGGCGACCTTGAATGGCAGCGGATGGCCCATCTGGAAGGTCGGCGCGAAATCCATGGTCGCGATCTGCTGCTGCACGGCGGCGACGATGCGGTCGCGTCCGTGGCCGGCGTTGCAGCACCACAGGCCGCCGGTGCCGTCGAGAATCTCGCGGCCATCGACCGATTTGTAGAACATGCCCTTGGCGGACGCGAGCAGGCGCGGCTTCGACTTGAACTGGCGATTGGCAGTGAACGGCAGCCAGAACGCGCCCATCTGCTCGGGCGACGAGGTCGCCTCGTTCGCATAGTGGCTATGGAATTGGTCGAGATCGCTGCTCATGTCCGGGCTCCGTGAAATGCCGACCACGCTAGCAGTGTCAAATAAACTTTACAACGCCGCGCCGATGTTGGACGCTCGCGGCCTGCGGTGTTCAAGATTCCGCATCATCGGAGCGTTCGGGCGTGGATATCGGTCTCAGACTGCAGGCGGTGCGCAAGGCCAAGGGCTTGAGTCAGCGCGAGCTCGCGAAACGCGTCGGCGTCACCAACAGCACGATCTCGCTGATCGAACAGAACAAGGTCAGTCCCTCGGTCAGTTCGCTGAAGAAAGTGCTCGACGGCATCCCGATGTCGCTGGCCGATTTCTTCACCGCCGACTTCGATGCCGGCGGCGCCGACAGCCCGTTCTACCAACCGGGTGAAATGCCGGACCTCGGCACGCTCGGCATCCACTACTACCTGGTCGGACAACGCCGCGCGAACCGGCAGATGACCATCCTGCGCGAAGTCATGCCCCCCGGAGCCGACACCGGCGCCGAGATGATCACCCACGAAGGCGAAGAAGGCGGCGTCGTACTCGCCGGCCAGGTCGAAATCACCGTCGGCGAATCCATCCGCACCCTCGGCCCCGGCGAAGCCTACTACTTCGAATGCCAACGCCCCCACCGCTTCCGCAACGTCGGCCAGGTCGACGTCATCATCGTCAGCGCCAGCACACCGCCGACGGTTTAGCTTTTCCTACGCCCCGCGCAGCGGGGAAAAGGTCACCCGAAGGTCAGGTGTTGGGCGCCTACACGTAGTCATCATCGAGCCTGCCGCCAGAACCACAGACTGGAACGAGCGCCGATAGCACAGCCACCTCAACCTTTAGCCACATATCAACTAGCGGACGGCGTACGGAAACGCGATTCCACCATTGAAGTCTGGCAAAGCACTGCGTGACAAGAACTCATTGTTGACGAGCTGTGTTTGGATTGCCAACGGACTAACTTGGAAGTGGTGCGCCGCATCATCCATCGCATCATCCGAAAAGTCGGAGCCCAAATGTTGGATCAAGCTTTCGATCGGACATAGAAACTCGGCGGCAAAAGCACGCTGGGCTTTCTGTCGAGAAGTCTTGGCGTCGGTCAACGGCAGCCAGCGATCATCCGCAGCAGCGAACATTTGATCACAGAGAAACCGGGCGAGCTCAAAGCGGACTGATTCATTTCCGCGCTTTCTCAAGTGCAGTGTAAGCTGCCTTGGTGCTTTGCGAACCGCGAGCCCAAAGGGCGGGCGAGAGTGCGCACTGGCCTCCACCAAGTCAGTTTTCTTGACGCCGAGTGCGTCATGCAAGGCGGTGTCGGAAATTGGACCCCCATTCAGTCCAAGCTTCCTACGCAGATGACTCGCAAGTTCCTTGCCTCGCACCCAAGCCGGTGCGCGTTGACTGCAGAAGGCTTGTGCCACTTCGTCCACGACGATGCTTGGGTTTGCATTCAGGCCAACTCCGTTTGCGGTGCGAACCGCGGACTCTAGAAGAGTTCCAACATCTTGAGAGACGCACAGAGTGGCCACCTCTTGGGCCGCATTCAATCCAGCTTGCGGAACCAGCCTTTCCAACTGATCCAACACTGAAGCTGGTCCTTCCCCGGCGTCGAAACCGGCGATGGCTTCCAAGCGCCGGTAGACAGTCAGTTCCTGATTGGCACGTTCTTCACTCAGTTCGGCCAGCAAGTCATGCAGTGGAGAATGCGAGATGCCAACCGCTTCCAAGCGCGCTATGACGCCGCCAAAGAAGTCATCGAGTACGCGCTCAAATTCGTCCGCTATCAAGACTTCGTGCGCGCTAGACAGATACTTAATCGGTCCGGGCTTCCCTTCTGGGGACGCTGCAGCCCAAACGTGGATAGCTTCTCCGTCAGAAGCGAGCAGGACTTGGGGCCAAATGTATCCATAGCCAGCCGCAGCGATCTCATGCGCCATCCTCCACGAGACGTCTGGGGTACCGTTGGGCAGTGGCTCCCACCTCAAACGCCACCAGTTCGACGCAAACCACAGTGCTAATGGGTACGCCGACAGTCGCACATCGTCGCTCACGGTCTTGGACCATTCATCGACGTTTTGGGTCAATACCTTGGGGCCGATTGCCAACTTGAGCTTTGCCCCCGTTTCTCTGACCTCTGCAGACTCATGGATGGACGACAACCATTGCCACGTAATGGCGAAGTTCATTGCGCAGCCCACCTGGACTTGACGACTTCGATCAGTGGATCGATAGGCAACATGGGATAACCGTGGTACGACCCGATTTCCGGATTCTCGAGCATGCCCTCAATTGGAATGCCATTCTTGGCCATCGCCCACACGTTCTGCGGCCAACCGTTTCGTTCCTGGACGCTGACCAACCCGCGCTCAAGAGCGCACTTCAGTAGCCGCAATGCTTCACTGCGGTGAAAGACGCCGGCATCATCGCACAGCGACTTTCCTTGGCGTGGCAGCGCAGGTGGACTCAGGCCAAAGTCGCCTGGGTTCTTCTTGTGTTCCGGATTGCCGCCGTATGATGCCGTCGCACTAAGGACGCGAAGTCGTTCAATCGATGTCGGATCGATCGGCGAAGGCCTCAGTTTTCGCTTTGGGTTTACGGTACGGCGCGGCTTCATGTCGTTGCTCCTTCTGCGCCATCTTAACCTGAGGGGGGGGGCAAAGCGGCCAAGGCCGGTCAACAACTCCACATGTGGATTTGCTTCCAGACTCATCGGCTCAGGAAGCCACGACTTCGGGTTGGGGCGCTGGCGTTCTCATTGGGCATACGCTCAACCCTACCGCAGCGCGTCGAATTTCTGCTGCAGCGTGGGGGTCCAGTCGCCGGGTTGCCAGGAGACGGCGGGGTTCTGGCAGAAGGCGAGGGCGCCGGTACCGAGCCATTGTTCGTAGCCGGAGGTTTTGATGGTGGCGAAGAGTGTCCATTGTGCGTTGCCGTCGGTTTGCAGTGGCAGGAACTCGCCGCAGATCAGGGGCTGGTTGGGGCCGTCGGGCGTGGCCAGGGTGCCGGCGCGCACGGCGCGGAATTGCGACGGCTCGGGTGGGCGATGAGCGTGGAAGTCGGTGGCGGCGGTGGTGAGCAGGGCATCGACTGCTGCACCGATCGTCGCATCCATCGTCGCAGCGGGCGGCGCGTCGGTGGCATCGCACTCCGGATTTGCGTTGCATGCGCCAAGCAACAGAAGGGTGGCGAGTGTGATCGGCAGGCGCATGGGTGTTCCTCGGGGAGGTCAGTTCAAGGTGGGGACGCCATCCGTGCCTTCGAGCCCGGCGCAGCCTACTACTTCGAATGCCTTCGCCCCCATCGCTTCCGCAACGTCGGCCAAGTCGACGTCATCATCGTCAGCGCCAGCACACCGCCGACGTTTTGAATCGGCTCCCTCCCTTGCGCGCGCAGCGCGGAGGGGAGGGTTTGGGTGGGGTGCTCTTCAGTTCGCGGAATGGCAAACGTCGCAACCCATTTCCTTCAATCGCGTCGATCTCGCTCGCGCACTTGGCCAAGGCGCCGTCGAATCACCTGGATCAGTTCGAGATCCGCACGGGCGCTGAGCAGGCCAACGGGCGAGTAGCCCGTTCTCGCCGAACGCAGCAACGTGATCGCGAGCAATGCCGCTGTGATCACGAAGTTCTGCCAGCCGATCAGCGGCCACTGGCCGGACCAGCAGAATTCGGGTTGCAGGCGGATGGGTGCGAAGTAGTAGATCGGCCACAGATCGAGCGGCGTGCTGCCGCGCGAGCCGAGAATGTCGCAGAGCAGATGCAGGTGAACGGCGAGGAATGCAAGACCGAAAACGGCGCGTCGGTTGCGGCCGAAGCCCGCGACGAGCGCGGCGATCATGATCGCCGCGGGCAGGCCGTGTCCGAGCAGTCGATGGTAGTGCTGGTAGTAGTCGGTTGGCGGCAACCCCAGCATGCGCGTCGAAAAATCGACCACGATGCCGACGCCGTCCAGATCCGGCAGCACGCCAGCGATCGCGATCAGCCCCTTGTCGCGCATCGACGGCACGATGCGCTCGAACCCGACCCAGCCGACGAGGAAGTGCGTGATCGGGTTCATCGCGCGCGACCAGTCATTTCATGGGATCTCGCCAAGTCGACAAGGTGTGCGTGCCAACGCGGTTCGATCGTGTCGTAGGCGCCGACGAGCTGCGCGAATGCGGCTGGCTCGCCGCGGCGTTGGAGCAGTGCCGGAACGGATTCGCGATGGATGCCATTGTCGCCATGGAACAGGTAGTGGACGAGGCTCCAGTAGGCCACATAGTAGTGGTTGACGTGTTGTGCGATCGGCGGTCCGGTGTCTTCGACCAGTGACTTCAGTGAGAACAGCGGCGTGCCCTGAAAGGTTGGCGGTGAGTCGGCGCCGGCATCGATCTCGGTCAGCCACCAGATGGGATAGGTCGTCGGATCTGGACGACCGAGATCGAGCTTGCCTTCCGACAAGGTGCTGGTGCCGAAGTAGCTCGCGATACCTTCGCTCAGCCAGCGCCGAGGCTTGTGGCCAGCCGCTTCGGCAATCAGTTGGTGCGTCGCCTCATGCAGCATCCAGTGGTACGGGTTCTCGCTGTTCCCCGGGTACGCGAACGAGTACGGATGCCTGTAGTACGCCTCGGCCCAGGGTGAGGCGCGGTTGTTGCGCTTGAACTCGAGCTGGTCCCTGTACAGGACCAGGTGAAGTGCGGCCTTCTCGTTGGCGATCGGGAGTGCTTCGCCATAGGCGCGATAGAGTGATTCGACTGCCATCGCCACGGACGTGGTTTCCCCGATCGCCGCGGACGAATGGATGACGTAGTGGTTCGTTCGGATGGACGCAGCGGGAATGTAAGGCGGTTTGGGGGCCGCAACCGGCTTGCGCTCGGGTTGTCGTGGCTCCGAGCAGCCGGCGATTACGCAGATCAGCGCGAGCCCGACCGTCGAGAGCCTGAACATGTGCGGCCTATCAGCCACGTCCGCTGCGCCGGATGAATCGGCGACCGAGCGCGGCGACCAGCACCGATGCCGTAAGCAGCATCCAAGATGCCAATGGCGACGCGGGTACGCCAAATGGGTCGCCATCATCCGCCAGCTTTGTGCCCACGGGATCCAACAGCGCCACGACCGCGATCAGTGCGCTGCACGATCCGAGCATCGTCAGAGCGAGTCCAAGGATTCTGAAGCCTCGCATGCCTATCCTCCTCCAGCGTCTGCGGTCGGCACCGGGGTCATCGCTTCCTCACCAGGTTCCGCCAGCGAGGCGCCACCACGAACCTCCGGCGTACAGTGAGCCGAGGACGAACAGGGTGCCGAACAGGGTCTTGTTGTGGCGCGCGAGCCAGGCGGGCAGGTAGATGTCGAAGTTGTCGGCGCGCGCGTCGGTGTAGCGCGCCGCGACGTCGGTCAGCGGACAGCGCCAGCGATTGAGCAGGAGCACCAGCACCTCGGCGAGCACGATGCCGATCAGGATGGCCGCCGTTCCGGGTCGGCCCAGGTGAGCGGTCACCGGGATCGCCAGGACGCAAGTCGCGAGCACGGCCCAGATCAGCGTGTGCGCCAGCTTGACGAGGTGCAGGGCGGTCGTTGGCTTCATGCGTGGTCCGCGGGTGAGCGTGCTTAGGCTAGCGCGAGCGGTGACCGTGGAGCGCGTGCAATCGATGTTGAACGGTGGCGCCACGGCCGCGATCGCGGGCAGCGGCCGTGCTAGCGTTTCGGTTCTTCCCGGCGGCGCCTTTCGAATCGAGCGCCGTCTCCACGACGAGGATCGAGTGATGAACCATGAATCGTTTTCCGACTGGCAATCCAAGGCCGCTGCACTGCGCTTTCCGCACCAGGCGTTTGTCGATGGCAAGCACGTCGATGCGTTGAGCGGTGCAACCTTCGATGCGCTGAGTCCGATCGACGGCGCCGTGCTCGCCAAGGTCGCGCGTTGTGATGCGGCGGACGTCGATCGTGCGGTGCAGGTGGCGCGGCGCGCGTTCGAGTCCGGGCGCTGGTCTGAGAGCAAGCCGACGCATCGCAAGAAAGTGCTGGTCAAGTTCGCACAATTGATCCACGACCACCGCGAGGAGCTCGCGCTGCTCGAGTCGCTGGACATGGGCAAACCGGTGATGGACGCGCTCAATGTTGATGTCGCCGCCAGCGTGCGTTGCATGAGCTGGACCGGCGAGGCGATCGACAAGGTCTATGGCGAAATCGCCGCGACCGGGCCGGACGAACTCGGGCTGGTCACGCGCGAGCCGCTGGGCGTGATTGGTGCCATCGTGCCGTGGAATTTCCCGATGCTGATGGCGTGCTGGAAAATCGCGCCGGCGCTGGCGACCGGCAATTCGGTGATCCTGAAGCCGAGCGAGAAGTCGCCGCTGACCGCGCTGCGCCTGGCCGAACTGGCGATCGAGGCCGGCATCCCGGCCGGCGTGCTGAACGTGTTGCCCGGCTACGGCAAGGAAGCGGGCGAGGCGATCGCGCTGCACATGGACGTCGATGGTCTGGTGTTCACCGGTTCGACCGCGGTCGGGCGCCATCTGCTCACCTGTGCAGGTCGCTCGAACATGAAACGCGCCTACATGGAATGCGGCGGCAAGAGCCCGAACCTGGTGTTCGCCGATGCACCCGACCTCAAGCGCGCCGCCGAGGCCGCAGCCAGCGGCATCTTCTTCAACCAGGGCGAAGTGTGCACCGCGGCCTCGCGCTTGCTGGTCGAGCGTTCGATCAAGGACGAGTTCGTGGCGATGGTGGTCGAGGCCGGTCGCAGCTACCAGCCGCGGCATCCGCTCGATCCGGGCGCGATGATCGGTGCGATGGTCGACGAAGACCAGACGCGGCGTGTGCTCGGTTACATCGAAAAGGGCCAGGCCGAGGGCGCGAAGCTGATGCTCGGTGGGCGCCGCGTGCATCCGGTGACGGGCGGCTGCTACATCGAACCGACCATCTTCGACGAGGTCGCGCACGAACACACGATCTCGCGCGAGGAGATCTTCGGCCCGGTGCTGAGCGTGATCGCGTTCGACGACGAGGCGCAGGCCCTGCGTTATGCCAACGACAGCGACTTCGGCCTCGCCGCCGGCGTGTGGACGCGCGACATCGGCCGTGCCCACCGCGTTGCACGCAAGTTGCGCGCCGGCAGCGTCTGGGTCAACTACTGGGACGGCGGCGACATGACCGCGCCGTTCGGCGGCTACAAGCAGTCCGGCAACGGCCGCGACAAGTCCCTGCACGCGTTCGAGAAATACACCGAGGTCAAGGCGACCTGGATCAATCTGGAGGCATGATCTGCCGCTTGTGGCACGTTTGTGCTACGTTGGGCGCACGGGAGACTGGACATGGCTACTGCAACCACCACCATTCGCATTCCTGAAAAGATGAAGGCGCGGGTCGCCAAGCTGGCGAAGAAGAGCGGCACGACAGCGCACGCGTTCATCCTGGAGGCGATCACGCAGAAGACCGAGATGGCCGAGCGTTATGCGTCTTTTCTGAAGGATGCGGACGACCGTCGCAAGGAATTCCAGGAGACCGGCAACGCAATCAGCTGGGAAGAGATGGAGCCCGTGCTGCTTGCGCGCGCCGAAGGCAAGGATGTTCCCTGGCCTGCGGCGCGAAAGATCGACCGCTGAGCATGGCCAGGGTCGAGCTCGCTCCGCGCGTAAGGGAAGATCTCGCGCGCATCCTTGAACACTTGATCAAGTACAAGGTCACTGATCCCGAGCAGCGCATCCGTTCGATCGTCCAAGGCGTGCGCGTGCTTCGGGAGAATCCGTTGATCGGCCGTCCGGTGCCGGGAGACGTGCGCGAACTGGTCATGGGCAGGGATAGCCGCGGATACCTCGCCCTGTATGAATACGACAGCTTTGCGGACCGCGTGCTGGTATTGGCGATCCGCAGCCAACGCGAAGCCGGTTACGTCGACTCGTCGTCCGCGAACAGGTGACGGAAATAGCGTTCCGGCGCGTTCAGGAAATCGCGGGTCAGGCGCACGTGTTCGGACTCGCGTGCGTCGATCTCGCGGATGCCCTGCTCATCGACCTTGAGCACGGTGGCGCCCGGGTAGCAGAGCAGGATCGGCGAGTGCGTCGCGATGATGAATTGCGCGCAGCGCGAGCGATCCATCTGGTGCAGCAGGGCGAGGAAAGTGAGCTGGCGCTCCGGTGACAGCGCGGCCTCGGGCTCGTCGAGCAGGTAGACGCCATCTTCGAAGCGACCTTCGAACAGTGCAAGGAAGGCTTCGCCATGCGAGCGCTCGTGCAGCGATTTGTGTTCGTACTGCGAGAAGGCTTCGCCATGCGAGCGCTCGTGCAGCGATTTGTGTTCGTACTGCGAGAACGTCGCGCCGACCGACTCCATGTAGTCGATCCACTGGTGGAACGTCTCGGCGCGCAGAAAAAAACCATCGCTGACCCGTTGCCGCCAGGCCAGCTGCAGCGCCCGGCCGAGCGCTTGGCCGTCGGCATCCTCGCCGAACGACTGGTCGCGATCACCGCCGCGGGCATTGAACCCGCAGGCCCAGGCAATCGCCTCCAGCAAGGTCGACTTGCCGGCGCCGTTCTCGCCGACCAGCATCGTCACCGGCGTCTTCATCCGCAGCGGCAGACCGCGCACGATCGCCGGCACGTTGAACGGATGGCGATCGGCATCGGTGATGCGGTCCGCGTGCAGACCGACATGGACCAGGAACGGACTGCCGCTGATGCCGTGATGCGGTTTCCTTCGGCTCATGTCGCGTGCATGCCGTCCCGGATCGCGGTACCGGCGCAACCGGTGCGCTTGGCGCGGGTGGGCGCCGTGAGTTCAATCATCGAGCTTCTTCCTGGGGCGCGCGATCGGTTTCGACCATCGCCGCACGGCCCGGTCGAAATCATCAGGTTGCGTGGCGGCTTCGGCGAGCCGCTTGCGGTTGAAGGACTCGTAGTGCTGTTCGGCGTGAGCGAGTGCGAGTTCGTGCGAGATGCGGCCGGCATGGGTCAGGATGTCGCGGTCGTTGATGGTCAGGAAGCTGTCGAGCTTGCTGATCCAGTCGGCCATGCGCATCGGCACGCGACGCATCGCCTGGCCGGTCGCGAAGACGAGGTATTGCTCGACCAGATTGTTCAGCGCGGCAAGTTCGCTTTCATCGAGATAGTTCTTTGCGACCGCGACATCATCCTTGCGCACTTTTGGCCCGCGCCAAGTCGTGAGTCCCATGTTCGGCTTGCTGCTGTCCACCCGGCTGCGCACGATCTCGGCGGCGGTTTGGCCGGTGATCGCCCAATGCATCTTGTTCTGCACGGTCTTGAAAAAGCTGATGCTGGCGTCGACCGTAGGGTCGTAGTCGATGCTGGTGGCGTAGATGTCGGTGATTTTCTGATAGAACCGCCGCTCGGAGGTGCGGATGTCCTGGATGCGGCGCAGCAGTTCGTCGAAGTAGTCGAAGGGCCGCTCCGGGTGCTTCAGACGCTCGTCGTCGAGCACGAAGCCCTTGACGATGTATTCGCGCAGGCGCTGCGTGGCCCAGATGCGGAATTGGGTCGCGATGCGCGACTTGACGCGATAGCCGACGGAGAGGATGGCGTCGAGGTTGTAATGAGCGAGGCTCCTGCTGACCTGCCGGGAGCCCTCTTGTCGAACCGACAAGATTTCCTTGTGGGTTGCGGCGGCGAGCAACTCCCCTTCATCGAAGATGTTCTGCAGGTGCAAGCTGATGTTTTGCTGCGATGTGCCAAACAGTTCGGCCATCTGTGGCTGAGTGAGCCACACCGTCTCGCCCTCGAAGCGCACATCCAGTCGGATGCGACCATCCTCGCTCTGGTAGATCAACAGCTGCGATGGACTGGGCGCTTCGTTCATGGTGTCAGGTTAGTCGTGGTGCGCGCTGCAGGTCCAGCGCGAGTGGCTGCGCCGGAGCGGGCCGCCAAAGCGTTGCAGCCCCGCGCCCAGCGTTCAACAATGCCGGGTCACCCGAAGGAAGGCCGTGATGCGACGGACCCGCTCGACCTGGATCATCCCGCTGGCGCTCGCGCCGCTGCTCGCCGGTTGCTTCAGCCACTCCGGGGACGAACCCGACTTTCCCGCGCCGATCAGCGAGACCACGTGCCCGGACCTGTCCGGGTCCTACGCGATGCAGGCGGACGCGGGCAGCCAGATGCCATGGGGCGATGTCTCGTACCAGCACACGCTGAAGGCGCCGGCGACGGTCGTGTCCCTGTTCGACTCGGGCGGGTATTCGCTGACCACGGTGTTCCATCGCGATCCCGCCGAGTTCGCAGGTGCGGTCGAGCGCTTTCGCACCGAGCGCCCGGGCGACTATGAAAAGTGGCGGCAGCAGGCACTGTCGATGTTCGATCCGATGCGCGGTGCGCTGAAGGTGCGCCGGGATCTGCCGTTCGATGCGTTGACCCGCCTCGGCCCGGTACCGGAATGGGGGGCGCCGGGTTCGAAGGGTCATTGCCGCGACGGCTGGTGGGTCGATGATCGCGACTACGACGTCGAACTGGCCCTGACCCGCGATGTGCGCGGCGGGTTGCTGGTGCGGCACGACCAGACCAAGCGCAGCGTGATCGGCCTGTGGGCCGAGACCGGTGCCGGCATTCCCTACGCGATCCGCGTCCATTCGCGCTGGTCGCGCTTCGCTCCAGTGGAGGTGCCGCGGTTCTGGATGCCGACCGCAGCCAAGCTGCCGCCCAGTGCGCAAGCGGTCGCCAGCACCGACCCCGATGGCTGGATGCAGCGCGATGGCGACGCGCGCATCATCGGCCTGCGCGTCCGCGCTAGGAAGCTGATGGGCCCGGACTCGATGCTGCTGAACCTCAAGGAAGACGGCGACCATGTGTTGTTCACCGGCACGCTGCCCGACCGCGCAGCGCTCGATCAACTGATCGCCGCCATCGGCAAGGAACCCGAGGTCGCGCGCGTACGACTGGAGTCGACCATGGACCTGAGTTTCGGGCGCGTGCGTTTCGTGATCCATCTGAGCCTGAAGCGCTGAGCCGCCGTCGGGGCCAAAGCTGGAGCGCCGCAGTCCGGTTTGCCCCGCCGTCGCGCCAGCAGAAGGCTGATGTGCCGGCAGCTGGTGCGCGACTATTCGAAGCCGTCTGCAAAGAGGAGCGGTCCGCCGCCGAAGCGGAGATCGTCGATGGCCTCGAAGTTTCCGCTGGTGGTGACGTCGGGCGCATTCACGTTGATTCTCGTGATCGGCGTGGTCGAGGTCACGCCGAAGAATCCGCCGCTGTCGCCCGGCGCCGTGACCTGGACGCTGGCCAGAAGTCCGCTGCTGCCGTACACGACGATGCCGACGCCATCGGACTCGCTGAACGCGCGCAGGGACACCGCAGTCACCGGCGGCGAGAACAGCAGATCGAAGGCGCGCACATCGTCCCGCGCCAGCACCATCTTGGACGCGGTCGGCCCGATCGAGAAGTGGACGGCGCCTGCGCCCAGCGCGGTGAACCCGCCGGAATCCGGCACGCTCCGAATCTCGACGCCGACAGGCATCGCACCAGCCGCGAAAACCGCATTGTTGGTGCCCGCGTGCAGCGGTGAAGCGAAGTTCGCGATCGCCCCAGCAGCGACATTCGCGCTCTCGAAATCTTCCGAAACCAGGCTCAGTGCCACCGTGGCGGCCGCAAACGCGATCGGGTTGTCGTAGGTGACCGTTTGCGCGCATGCCCCGCCCGCCGCCAGCCCCAGGCAAGACAGCGAGAGCGGGAGCAATCGGGCGCTTTGAAGTCGCATGACCGCTCCTCCACAAGGGCGAACGATAGCGTTGCATAGCAGTTGTCTGTTGTCCATCGCTCGTGGCAACGCAGCAGCGCAATCAGACTGGCGTGGCATCTGCAATCGCGGCATTGCAAGTCGATGAGGCGAATCGGATCAGTGGGCCGATCGGCCCACGGAGGCGGCGACCTCCTCGGCCAACCGGCGATCGAGACGCGTCGCGGCCTCGTCCGCGCAGGTCCGGCACGTGCCGCCTTCTGACCGATTTATAGGCCAGCGGCAAGGCTCGGCGTGTACCTTCGTACAGTGGGCTCCGCGGGCGTGGGCGGGGACACTGCGGCTTGTCCATGGGTCGGAGTCGGCATGTCGTTCCTGATCGTTCTTGCCGCGCTGTGCTTCCTGATGTGGGTGGCCTATCGCGGCCACAGCGTGATCCTGTTTGCGCCGGTGGCGGCGTTGGGTGCGGTGCTGCTGACCGACCCGTCCCTGGTCGCGCCGATGTTCACCGGCCTGTTCATGGAGAAGATGGCCGGGTTCCTCAAGCTGTATTTCCCGGTGTTCCTGCTTGGCGCGGTATTTGGCAAGCTGGTCGAACTTTCGGGGTTCTCGAAGTCGATCGTGGCGGCGGCAATCCGTCTGTTCGGCGCCGAGCGCGCGATCCTGGCCATCGTGGCGGTGAGTGCCTTGCTCACCTACGGCGGCGTGTCGCTGTTCGTGGTGGTGTTCGCGGTCTATCCGTTCGCGGCGGAACTGTTCCGCCAGGCCGATATCCCCAAGCGCCTGATCCCGGGCACGATCGCGCTTGGCGCGTTCACCTTCACCATGGACGCGCTGCCCGGCACGCCGCAGATCCAGAACATCATCCCGACCGCGTTCTTCGGCACCGATGGCTGGGCCGCGCCATGGCTCGGTGTGGTCGGCGCGTCGTTCATCCTGACGATGGGGCTGCTCTATCTGGAATCGCGCCGCCGCGCCGCGCTGCGCAGCGGCGAAGGCTACGGCAGCGGCCACAGCAACGAACCGGCGGCGTTTTCGAGCGAGCGCTTGCCGCATCCGCTGCTGGCGCTGTCGCCGCTGCTGCTGGTCGGCATCAGCAACAAGTGGCTGACGCTCGCCATTCCGGCCTGGTACGGCGCTTCGCACAGTTTCGATCCGGCCATCGTCGGCGCGGCGCCACCAGTGGTGCAGGAAGTCGCCAAAGTCAGCGCGATCTGGGCGGTCGAGGCGGCGTTGCTGGTCGGCGTTGTCAGCGTCGTCTTGCTGGCGTGGAAACCGGTCACGCAGGCATTCGTCGAGGGCAGTCGTGCGGCCATCGGCGGGGCTTTGCTGGCGTCGATGAACACCGCATCGGAGTACGGCTTCGGCGCGGTGATCGCGGCCCTGCCGGGATTCCTGGTGGTCGCCGACGCGCTCGCGGCGATCCCCAACCCGCTACTCAACGAGGCGATCAGCGTCACCGCGCTCGCCGGCATCACCGGCTCGGCCTCCGGCGGGCTCAGCATCGCGCTGGCGGCGATGGCCGATGGCTTCATCACCAACGCACAGGCCGCCGGCATCCCGATGGAAGTGCTGCACCGTGTCGCCGCCATGGCCTCGGGCGGCATGGACACGCTGCCGCACAACGGCGCAGTGATCACCTTGCTCGCGGTCACTGGCCTCTCGCACCGTCAGTCGTATCGCGACATCTTCGCCATCACCCTGATCAAGACCAGCGCGGTGTTCGTGGTGATCGCGGTGCACCTGGGTACCGGGCTGGTCTAGCGCTGCCGGCTGCGCGAATGTCCGGTCCGCCGGCATGGCTTCGTATGGGTGGGGAAAGGAGACCCGACCATGAGCCGCACACATCCATCTCGCCGTCTGTTCCACCGCGCCTGCAGCATGTTGTTCGCCACCTTCTCCGCGGCATCGCTGCAGGCGGCGACGTTCACCGTGACCACGGTCAGCGACAGCGGGCCGGGCTCGCTGCGGCAGGCGCTGCTGGATGCCAACGCCAACGCTGGTAACGACACCATCGCCTTCCAGATCGGTTCCGGGGCGAAGACCATCGCGCCGCTGACGCAGTTGCCCGACATCAATCAGGCGACGCTGTTCGATGCGCGCACGCAGCCCGGGTTCGTCGGCATCCCGCTGATCCGCATCGACGGTGCGGCATTCTCGAATACGGAGTCTGGCCTGCGCATCTACGCCGGCCCGACGACGCTGCAGGGACTCATCGTCACGCGCTTTCCCGGCGCCGGAATCTACGTCGGTGCAGGCGATGACATCGTTCTGCGCGGTTGCTGGATCGGTACCACCGGCAGTGCCGCTGGCTTCGGCAATGGCGGCGGCGTGCGCGTCGGCCCGGCCAGCAACGTCAGCATCGGCGGTACTGGGGCCGGCGATGGCAATGTCCTCGCGGACAACAGTCCCTCGGGGATCGACGTGGATGCGAGTGCCGGTGCGGTCGTTGTGCAGGGCAACCGCATCGGCACCAATGTCGCCGGCAGCGCAGCCTTGCCGAATGGCAGCGGCCTGCGCGTGTACAACGCCGACACGCTGGTTGGCGGCAACAGCGCACCGGCGCGCAACCTGATCTCCGGCAACGCTGGGTCGGGCGTGTACGTGGCCGGCCCCGATGGGGCCAACGTGCGCGTCTTCGGCAACTACATCGGCACCGATGCAGCCGGCACGAGCGCGATCGGCAACGTTCTCGATGGCGTCAACGTCGCCACCGGCAGCGCCAAGATCGGCTTTGGCAGCGCCGCCGAGCGCAACCTGATTTCCGGCAACGGCAACGCAGGCATCGGCATCGGCGTGGACGCCAGCGCCGTGCAGGTACTCGGCAATTACCTTGGCACCAATGCCGCCGGCAACGCCGCCATCGGCAATGGCACCGGCATTCGCAATGACGGCCACGACTCGCAGATCGGCGGCACTCTGGCGAGCGATGGAAACGTAATCTCGGGCAACGACGGTGACGGCATTTCCGTCGGCGTCGATGCGGCCGGTGGTTCGATCCGGAGCAATCGCATCGGCACCAATGTCGCCGGTACCGCTGCGCTGGGTAATGGGCTCTATGGCGTGAACGTGCGTGGCACCGGCATGATCATTGGCGCGCCAATCGCCGGCAACCTGATCTCGGGCAACGTGCGCAGCGGCATCACGCTCGCCGACACCGCGAGCGGGCACAGCATCCGCGGCAACACCATCGGTCTGGATGCCACCGGCACGCTGGCGCTCGGCAATCTGGGCGATGGCATCAATCTCCATGGTGCCGACAACGTGATCGGCAGCAGCGGCGTGGGCGCACACAACGTCATCGCCGCCAATCCGGGCTATGCGATCCATCTTGCAGAGGGCGCCGACGGCAACACCATCCAGAACAACTACATCGGCACCAATCCGGCGGCGGCCGCGGGGCTCGGCAATGGCTTCGGCATCGGCATCAATGGTGGCGATGGCAACAGCATCGGCGGTGCCTCGGTCGGGCAGGGCAACGTCATCGCCAACAGTCCGCAGATTCCGATCCTGATCAACGTCGGCCAGGGCAATCGCATCCTGCGCAACAGCATCTACGGCAACAGCGGACCGGGCATCGAGTTGAGCCCCTCCGGGCCGCGCGCGAACGATGCGCTCGACGCCGACCTCGGTCCCAACCAGGGGCAGAACTATCCATTGCTGCGCGTCGCGCAGGCGGCCGCCGGCGTGATCAGCGTATCCGGTGCACTGGATTCCGCAGCGGCCGGAAGCTATCGCGTCGAGTTCTTCTGGAGCCCGGTTTGCCACTACTCGGGTTTCGGCGCGGGGCAGAAATTCCTCGGCGCGCTCGATGTCGTTACCAACGGCAGCGGCCACGCCGATCTCGCGATCGGCCTCGCCGACAATGCGGTCAGCGGCTACCTCACCGCCACCGCGACCGATGCCGCCGGCAACACCTCGGAGTTCTCGCCGTGCATCGCCATCGGCCCGCAGGCGGTGGGCGAGTTCAACTTCGCCCGCGAAACCATCCTCGCTTACGAAGACTTGCAGGCGGTGGATGTCTACGTGACACGCAGTCACGGCGTCAGCGGCGCGGCGTCGGTGCAGTTCCACACCAGCAACGGTAGCGCGATCGCACCCGGCGACTACACCGCCACCACGACTACGCTCCACTTTGCCGATGGCGAGGTGGTCAAGTACGTGCATATCCCGCTGGTGCGCGACGATGTCGCCGAAGGTACCGAGGAGTTCCAGGTCACGCTCGCCAGCCCGACCGGCGGCGCGCTGATCGGCTTCAACGCCGACAACCCGGCCGCGCTGTTCGATCACGATCCGGCGCACCCGGCCTACTTCACCGACGATGCCGCGGTCGAAGAACCGGGTGCGGGTTCGGTGCAGGTGCAGGTTGCGGTGCACATTTCCGGTTCCGACCATCCGATCGACATCGAATACCAGACCGCGGACGCGACCGCCGTCGCCGGCCAGGATTATGTTGCGACTTCGGGCATGCTCACCTTCGCGGTCGGTGAAACCACCAAGCTGGTGCCGGTCACGGTGCTCGCCGACGCGATCGGCGAGGGCGCGGAGTCGTTCTACCTGCAGATCAGCGGCTTCTACGCTCAGGGCGTGATCGCGCAGGACGGCGAGGCCGAGATCACCATCAGCAGCAACCGCATCTTCGCCGACGGGTTTGATTGAGCTGCGGATCGGCTGCGACTACGCCGCGCCACGCACGTAGCGGCGCGCTTGCGCGCGACAAGCGCGGCCTTTGGTGTTGACCGACGCAACTGGTCGGTCGCACACTGCAGCGAATGTCATTGAACTCCAGAGATATCGAGCAGATTCACACCGCGCCTTCGCGGTCCCCGCGGGTGCTTGGAGTGGCTGCGTGGATGGTTCGGCAATTGGCGAGGATTCCGGTGATCCACATTGCCTTGCCAGCACCATGGGCGGCAGGCAGGGCCGGATCTATGCGTGCTGGAGGGCAAAAAATTATGCGGAGGCGGCGCAAGTTGCGCTTGCCGGGCTCGAGTACTTCCGGCACCGCAAGAGCAAGTTCACGGCAATGCTTGACCACCATTGCTGGTGGAGTTTGATGTGGGACGGCGTGCAAAGCGCCAGGATGGTCGACACCGACCAGACACGCGAACAGCTTGTCGCCAGCGCCCTGGACGGCCCGCTCCCGTTCGAAGGCATTTTCGTCGCGCAGTCCTTTCTCGAGTTCGCTCGCTGGGCCTATCGAGCGGCGCGCCATGACGACGCGGTCAGGCTTGCCGGGTTGGCTGCACAAGCGGACCCGTCATGGGCCGAACCCGATTTCTTCCTTGGTTGGCACGCGCTCCTTCGAGGCCAAGCCGAAGCAGAGGCCTGGCTGATGCGAGCGGTGGAGAAAGACCATCGAGTGCTGTTTCGCATAGCCAACGACGACGTGTGCAAGCGGCGTCCGGCACTCATCAGACACCTGACCGAGCAATACCGGGTCGAGTTGATGCGCAGCGTTCCGTAGCGGCTGCCGAGGCCGGTTGTAGTCGTCGACACACCCATGCATGAGTTCGTGCGTTGCTCCGCGGTTGTGATATTTCGGTCGCTTCCGGCGAACAACTCGGTACAGCGGCGCACTTCGGTGTAGCTGGCCTGGTCCCGAAGTTCGAGCAAAGGAAGGCGATTGAAGGCGAAGAGACTGACCCGACCCATGACTCAACCCGATCTGCATGACGCGTTCCTGCACGAGCTGCAGCTGCACAAGGTGATTCTGTTCAAGGTCGCGAACGCCTATTGCAGCCGGCGTGAGGACCGCAGCGATTTGATCCAGGACATCACCATCGAGTTGTTCTGCGCGTACCCGAAGTTCAATGCGCGCGTTGCGAGCTTCTCGACCTGGATGTACCGGGTCGCGATGAATGTCGCGATCTCGGGGCATCGTGGAGATGGTCGGCGCATTCGTGACGCGCTGTTGATCGACGAGTTCGCGATGGACCTCGCTGCCGCCGACCGTGAACCCGCGAGCGGCGACGACGCCGCCGAGGGCACCGAGCAGTTTCAGGTCACGCTTGCCAGCCCCACCGGCGGCGCGCTGATCGGCTTCAATGCCGACAACCCGGCGACGCTGTTCGATCACGATCCGGCGCACCCGGCCTACTTCATTGACGATGCAGCGGTCGAAGAGCCGGGCTAGTCGCGGCGGTTGCCCGCCTCGTCGCGCAGGCGCTGGTCCAGGCGTTCGCTGGCGCGGTCGGCGTAGCGGGTGCAGGCCGTGGGGTCCACGAGTTGATTGCGGGTCTGGCGTTCGAACAGTTTCGAGAACTCCGGATGCGCCGAGACCAGCAGGTCGCAGGGCAGGGTGCGGATCGTGTCGATGCTCCGGCGCAGGGTCGCGGCGCGACCGCCATCGGCAAAGCGGTAGTGCTCGTCCGAGACCGGCGTGAGGCTGTCGGCGTAGACCAGGTCCACGCAGCGCTCGTCTTCGCAGTCGCGCCAGGTCCAGGTGGCGCCGCCGGGGGTGTGGCCGGGGGTGGCATGAAGGGTGAGCGTGGTGTCGCCGAGTGTGATCGACTCGCCATCGGCGAGCGCGCGCGTGTTCGCGACCGGCGGGAACTTCATGAAGTCGCCGTAGCCCGCCTGCGGATCGTGCTTCGGCACCGTGCCGCGGTTCAATGCCTCGGCGCCGGCCGCAGTCGAGAGCACGCTGGCGCCACTCATCCGCGCCAGCGCGGCGGCGCCGCCGACGTGGTCGAAGTGCGCATGCGACACCGCGATGAACTTCACGTCGCGCACCTCGCGGCCGATGGATTTCAATCCAGCGACGATGCCGGCCACGGATTGCGGCAGCGCGCCGTCGATCAGGATCACGCCAGCGCCGGTGTCGATCGCAACCACGCTCAGTCCCGCCGGTCCGACGTAATGCGAGCCGCCGAACAGCCGGAACGGCGCGCGTGCCGCGTTCCAGTCGGCGCAGCTGCCGCAGGTGATGGCTTGCAGGTCGGCGGGTGGGGTGTCGAGCGTCGGTGCGTCCATCGTGGGCTCCTGCGTGGGGTTGCCACTGTCGCGCTTGCAGGCGTCGCCGCCATGGCCTGCCGAGGACGCGGATCCGGCGATTCGCGGGCGTCGGCGTAGCGGCCGCCGATCAATCAGGGGCGCGGCAGCATCAGACTGCGGCGCGTGACCTTGACCGCGACGTAGCCACGGATGCCGCGTTCTTCCTCGCGGCTGAGGCGGTGCAGGGCGTCGCGGTGCGGAACCAGGAAGCGCAGCCGCCGGGTGGCTCGATCGAATTCGGCGACGTACTGGCGCATGCCGATGTAGAGGCGCTGCTCGTCGGCAGAGAGCGAGGACGAGTTCGGATAGAACTTCGGCCACGGCGCATGGGCGAGCGCGCCGTGCAGTTGTCCCCGCGCGTCAATCGCGACCACTGCGTCGGCGAGCGTGATCAGCGCCGTGCCATCGCGCGTCATCGACACCGCTTCCGGCGTGTTCGGCAGGCGCGTCAGCAGGCTTGTTTGCCAGCGACCGCCGGGCTGCGTGCGCGCGATGCGGATCACCGCACCGTGGTGCGCACCCGCCGCATTCGAGCCATCGATCGCGTGCACGCCATCCGCCCGCAGGAAGAATCCGGCGATGTGCTGCGACCCGATCTTCTCGCTGCGCGCACCGTTGTGGTTGAACCAGTACAACGCGGGCGCCTCACCGCCGCGGTCGAAGCCGACCAGCCAACCATCCTTGACCTGGATGAACGCATCGATGCGCCCGAAGCGCGCCAGCCCGCGCAGGAAACCCGGTCGTTGCGGCGGCGCAGTGGTTGTCCGATCGTACGGCTCGGCAATCGGGCGTCCGTCACGCGCTCGCACCCGCCATTCGAGCGGCGACCAGTTCGCCGCCGACTCCCACACCTCGCGATCGACCCCGCTCGCTCTCGGCACCGGGATCTCGACCCACCGCGCCAAGTCACGCGGCCACGATGGCGTGGCCGACACCGGCGACGCCATCGCAATGAACAGGATGCCCAGCAACAGTCGAACCATGTGCGCTCGAGTTGGCAACGAAGCGCACCGAGTTCAGCAGCATTCGACGTTAAGAGTCGTCAGACATGGATACCGCCGGGTTCGCTTGAATTTCGCGATGGTCCCCGGCGCAGGCCACGCCTATTCGAACGAATCCCGAAGCAGCAGGTCGCCGAGGCGGTAGCTGGCGGTGTTGTAGCGCTGGACCATGATCCTCGGCGTGCCGGTCGGGATGCCATTCGGATCTTCCACGGGCTGGACTTGTTGCTGCTGCATACCTGTCATTCCTGACAGTGGGCGCCGGCACCAGTTCCGGCTATTTCTGAACGCGCGGATCACTCGGGGTCCGCAACCACACCGGAGAGATCACAAATGGACGTGCAAGCGATCACTACAGGACGACGCGGCGGAACGACGCGGCTGGCGACGCTGGCCACGGCTCTGGCCTTGGCGCTCGGTCCCGCGGTTGTGGGGGCTTCGCAGACGGCGATGGCGATGTGCCCGGGGCTCGGTTGGGCCGAGGGTCTTGGCAAGTACCAGGCCGCGAGTGCGGCGTTCCCGACCGATGACACGCCGCCGACCGCAGTCGACTGCAATTTCCACCAGTGGTCGTGGGAGGCCTTCGTCTGGGCGACGGCGCTCGATGGCAACGGTGTCCCGCGCTTCATGAGCTTGCAGACGCCGAATGACCTGTTCACCGGCAGCGCGAACAAGCCGCGCACCGGCATGCTGAAACTGGCCGCGCGTTCGAACACGCCGCATGGCATGGCCGGATTCGTCGAGGGCGCCGGTGCCATTGTCGAGGCCGACGGCAACATGCTGGTCGGGCCGAACGGTTATCCGGTGTACGCATCGGTGCACATGAACCCGACCTACTTCGCGACCGCGCAGAAGAACCTGATCGCGACCGGAGGCTACACTTCGCAGCCGCCGGACTCCTACTTCAACGTCGGCGACGCAGTGTTCAAGGCGACCTGGTTGCGACTCGACCCGGGCCAGTCGCCGCCGCCGGGTGCATTCACGACGCAGGCGCAGGTACCGGTCCTGCACGTGCTGCGCACCAAGACCAGCGCCGCGGTGACGCCGAACGGGCAATACACGACGGTCACCGTGGCCCTGGTCGGCCTGCATGTGGTCGGCTACACCATCAACCACCCCGAGTTCCTGTGGGCGACGTTCGAGCATCGCGGCGATGCACCGATGCTGCCCGACAACAGCTTCACCACCAGCGGCAGCAGCCCGAACAACTACACGTTCTACAAGAGCAACACGCCGTTCTCGCAGGTCAACCTGCCGAACTCCAATGCCAGCGCACCGACGCTGAGCTTCGATCTCGTGACGCAGAAGTTTTCGCCGCCGACGATGGCGGTGCAGGAGAACCGCACGGGTGGTGAGGACCAGCCGGGCGGCCCGCAGAACATCGCGGCGATCAACAGCGGCGGCCAGAGTTTCCTGAAGAACGAGGGTGGTGCGCAGGCGGCGTTCGCCAACTACCAGCTGATCGGCACGGTGTGGATGCAAGCCAACACCTATTCGGTGACGAGCAACCAGACCGACGCGATCGGCTCGGTCAATCTCGCCAACACCACCGCCGAAACCTTCGTGCAGCAGGCCAGCAATGCCGACAAACAGGACTGGCAGAACTGCTTCTCGTGCCATAACGCGACGTCGTACAACTTCCAGACGCCACCGCCACCGCAACTGCCCTCGCGCCGCATCGCGATCAGCCACGTACTCGGCGAAGGCACCGCCTATGCGGTGCCGAACGTGATTCCGGTGAAGGTGAAGTAGGCGCGCCTGCAGCCCGGGGCGCGGCCCTGGGCTCCCGTTCGCTCGCGACGATCCGGACAAGATCAGCGGCGAACGAAGTCGATCAGTGCTCGATAGTCGCGGTCGTCGGCGGCGCGGATCGCATCAAGGTAGCTGCGACGCTGCGCGTCGCGCGCGAGTGCGGAGCCCCAGGTGAACGCGCCTGACCCGCGCGCCTCGAGATAGAGGTCGGTGAACACGCGCGCGCAGCGGCCGTTGCCGTTGGGAAAGGGATGGATGAGCGTGAGCCGATGGTGCAGCCGCACTGCACGCTCATCGAGCACGTAGGTATCGAACTCATCCCAGGTCTGCACATCGTCGAGCAGCTTCTTGAGTTCGCTGCCGATGGCATGCGGCGCCACACCGATATTGCGCTCGCTGGCGCGCAGCCTTGCTGCGTTCCCGCTGCACGCTGTGCTCAAGCGACGTCCGGGGAATGAGGACGCAGGCCAGTTCGCAGTCCATCGCCTGCGCGATCCGGCGCAGCGTATCGAGCTGGATCGTGTCGCGCTGCTCGGAGGTCTCCATGCGCGCCACGCTGCTGCGGGTCACGACCAGCCGTACCGCCACATCCTCCGTGCTCATGCCCATGGCCTTGCGCACCGCACGCAACCAGCCACCGCGCGGAGCCGCCATCGCAGCGCGCAATTCGGCAATCGGCCGCAGGCGCGTATCCAGTCGCAGGCGTGCCAAAGCCTGGTATGAGCCCGAGTGGGTGGGTTTGGTGGTCGCCATGGTGACGCCTTGGTCTTGCAAGTGAAGTGCTGTAGTGCAACATGCAGAACCAATGACGTGCGCTATAGCGCTACAAAATGGTCACGCAATGGCGCGCCGTAGCGCTCCATGATGTCGGCGGTGCCAACCACGCCGACAAGCTGCAGACTCGCCGGCCAGCGTCCACCACAAGCGGCGCCGCGTTCGCTGGCAGTCGTCGTTGTTGGGCATCCGGCCAGCGCTGCTGGATGCACTGCTATTCTGGTCACCATGACTAGAAAACGAACCACGAAGATGCCCGTGGCGGCGCGGGTCGCGACCGGCTCCTGGCGCTTGCAGGATGCCAAGGCGCGCTTCAGCGAAGTTGTTCGGCTTGCGTCCAGCGAGGGCCCGCAGCGGGTGACGCTGCATGGTCGCGAAGCCGTCGTGGTGGTCGACGCCGACGCCTTTCGGCGCATGCAGGGCGAACCCAGCGGTGAGCAACTGGTCGATGCGCTGAAGGCCTCGCCGCATCGTGATCTCGATCTGCAGCCGAGCCGCGGGGCGATGCCGGTGCGCGGCGTACAGTTGTGAGCGGCGGGTGGGTTGAGGTCCAATCGTGTCGGTCATCTGAGCATTTCCTGGACTGAGTGCGGGAGCAAGGCGCCCATGCGTCGACGTGTGCAATGGCTGGTCATGATGCTTACGATCGTCGTCTGTAGCTGGTTCGTCCTCTGGCCGACGGTCGAGGTCGCCTGGCTGGTATACGGCACGCGGTTGTCTCAAGGCGAAGCTCCGGATTCGGCCTACCGCTGGCACCGGCGACTCTCGGACCGCTTCGGGCCGTGGGCCCGGGCCAGAATTGAGAGCGGTCGCGCGGGCGATCTCGGTGTCGACGACATCGCAGGCACGGAGTGGCCGATCTTTGGCGCAGTGTTCTTCCTGTGGTCGAGCGAAAGCCTCCAGGCGCAGTGGTCCGAGAGCGACCGTCGCGAGCCGGAGCCTGCCTTGTACGCGCGCGACGCACTGATCGCGGCTGCCGACCTGATCGCAGACCCCGGGCATGCACATTGGGTGCGCATGCACTGGGGTGATGACTATCTGGATCGCGAGAACCTGTTCTACCGCATGCTGCTCATTGGCGGTCTCGATTCGTTCGAGGCGCTCACCGGCGACCGTCGTCACCACGCTATCTTGTCCGACCAAGTTCAATCGCTCGCTGCGGAACTCGATCAATCCCCGCATGGCTTGCTCGATGACTATCCCGGCCAGTGCTACCCGGTGGATGTGCTCATGGCCTACGCCGTGATTGCACGAGCACAGCGACGCATGGGTCTTGATGCATCGGGGTTTGTCGAGCGCGGCTGGCGTGCGTTCAGCGGTGATCGGCTCGACCCGCAGACCGGGTTGCCGGCCTACAGTGTGGATGCCCGGACCGGAGCGAAGCTGGACGGTTCGCGCGGTGTAGGGCAGTCGGCAATGCTGACCTTCGCATCCGAGTTGTGGCCCGATCGCGCGCGGGTGTGGTACGGGCGTTACGTCGAACGCCACTGGCAGTCTCTTTTCGGCATGGAGGGGTTTCGCGAATTCGCGCCGGACCAACGCCAGGTAGATCCGTTCATGTTCGAGATCGACGCGGGGCCGGTGGTATTCGGATTTGGGACCGCCGCCAGCGCATTCGGACTCGGTGCCGCGCGGACGATCGGCGCGAATCGACAATCGGTGCCGTTGATGGCGGAAGCTGTGCTCGGAGCTTGGCCGCTGCCAAATGGAACGCTGCTTGGGCCGCGACTGCTGTCGAGCCTGTCGGATGCACCTTACCTGGGCGAAGCAGCCTTGCTTTCAACATGACGCGACGATCCTTGCAGGGCGGCACTGCAGTCGAGCAGGTCGCGATTCCTCGATCGGTGCCGGTGGCGCTGACTCTGGTCTTCTGTTTCGGCCTGTGGACCATCCGTCGAGCGGTTGTCCGGTATCAAGCGGTTTGCCGAAGGCTATCGGACGCTTCGCGGACCTGATGAGGCGCCGTCGGCCGCGGACGCGGGGCAATGGCACTGGGGCGAAACCCTGCCCCGCGATTGCACTCCGTTCGCCTTGAGCCCGTCGAAAGGCGAGCGCCGCAGTGCGGCAGTTCGCGACGTCTGGGCAGCGGTCTTCGACGGGCTCAGACCGAACGGGCCCATTCGTGTTGCGGCGAGAGGAAGGCCCGACAGCACCCCAGTTTCATCCCGCGCGGGTCGGCGGAGTCGCGGCGAAGAACTCTGCAGGCGCTCTTGGCATCGAGGTCCATGGCCCATGCCTCAGGCGCAGATCGGTGATTGGTGCCTCACCACAACGCATCCCGCAGTTTGTACCAGGCCATGGCGGCGACGAGGAGTGGAGTGCGCAGGGTGCGGCCGCCGGGGAAGGGGCGGTGGGGAATCTTGGCGTAGAGGTCGAGGCGGTGGGATTGGGCGGTGATGGCTTCGGCGATGACCTTGCCGGCGAGGCCGCTGGCGGCGATGCCGTGGCCGCTGAAGCCCTGGGCGAAGTAGATGTTGGGCGTGAGGCGACCCCAGTGCGGGGCGCGGTTGAGGCTGATGTCGACGTAGCCGCCCCAGACGTGGTCGAGCTTGACGCCTGCGAGTTGCGGGAAGACGCGGGTCATGCGGCTTTGCATGGTCGTGCGCAGGTTGAGCGGCTGCAGCGTCGAATAACTCGCGCGGCCACCGAACAGCAGGCGTTGGTCGGCGCTCGGGCGGAAGTAGTCGAGCGCCCAGTTGATGTCGGCGACCGCGATGCCGCCGCGGATCAGTTGCTGCATGCGCTCCGCGCCGAGCACTTCGGTCGCGCCGATGTAGGTGCCCACCGGCATGATGCGGGCATCGAGCTCCGGGGCGAGGCCGTGCACGTAGGCATTGCCGGCGAGCACGACGAAGTCGGCTTCCAGTTCCCCGTGTTCGGTACGCAGCACCGGTTTCGACGACGAGCCATCGGTCGCGACAGCGCTGCCGCGCACCAGCGCCGTCACCGGCGAGTGTTCGAAGATGCGCACGCCGGCGGCGATCGCCGCGCGCGCCAGGCCGATCGTGTAATTGAGCGGATGCAGGTGCCCCGACTTCGGATCGAACAACGCACCGAGGTAACGATCACTGGCGATCTCCGCGCGGCTGCGTTCGCGTTCCCACCATTCGGTCGGGTAGTCGAAGTTGTCCTCGAGATCGCGCTGCCAAGCCTGTAGCTCGTCGACCTGGCGCGGCTTGATCGGCACGTGCGCGTGGCCGTCGCGCCAGTCGCAGTCGATGCGATGCTGGGCGATGCGGCTGCGCACCAGTTCGACGCCTTCGACCGACCATGCGAACAGCTTGCGTGAATCGGCCAGGCCGACCATCGCGGTGATCTTCGACTGGTCGCAGCTGTAGCCGAAGATCGCCTGGCCACCGCTGCGACCGGAAGCGCCCCAGCCGACGCGGTGGGCTTCGACCACGGCGACTTTCAACCCGCGCTGCGCCAGTTCGAGTGCGGTCGACAGCCCGGTCAGGCCACCACCGAGCACAGCCACATCGGCGCGCTCACGACCTTCAAGGCGGGGCTGCGCCGGCCACGGCGAAGCGGTCGTTGCGTACCAGGAGTCGTGCGCGGCGTCGCGGTCGCGGATGGTGCCCATGGTGAACTCCGCTCAGACCAGGCGCAGGTACCAGTCGATTTCGAGCGTCGTCACCTCGCGCTGAAAACTGCGCAGCTCCTTCAGTTTCTGCTGGCCGAAGATGTGCTGGAAATGACTGCCGAAGGTGTGGCCGATGAAGGTGCTGTCCATGAAGTCGCGCAGCGTGTCGCGCCAGAACAGTTCGCGCATCGCGGTCTGCTCGTAGGCGTTGCCGACGATCGCCGGGCCCGGGTCGCCGCCGTTCTCCAGGCCTTCGAGCATGCCCGCGAGCACGGCCGCGGTGACCAGGTACGGGTTCGCATCGGCGCCGGCAATGCGGTGCTCGACGCGGAAGTTGGCCGGGTCGCTGTGCGGGATGCGCATCGCGACGGTGCGATTGTTGAAACCCCAGCAGTCGTTCAGCGGCACGAACGCGTTCAGCACGAAGCGGCGATAGCTGTTCGCATGCGGCGCAAACATCACCATGCAATCGCGCGATGTGCGCTGCAGGCCGGCGACCGCGTGTTTCAGCGTCGTCGCCGGTGCGTCCGGCGTGCACGCGAAGATGTTGTTGCCGTCGCGATCCAGCACGCTGACGTGGATGTGCGTGCCGCTGCCGGCCTGGTCGACGAAGGGCTTGGCCATGAAGCTCGCGAGCAGGTTCTGCTTGGCCGCCACCGCCTTGATCGCGCGCTTGAGCAGGATCGCGTCGTCGCAGGCCTGGACCGCGTCGCTGCGGTGTTTCAGGTTGATCTCGAACTGGCCCGGCGCGTACTCGGCGACCGCGGTGTCGGCGGGAATGCGTTGCTTGCGGCAGGCGTCGCTGATCGCGTCGGTGAAGCCCTGATAGTCGTTCAGGTCTTCCATCGAATACACCTGGGTCGTGGTGTTGCGACGGCCGGTGGCGGGATTGATCGAGGTCTGCGGACGGCCATCGGGCGTGAGTTCGGCATCGAGCAGATAGAACTCGAGTTCGACCGCGACCACCGGCGTCAGCCCCTTGGCCTTGTAGCGGTCGACGACGCGCTTGAGCACCTGGCGCGGATTCGCCTCGAACAGGCCGCCGTTGCCGTCTTCCATCTGGATCAGGCATTGCGCCATCGGCTTGGCCTGCCACGGGATCGGGCGCAGGGTGCCGGGAATCGGGCGGCAGATGCGGTCCTCGTCGCCGATGTCGTAGCCGAGCCCGGTTTCCTCGACGGTGTTGCCGGTCACGTCGGTGCCGATCAGCGACATCGGCAGGCAGACGCCGTTCTGGTAGACCTTGTCGAGCGCGTCGCGGGTGACGCGCTTGCCACGCAGCAGGCCGTTCATGTCGGGCAGGATCAGGTCGATCTGTTCGCAGCCGACGATGAGGTCGAGGGTGGCATCGTCTTCGTCGGTCATTTCATTCGGTTTCATGCGCGCGGCACCGGCCGTTGGGGTCGGCGGATGCTAGCTGGAATTCGTTCTGGCGTAAAAAATACTCAACGCTTTGGGGTGGGGTGTCGGATCCGCTGCGCTTGATCCGACCTACATTTGGGCGCGATCTCGCGCGGGATTGGGCCGTGCACAGCCCGAATGTAGGTCGGATCAAGGCGCTTTGCCCCGGATCCGACGTGGGTGTTGCGGTGGCTGTTGATAAAATCAAACGGCGCGGCTAGGGTTCGCCATCCCCACGTCAGGCCCTTGCATGCGCTCGCATCCACTCGTCGGTCTGCCCGCAGACCGCAGGATGATCGGCCCCCACCCGACCCAGACCGTCGGCGAGAAGTACATTCGCGCGGTCGTGGATGGTGCGCGGTGCCTGCCCGTGCTGATTCCCTCGCTCGATCCTGCGCTCGATCTGCGCGCGACGCTGGCCGAGCTTGACGGCCTGCTGCTGACCGGCGCCTACAGCAACATCGAACCGCACCACTACAGCGAAGAACCGAGTTGGGAGGGCAACCTGCACGACCCGGTGCGTGACGCCAACACGCTCTCGATCGTGCCGCTTGCGATCGAGCTGAAGGTGCCGGTGCTGGCGGTGTGCCGGGGCCTGCAGGAAGTGAACGTCGCGCTCGGCGGCAGCCTGCATCAGAAGGTGCACGAAACCCCCGAGTTCAACGACCACCGCGAGGACAAGGACGCAGCGCTCGGCGTGCAATACGGTCCGGCGCACGAAATCGAGCTCGCCGCCGACGGCATCCTGCACCGCATCGCCGGCGCCGATGTCGCCATCGTGAACTCGCTGCATGGCCAGGGCATCCACAAGCTCGCGCCGGGTTGCGTCGTCGAAGCGCGAGCGCGCGACGGATTGATCGAGGCGATCCGCCTCGATGCGCCCGAGCCATTCCTGCTCGCCGTGCAATGGCATCCGGAATGGAAGGTTCGCGAGAACCCGTTCTATCTGGGTATCTTCCAGGCCTTCGCGCAAGCATGCCGCGAACGCGCCGCCAAGCGGAACTGAGTCCCATGGCCAAGAAACGAACCGAAGCAAAGACCGCCAGCAAGGCCGAAGAGGCCGAGAAGAGCGAAAGCTCGCTCAAGCGCTGGCTCAAGGAAAAGCGCATCACCGAGGTCGAGTGCCTGGTGCCGGACATCACCGGCAATGCACGCGGCAAGATCATCCCCGCCGCGAAGTTCTCGCACGACTACGGCACGCGCCTGCCCGAAGGCATCTTCGCGACCACCGTCACCGGCGACTATCCGGACAACTACGATGACCTGGTCAGCCCGTCCGATTCGGACATGGTGTTGCGACCGGATGCGGACACCGTGCGCATGGTGCCGTGGGCGAGTGCGCCGACGGCACAGGTGATCCACGACTGTTACACCAAGGACGGGCGCCCGCATGAACTGGCGCCGCGCAACGTGCTGCGGCGCGTGCTGGCGTTGTACGAGGGCATGGGCATCCAGCCGGTGATCGCGCCCGAGCTCGAGTTTTTCCTGGTGCAGAAGAACACCGACCCGGACTTCCCGCTGGCGCCGCCGGCCGGTCGTTCCGGTCGTCCGGAAACGGCGCGGCAGTCGTATTCGATCGACGCGGTCAACGAGTTCGATCCGATCCTTGACGACATGTACGACTATGCCGAGGCGATGGAGCTCGACGTCGACACCCTGATCCACGAATCCGGCGCGGCGCAGCTCGAAGTGAACTTCCAGCATGCCGACCCGATGTCGCGCGCCGACCAGGTGTTCCTGTTCAAGCGCACCATGCGCGAATGCGCGCTGCGCCACGGCATCTACGCGACCTTCCTGGCCAAGCCGATGGAGAACGAGCCCGGCAGCGCGATGCACATCCACCAGTCGATGATCGACGCCAAGAACGGCCGCAACGTGTTCACCGAGGGCAAGACCGGCAAGCACAGCGAACTGTTCATGCACTACCTCGGCGGCTTGCAGAAATATGTGCCGATGGCGATGGCCTTCTTCGGTCCGAACGTGAATTCCTACCGGCGCCTCGCGCTCGGCCAGGTGGCGCCGATCAACGTGCAGTGGGGTTACGACAACCGCACCTGCGGCCTGCGCGTGCCGATGGACACGCCCGAGAACACCCGCGTCGAAAGCCGCTTCGCCGGATCGGACGCGAACCCGTACCTCGCCATCGCCGCCACGCTGGCCTGTGGCTGGCTCGGCATCAAGGAAAAGCTGCTGCCGACCGAGCCGCTGACCGGCAGCGCCCAGGCGCTCGGCTACGAGCTGCCGCGCTCGCTCGAAGAGGCGTTGACCTTGCTGCGCGACTGCGAAGAACTCGAGGGGCTGCTCGGCAAGCGCTTCGTCAATGCCTACATTTCGGTGAAACAGAAGGAGTACGAAACCTTCTTCCGCGTCATCAGTTCGTGGGAGCGCGAGTTCCTGTTGTTGAATGTCTGACCTTGTGTGCATTCGTCGGCTCCGCTGCGCTTGAGCCGACCTACATTCGGAGATCATGGAATCGTTATGGACGTCACCAGCCTTCGCAATCTGCAGCAACTCGATGCTGCGTATCACCTGCATCCGTTCAACGACAACGCCGCGCTGGCCAAGCGCGGCACGCGCATTCTGACCAAGGGCGAGGGTTGCTACGTCTGGGACGGCGAGGGCAATCGTCTGCTCGACGCCTTCGCCGGCCTGTGGTGCGTGAATGTCGGATACGGGCGCAAGGAACTGGGCGCGGCCGCAGCGCGGCAGATGGAGCAGCTCGCCTACTACAACAGCTTCTTCAGCTGCACCACCGAGCCGACCGTGCGTCTGGCCGCGAAACTCGCGGAACTGTGCCCGGGTGATCTGAACCACGCCTTCTTCACCAATTCAGGATCGGAGGCAAACGACACCATCCTGCGCATGGTGCGGCACTTCTGGGCAGTGCAGGACCAGCCCGCGAAGAACATCGTGATCGGCCGCCACAACGGTTATCACGGCAGCACCGTGGCCGGCGCCAGCCTCGGCGGCATGAAGGGCATGCACAAACAGGGCGGGCTGCCGATTCCCGACATCCACCACATCGACGAGCCATTCTGGTTCATCGATGGCGGCGAGCTTTCGCCCGAGGAATACGGCCTGGTCGCGGCGCGCCGCCTCGAGACCAAGATTCTCGAACTCGGACCGGAACGCGTTGCTGCCTTCATCGGCGAACCGATCATGGGCGCGATCGGCGTGTATATCCCGCCGATGACGTACTGGCCGGAGATCGAGCGCATCTGCCGCAAGTACGACGTGTTGCTGATCGCCGACGAAGTGATCTGCGGCTTCGGTCGCACCGGCGAGTGGTTCGGCCAGCAGTACTTCGGTTTCCAGGCCGACATCATGCCGATCGCCAAGGGCCTGAGTTCGGGCTACATCCCGATCGGCGCGGTCATGTTCAACGGCCGCGTCGCCAAGGTGCTGGCGGAGAAGGGCGGGGAGCTTGCGCACGGTTACACCTACTCCGGGCATCCGGTGTGCGCCGCGGTCGCGCTCGAAAACATTCGCCTGCTGCAGGAGGAGAAGATCGTCGAGACCGCGAAGACCGCGATCGCGCCCTACCTGGCGCAGCGCTGGGCCGAACTCGGCACCCACCGGCTGGTCGGCGAGGCGCGGATCGCGGGCCTGGTTGGCGCGCTCGAACTGGTGCCGGAAAAGCCGCAGCGCAAGTTCTTCGCCGAGCGCGGCAAGGTCGGCGTGATGTGCCGCGACTTCGCGCTCAAGGAAGGCCTGATCCTCCGCGCGACCTACGATTCGATGCTGCTGTCGCCGCCGCTGGTGATCACCCGCGCGCAGGTCGACGAGATCTTCGAGAAGACCTGGAAGGCGCTCGATCTCACCGCCACGGAGCTGGGGCTGGCAGCCGCGCCCTGACTGCAATCCCGCCTGTATCATCGGACCGACCCGTGTTCGGTCAACCACCTGGAGGAACAGCAATGAAGAAGCATTGGTTGGGCATCCTGATTGCCGGCGCGCTGGCCGGTTGCGGCGACAAGCCAGCAGAGGCCCCAGCGACCGTCGCGGCGCCTGCTGCTCCGGCGGAGGAGGAGAAAGTCCTCAACATCTACAACTGGTCCGACTACATCGCCGAGGACACGGTGGCGAATTTCGAGAAGGAGACCGGCATCAAGGTCACCTACGACGTGTTCGACAGCAACGAGATCCTGGAGACCAAGCTGGTCACCGGCAATACCGGCTACGACATCGTCGTGCCCTCGTTGTCGTTCCTCGCGCGCCAGATCCAGGCCGGCGTGTTCCAGCCGATCGACCGCGCGAAGATTCCGAACTACGGCAACCTCGATGCGAAGCTGATGGAACGCATCGCCATGCTCGATGAGGGCAACACCCACAGCGTGCCGTATCTCTGGGGCACCACCGGCATCGGCTACAACGTCGCCAAGGTCAGGGAAGCGCTGGGTGACGACGCGCCGGTGGACAGCTGGGCGCTGGTGTTCGAGCCGGAGAACCTGAAGAAGCTGAGCAAGTGCGGGGTCGCGGTGCTCGACACGCCCTCGGAGATGATTCCGCCGGTGCTGAAATATCTCGGTGAGGAGCCGAACAGTTTCGACGAGGCGGTGATCCAGAAGGCTGTGGACCGCCTGCAGCAACTGCGTCCGCACATCACCTATTTCCATTCCTCGCAGTACATCAACGATCTTGCAAATGGCGACATCTGCGTCGCGGTCGGCTGGTCCGGCGACATCTTCCAGGCGCGCGACCGTGCCGAAGAGGCCGCGAAGGGTGTCGAGGTCGCCTACACCATTCCCAAGGAAGGCGCGCCGCTGTGGTTCGACATGATGGCGATCCCGAAGGACGCCAAGCATCCGGAGAATGCGCACAAGTTCATCGACTACCTGATGCGGCCCGAAGTGATGGCCGGCATCTCCAACTACGTCTCCTATGCCAGCGCAGTCGCGCCCTCGGTACCACTGGTCGAGGAATCGGTACGCACCAATCCGGGCGTCTATCCGAGCGAGGAAGTGATGGGCAAGCTGTTCACGCTGGCAGTGCTGCCGGCCGAGGTGGACCGCCTGTTCAACCGTCACTGGACCACGCTCAAGACCGGCCAATGACGCACAACGCAATGTAGGAGGGCCACTTGTGGCCCGATCCCTTCTCCCCGTGTCGCGGGGGAATGGTTGGGGATGAGGGCGGTTCGCCAAGAGCCTCCCTCATCCGCCCTTCGGGCACCTTCTCCCGGTGGGAGAAGGAAGCGCTTCAAACGAATTGACGCTTCGGAGAATCCATGTCGGCCACTGCCAGCTCGATCACACCCGCGCCCGCGACTGCATCCAAGACCGAAGCGCCGGTCCGCGAGGACTACGTCCGCATCGACGACCTGACCAAGGAATACGACGGCTTCCGCGCCGTCGACGACGTCAGCCTGAACATCCGCAAGGGCGAGATCTTCGCGCTGCTCGGCGCCTCCGGCTGCGGCAAGTCGACCTTGCTGCGCTGCCTCGCCGGGTTCGAGAAGCCGACCTACGGCAAGATCGAGCTGGATGGGGTCAGCATCGTCGAACAGGCGGCCTACGACCGCCCGATCAACATGATGTTCCAGAGCTATGCGCTGTTCCCGCACATGACCGTGGAGCAGAACATCGGGTTCGGGCTGAAGATGGCGGGCCATTCCGGAGATCGCATCCGCGCCCGCGTCGAGGAGATGCTGACGCTGGTGCAGATGAATCGCTTCGCCAAGCGCAAGCCGCACCAGTTGTCCGGCGGCCAGCAGCAGCGCGTGGCGCTGGCGCGGTCGCTGGCGCTGAGCCCGAAGCTGCTGCTGCTCGACGAACCGATGGGCGCGCTCGACAAGAAGCTGCGCTCGCAGATGCAGTTGGAACTGGTCGGCATCATCGAGCGGCTCGGCGTGACCTGCGTGATGGTCACCCACGATCAGGAAGAAGCGATGACGATGGCGACGCGCATCGCCATCATGGATGGCGGCAAGATCCGCCAGATCGGCACGCCGGATGAAATCTACGAGCAGCCGGCGTCGAAGTTCGTGGCGCAGTTCATTGGCTCGGTGAACCTGATCGAGGGCAGCATCGAGGACGACGAGAAGGATCACGTCACCATCCGCAGCGATGTGCTGGAACAACCGATCTTCGTCGGCCACGGCGTCACCGGTTTCGAGGGCCAGGCGGTCGCCTACGCGCTGCGACCGGAAAAGATCAAGATCGAGAAGGACGAGCCAGCGCAGGAGCGCAACAAGGCGCGAGGCACGATCGAAGACATCGCCTACTTCGGAACGCACTCGGTCTACCACGTGCGTCTTGCGACCGGAAAGAAGCTGCTGGTGCACTTCATGAACGCCAAGCGCTGGGCTTCCGAGCGCTTCACCTGGAACGACACGGTGTGGTTGAGCTGGGGCGAAAACGCCGGCGTGGTGCTGACGTCATGATGGCGCGCCTGCGACGCTGGCTGCCGGACGGGCGCTGGGCGGTGATCGCGCCGCCGTACTTCTGGATGCTGTTGTTCTTCGCGGTGCCGTTCCTGATCGCGCTGAAGATCTCGTTTTCCAGCATCCAGATCGCGATGCCGCCGTACACGCCGCTCTCCGAATGGAGCGGCGACGCACTCGCGATCAAGCTGAACCTGAAGAACTACCTGTTCCTGCTCGAAGACTCCCTGTACATCAAGGCCTACCTGAGTTCGCTGAAGATCGCCGTGATCGCGACCTTCCTGTGTCTGCTGGTCGGTTATCCGATCGCCTACGCGATCGCGCGCCTGCCCACCGCTTCGCGCAATACCGCGCTGATGCTGGTGGTGCTGCCGTCCTGGACCTCGTTCCTGATCCGCATCTACGCCTGGATCGGAATCCTGAAGAACAACGGTCTGCTCAACAATTTCCTGATCTGGACCGGGTTGATCGACGAGCCGCTGAAGATCCTGCATACGCCGGTGGCGGTGTACATCGGCATCGTCTACGCCTACCTGCCGTTCATGATCCTGCCGCTGTATACCAACCTGGTGAAGCACGATCACCGTCTGCTGGAAGCCGCCTACGACCTCGGCTGCCGGCCCTGGCAGGCCTTCCTGATGATCACGCTGCCGCTGTCCAAGGCCGGCATCATCGCCGGCTCGATGCTGGTGATGATCCCGGTGGTCGGCGAGTTTGTGATCCCGGAGCTCATGGGCGGCGCCGACACGCTGATGATCGGCAATGTGCTGTGGAAGGAGTTCTTCAACAACCGCGACTGGCCGGTGGCTTCGGCCGTGGCGATCGTGATGCTGGCGTTGCTGATCGTGCCGATCCTGATCTTCCACCACTACCAGTCGAAGGAACTGGAAGGGCGGCTGGCATGAAACCGTCCTGGTTCACGCGCTCGACCCTGCTGCTCGGCTTCGCGTTCCTGTATGCGCCGATGCTGATCCTGATCATCTACTCGTTCAACGAGAACCGTCTGGTCACGGTGTGGTCCGGCTTCTCGTTCAAATGGTACGGCGAGCTGTTTCGCGACCAGCAGATGATCGACGCCGCCAAGGTCAGCCTGGAGATCGCGTTTCTGACTGCCTGCGCGTCGGTGGTGCTCGGCACCATGGCGGCGATGGCGATGACGCGCTTCCGCCAGTTCCGCGGCAAGTCGATGTTCGGTGCGCTGATGACGGCGCCGCTGGTGATGCCCGAGGTGATTACCGGCCTGTCGATCTTGCTGCTGTTCGTCGCGCTCGGCGAGCACTTCGACTTCTTCGCCTCGCGCGGCGTGATGACCATCTGGATCGCGCACGTGACCTTCTGCGTATCGTTCGTGACCGTGGTGATTTCGTCGCGCATGTCCGAGCTCGATCGCTCGCTGGAAGAGGCGGCGATGGACCTCGGTGCCAACCGGGTCAAGGTGTTCTTCCTGATCACGCTGCCGATCATCGCGCCGGCGCTGGCCTCGGGCTGGTTGCTCGCGTTCACCCTGTCGCTCGATGATCTGGTGATCTCGAGCTTCGTCTCCGGGCCGTCGTCGACGACCTTGCCGATGAAGGTGTTTTCCTCGGTGCGCATGGGCGTGAGCCCCAAGATCAACGCGCTGGCGACGCTGCTGATCGCGATCGTCAGCGTTGCCGCCTTCATCGGCTGGTGGCTGATGGCGCGCGAGGAAAAACAGCGCCAGCGCGACATGCAACTGGCATTGCAGCAGGGCGGCTGAGGCGATGAGGATCGAAACCGTGAACCCGTGGAGCGGGCGCGTCGAATACCGCTACGCGATGATGGATGGCGCGGCGATCGAGGCGCGCCTGGCCGCGGCTGCCGCGGCCGCGCCGATCTGGGCGGCGGCGCCTTGGGCGGAGCGCGCCGATCTGCTGGTTTCGGTGGCCCAAGCACTGCGCGGTGCGCGCGTCACGATCGCCGCGACGATGGCGGCGGAGATGGGCAAGCTGCGCCGCGAGGCCTTGGCCGAGATCGAGAAGTCGGCTGCCGCATGCGACTACTACGCCGCACACGCGCCGGCCTACCTCGCCGAACAGGCCATCGCCAGCGAGGCCGTGCGCAGTTATGTGCGCTATGCGCCGCTCGGTTGCGTGCTTGCGGTGATGCCGTGGAACTTCCCGGTGTGGCAGGTGTTCCGCTTTCTGGCGCCGGCGCTGGCTGCCGGCAATGTCGCGTTGCTCAAGCATGCGACCAACGTGCCGCGCTCGGCCGACCTGATCGAGCGCGTGCTCGCCGATGCCGGCGCGCCCGCCGGTGTGTTCGGCGTGCTGCACATCGACAACGCCCAGACCGCGACGGTGATCGGCGATGCGCGCGTACACGCGGTGACGCTGACCGGCAGCGAGCGTGCCGGGCGTTCGGTGGCAGCCACTGCCGGCGCGCACCTGAAGAAATGCGTGCTCGAACTCGGCGGCAGCGACCCGTTCGTGGTGCTGGCCGACGCCGATCTGGACGCGGCACTGCCGGTGGCGATGTCCTCGCGCTTCGGCAATGCCGGTCAGACCTGCATCGCGGCCAAGCGCTTCATCGTCGTCGATGCAATCGCCGATGCGTTCGTCGAGCGACTGGTCGACGGCGCGCGTGCGCTCGTGGTCGGTGATCCCAACGAAGACGCCAGCACGCTGGCGCCGATGGCGCGCGCCGACCTCCGCAGCGAGATCGACCGCCAGGTGCGCGCCAGCATCGCCGCCGGCGCGCGTCGGCTGTGTGGGGCCGAGCCGCTGGCGCTGCCGACCGGCTATCCCGGCACCGTGCTCGACCAGGTTGGCCCGGGCATGCCGGCTTACGACGAAGAACTGTTCGGCCCTGCGGCGGCGGTGATCCGCGTGCGCGACGAAGCCGAGGCCGCGCGCGTCGCCAACGACACCCGCTTCGGCCTTGGTGCCAGCGTCTGGACCCGCGACCGCGAGCGCGGCGAGTGCTTCGCCCGCGGTATCGATGCCGGCGCAGTCTTCGTCAATTCCCTGGTGCGCAGCGATGCCCGCCTTCCGTTCGGCGGTACCAAAGCCTCCGGCTACGGCCGCGAACTCGCCGAACACGGCATCCGCGAGTTCATGAACATCCAGAGCGTGTACGTGGGTTGAGGGGCCGGCAGCGGACCTCTCACAGAAAAATCCCCCGCATCTGAATCACCACGGCAAGCAGCGCGGTTTCCGCGGGGATCACTCGCGCACGTAGTGGCCGGCGAAGCTGACGTTGGCGCCGCCGCAGGTCGGGCGGGGCTCGTCGACGTCGAGAGCGTCGCGGCTGAAGCGCAGCGTGAGGACGCAGGACCACTCGTCGTCGCCGTCGCGGTACTCGATGACGCCGGCGCGGAGTTCGTATTCGCCTTCGATGGTGCCGACGTGCACGTTGCCGGTCTCGGCATTACCGACCCAGCTGGCGTCGCCGTCGATGGCCACGCGGCCATGGGCCAGGGCGCGCACGCGGATCTCTGCCGGCTCGTGCTCGAACGAGTAGCTCGCGTCCTTGCGGACGTAGGAACCGGCGATGGCTTCGGCGCCAAGGTCCTGGCCGATGGCGTCTTCGAGCTCGGCGATACGCGACGCATAGGCTTGAGCGATGCAGCCCGGGTCGGCGCAGGCGTTGCGGCGCTTCAACCACGCGCGTTGCGACTGCTTCGGTTCCGGCCCGCCCGACGTGAGCGAGGCTGCCTGCCGATACACCGCAGCCAGCGTTTCGTCCTGCGCCGACAGCGCCTCGTCCGCGCAGACCTGCTTCTCGACCTTGGTCGTGGCCTTGGCGCAATCGAAGCTCGCGGCGCTGCCAAGTGCGGGAGCCGCCAGGCACAAGGCGACGTAGATCCGTGCAACCGAACGCATCATGCTGGCGGTCCTAGATCCAGCGCCGCACACGGGCGCAGTAGGCGGTGAAGGTGTCGCCGAACAGCCGCGTCAGTGCCGCTTCCTCGGGTGCGATCTGGAAACGGTTGATCCACAGCATGAACAGCGGGCACAGCGCGAACGCCAGCCAGTTTCCGAACCACAGCCCGACCGCGAACAGCAGCACCAGCATCGCCAGGTACATCGGGTTGCGCGAGCGCGCGAACACGCCGGCGGTGACCAGTGCGCTGCTGCGTTCCGGATGCAGCGGGTTGACCGTGGTGCGGGCGCGGGCGAATTGCCACGCGGCGAGCGACATCAGCGCGAAGGCGGCGACGCCGATCGCGATCGCCAGCACCCGTTGCGCCTCGAACGCGAACGCACCGACGGGTGCGTAGCGCGCGACCAGCCACATCAGCAGGCCGCAGATCGCGGTGACGACGGGTGGCGGTACGCGCAGTTTCATCGGCGACTCAGCCAAAGGCTTCATCGTCCATCGCCATCAGCGTTGCGGCGCCAGCACGGACGGCGGCGGCGTGGCTGGCGGCGCGCGGCAGGATGCGGGTGAAGTAGAAGCGCGCGGTGTCGAGCTTGTTTTTCAGGAAGGCCTCACCCTGCAGCCGCGCACTCGCGACCAGGCGGGCGCTGAAGTAGGCGAGCGAGACGTAGCCCGAGTAGAACAGGTAGTCGACCGCGGCGGCGCCGAGTTCGTCGGGATTGGCGAGGTTCGCCTTGCCGACATGCAAGGTGAGTTCCTGCCACTGCTGCGCGAGTTGCGTCAGCACCGGGATGAACTCGGCGACATCGGCATTGCCGGCATTCGCGGCGCAGAAGTCGGCGACTTCGGTCAGGAACAGCTTGAGGCCAGCGCCCTGGCTCTGCAGGGTCTTGCGACCGAGCAGATCGAGCGCCTGGATGCCGGTGGTGCCTTCGTAGATGGTGGTGATGCGCGCATCGCGTGCCAGTTGTTCCATGCCCCACTCGGCGATGTAGCCGTGGCCGCCGTAGATCTGCATCGCGTGATAGGTGCATTCGTTGGCGAGTTCGGTGAGCACGGCCTTGACGATCGGCGTCAGGAAACCGAGCAGGTCATCGGCCTGCTTCTTCGCCTCGGCGTCGCTGCCGCGCTCGAACTGGTCGACCAGGAGGATGGCGCGATAGGCGAGTGCGCGCCCGGCCTCCACGAACGCCTTCTGGGTGAGCAGCATGCGCCGGATGTCGGGATGCACGATCAGCGGATCGGCCGGCTTGTCCGGGCGCTTGGCACCCGAAAGCGAGCGCGACTGCAGGCGGTCGCGGGCGTAGAACAATGCGTTCTGGTAGGCGCGCTCCATCAGCCCGAGGCCTTGCAGGCCGACCGCGAGACGCGCGGTGTTCATCATCGTGAACATCGCCAGCAGGCCTCGATTCGCCTGGCCGATCAGGTAGCCCTCGGCGCCGTCGAAGTTCATCACGCAGGTGGCCGAGGCGGTGATGCCCATCTTGTGCTCGATCGAACCGCACGACAGCGAGTTGCGCTCGCCCAAGGTGCCGTCGCGCGCGGTCTTGACCTTGGGCACGATGAACAGCGAGATGCCCTTGGTGCCGGGCGGTGCATCGGGCAGGCGCGCGAGCACCAGGTGCACGATGTTGTCGGTGAAATCGTGCTCGCCGGCGGTGATGAAGATCTTGGTGCCGGTGATGCGGTAGGTGTCGTCGGCGGCTGGTTCGGCGCGTGTGCGCAGCAGGCCGAGGTCGGAGCCGCAGTGCGGTTCGGTCAGGCACATGGTGCCGGTCCAGCGGCCTTCGATGATTGCCTTCAGGAAGACTTCGCGCTGCCACTCTTCGCCATGGTGCTTGAGCGCCTCGGTGGCGCCGTGCGAGAGCAGCGGGTAGTTGCCCCAGCTCAGGTTCGCCGAGTCGATCATCTCCTTGACGATGGCGCCGACGATCTCGGGCAGGTGCTGGCCGCCGTAGGCTTCCGGTGCGGTCAGCCCGCTCCAGCCGCCGTCGACGAACTGGCGATAGGCTTCCTTGAAGCCCTTCGGCGTCGTCACCCGGCCCGCGTCCCAGTGGCAGCCCTCGCGGTCTCCGCTCTGGTTCAACGGGGCCAGCACCTGCTCGTTGAACTTGGCCGCCTCGTCGAGCACGGCGTCGACCAGTTCGCGGTTGGTGCCATCGGCGCCGTGCAGGCTGGCGAAGTGCGCCTCGCCGCCGAGCACGTCGTAGAGGACATAGCGCATTTCACGGAGCGGGGCGGCGTAACGGCTCATGGGAATCTCCTGCGGGATTCGGGTGCGTTGGGACGGTCAGCGGAACTCGCCGGGAATGCCCGGCACCGGGCTGAGGCGGCTTTCGAAGAAAATCTCGTAGTCGCGCTCGGGTTCTCTGGTGGCGAGCTTGCCGCGCAGCATGTAGTGCACCGCGGTGTCGCTGGCCCGCGCCAGCGCCGTCTCGATCTCGGCACGACGGGTGGCGTCGATCGGCACCTTCACCATCTTGCCGTCCTGGTTCTCGAATTCGAACTCGCCGTCGAGCACGCGATCCGGCTTGCCGCTGGCGCCTGCCGCGGCGGCCAGAGGCGCGCCCGCATCGGGTCCCGCGGCGAGCTGCAGCGAGACCAGCTCGGCGGTGTGCGCGGCAACTTCCAGATCGGGGTTGGCGCGCAGCTGGCCGGCGTCGATGCCGGCGATGATCAGCGCCAGGTCGAAGGCCCCGAAGCGCATTGCGACATCGCTGTGGTTCTGCAGGCGCAGTTCGACGTCGAAGTCGCCGTTCGCCTGCGTCGTCAGGCGCTGGATCGAAACCTGCGGCGGGTTGATGCGCTTCGGCGGCGCCGAGGCGCAGGCGGCGAGTACGAGGGCGAGGCTCAGGGTCAACAGTCGAAGCATGCGCATGTCGGGTCCATTCAAACGGCGGTTCGAACCGCAAGTGTAGCCGTGAGGACGCGGCGATAAATCAATTTTTCGTGGCCGGTTCGCGCCACTGTGGTTGCGGCGCTATGCTGCGCGCCCATTTTTTCCCGCGGAGCCGTCCATGCAGATCGCGAAAGACAAGGTCGTATTGTTCCATTACACGCTGACCGATGCCGACGGTACGCGCATCGACTCTTCGCGCGAAGCCGAGCCGCTGGCGATCCTGCACGGTCATGGCTCGCTGATCGCAGGCGTCGAGCAAGCGCTCGAAGGCAAGGTCGCGGGCGACATCTTCCAGGTCACCGTTCCGCCCGAGGAAGGCTATGGCCTGCGCGACGAAACGCGCACCCAGCGCGTGCCGAAGAAGTACTTCCACAACGGCGATCGCCTGAAGCCGGGCATGGTCACGGTGCTGAAGTCGCAGCAGGGCACGCACCAGGTGACCGTCATCAAGGTTGGCGCCACCGTCATCGACATCGATGCCAACCACCCGCTCGCCGGCAAGACGCTCAGCTTCGACATCGAAATCACCGGTGTGCGCGAGGCCAACCCGGAAGAACTCGCGCACGGCCACGTGCACGGCCCGGGCGGGCATCACCACTGAGGTTCGCATCGCGAGCCGATTGCCACGAGGCCCGCGCGAGCGGGCCTCGTTGTTTGCGGGGTCGATACGCTGCGGCCGCGGGCCGGGCGCGAACGCCGGTCGCGCCTCATGGCGACTCGAAGCCATCGGCGAACAGCGGCGGGTTGTAGCGACCGCTGCGCGCGAGGTCGTGGCGGGCGGTTGGCCAGGGGAGGTCGGCGCCGGCGGTGGGTGCGCCGGTCTGCCAGACGAAGACGTTGCCGATGGCGCTGACCGCGACCAGGTCGAGGCCGCCATCGCCGTCGACATCGACGATCTGCGCCGGCGCGGCGACGCCGGGCATGCCGGTGCGCAGCGGTGTGCCGGGCTTCGCGCTGCCATCGTGTTCGAGCACCCAGACACCGGCGACGCCGTCGGCCATCTGCAGCGGACTGTGGGTGCCGAACACGATCTCCGGATGGCCGTCGGCATCGATGTCGCCGATCACCGGCTCGCTTGCGTACAGGAACAACCCGCCGGCGTAGTCCACGTCGAAAATCAGACTCCGGTCGTGGCGGTAGGCGCGGATGTGGCCGTCCTGCATCGGCACCACCAGGTCGGGGCGGCCATCGCCGTCGAGGTCGGCCACGGCGGCGGCCTGCGACATCCATTGCGTGGTGTCGATCACGCCGGTGCCCGCGGCCGGCACGGTCCAGGATGGATGGCGCTGTCCGTCCGGTCGGTAGACCAGCACGTCGATGTTGTTGATCGTCTCCACGTCGGGCGGGCGGCGCATGCCGGCGACCGCGTATTCGAAGCGGCCATCGCCATCGAGGTCCGCGAACACCGGCTGCGCATAGCGGAAAACGATGCGCGGATCGACGTTCTCGTTGCCGCCCACCGGCAACAGGATGCGTTGTGGCCAGCCCGGCCAGTTGCCGCCGCTGCGGTCGTAGGCGAACAGGTAGTGGTAGTCGCGGCCGGTGGCGATCTCGTCGTAGCCATCGCCGTCGAGGTCGGCGACCGCGGCGGCGCCGAGGATCGCGGCATTGCGCACGTCGTCCACCGGCCAAAGCCCGGGCACGGTCTGGCCATTGCTGCGCCAGGCGTAGAGATTCGGCGTGTACAGGCTGCTGCTGGCATCGTCGAGGTCGTTGTTGTTGGTGGTCGCGATCACCTGCGGATCGAGTCCAGCCTCCAGTCGCGCGATCAGCACCGAGCTGACCCGCGATACGCGCCCGTCCGGGTGGCGCGCGACCGTCTGCGGCCAGCCGGGCAGGGCTGAGCCGTCGGGTTGCCAGGCGTGCACGTGGCCGACCGCGTCGGGCACGCTGGATCCGACGCCGACCAGGATCTCCAGATCCTGGTCGTGGTTGAGGTCGGTGAGCGCGATGTGCCCTGCAACGTTGCCACCCATGTCGATCGGAAAACCCGGACGCGCCACGCCCGCGGCGTTCCACGCCAGTAGTCGGCCGGTGTTGGTGATTGCCAGTACCTCGTTGTGGCCGTCGCGGTCCAGGTCGGCGACCGCGGGGCTGAGCGGGCCAACCCATTCGACCGTGGTTGTCGGAAAGCCCGCCGCGAGCGGGTAGCGTGAGGGACCGAGGTCGGTCAGGTCGATGTCATCGAACCAGAAGGTGCCGGTGGTAGTCGCGGCCAGGTAAACGCGCAGGCGCAGCGTGCTGGCGCCGGCATGCGACTGGAAGCGCAGGGTGACCGCCTGCCAGTCGTTGTCGCCCGTGACCTGCATCGCGACCAGTTGCTTGTTGCCGACCTGGTTGCCGCCGGCATCGTATTGGTACACGACCACGATCGGCCGCGCCGTAGCGGACGCGGTGCGCAACCAGTACGAAAGTGCGTAGTCGTGCTGCGCGACGATGGGCCGTGCGGCCGAAATCAGGTGCGCGCTTTCGCCACCGCTCACGCGCTCGACCCGCGCCGAGCGCGCGCCGGCGTAGTGGATGCTGCCGTCCCAGGTCCAGTGCGTCGTCGGCCAGGTCCACTGGTCGGGCTGACCGTTGCTGTCGGCATCGGTCTCGAAGCCGCCGTTCGCGAATGCCAGCGGCGCTGATGCCACCGTACCGCACAGCATCCACGAGAACATCCAGCACAGCATGATCGCGGCGAGCGGAAGTCGCATCGGAAATCCCGTGGGTGGTCTGCGGGAAGAATGGCGACCGCCCGACCCCGCTGCAAGCGTCGCCCGCGGCGCTCGGTGGTCAGACGCCTGACGTCGCTGGCTTCAACGCACTACCCGCAAAGCGGGCGGCATGATCCGCAAATTCCGCTTGGACAACACGGCGCAAGCGACTGGTTGCGGCACGGTGGATCGAGGAAGCCGCGAAGGAAGCGGTGGCGCAGCGCGTGGAGGTACGACAACGTCAGGCCGCGCGCGATTGGCGTGCTGCGTAGCCTTCGCAGGCCAGCAACACGGTCTTGGGAACAGGTTTCTCGCCGGCGCTGTAGTAGGCCACCATGCGCCGCGACAGTCCCAGCGCTTCGGCGGCGACGCTGAACGAAAGGCCATAAGCCATGCGCCAGTCGTTGAAAGCAAAGGTGTCGGAGCAACCCATCGCCAACAGCGTGTCGCGCCAGAGCGAGTCGGCGCCGATGTCCACGCCGCATGGCCACACCACCGGGTGGCCACCTTCGTCGAGCGCCGCAGTGGAGAATTCGCGCGCGTCGCGCAGCGGCTTGAGGCCCGGATCGCGGGCAATGTCTGCGGACAGGTCGATCGCGGCCTTGGTGCCATCCTGCCAACTGAGGGCAAGTCGGTACGCGCTCAGCGCTTTCAGCCGAGCGAGGCGGGGAATCTTCGCGGTCATGGGTTCATTTGGACGACAAACCGGATGCATGCGCGCTCGCCCAAGCCAGGGCTTCGCGAGCGTCGCGTTCGTCAATGCCACCAGCGAGCAGCACGAGACCGGCGATGGCTTAGGCGCCGCGCCGACCGTCGTTGGCGATCAAGTGATAATTCGGCACCCCGTGCTCGCGCGAGTAGAGATCCAGCCTGCAGCGGTCGAACCACATCCCGGCCTGCGGCGTCGGCGCCTGGGCGCTGTTCGCTTCGCGCGGCTCAGTACCAATCCTCGATGATCAAGCCCGGAACGCGGGAAAACTCGTTGCTGTTGTGCGTGACCAAGGTGGCACCTTGCGCATGCGCAGTCGCGGCGATCAGCGTGTCGAACGGTCCTATGGGTTGTCCCAATGATTGGAGATGCAGGGCGATTTGCGCCGCAACGCTGGCAGCGTGCGCATCGAAAGGCAGCACCGTGATTGCAGACACGAATCGCGCCAGTCGTTCCATGCGCCCGGCGCCGCCGGCGAGGTTGCGTGCGCCGCGTTCCAACTCGAACAGCACGATCGCGGGAATCGCGATCTGTCCCGGCGGTGTTGCCAGAAGCCTCTCGGCGACTTTGCCCTTGCCCTTGAAGAAGTGAATGACGGCATTGGTATCGAGCGCGTACATCACCAGGTTTCCCGATCAACCTCGGCTGGCTGGTGCCCCCTCAGCGATGCCGCCTCAGGGAAATCGGGCCACGCGCCGGCCAGTGCGCGCACATCGGTCGGCCATTCCGCGTTGACGCGCGCCCGCACCATCGCCGCTACCCAGTCGGCTGCCGCCATGTGCGCCGCAGCTGCGGCGTCGGTGACGCGGCGCGTGGTATCGGCGTCCAGATCGATGGTCAATTGGCCCATTTCCGACTCCTCGGCGATTCTGCAGTCACCGCGCTGCACGCATTCTATCGTTTCACTTGTCCCGCTGCCCGCCGCGCGCAAGTGCTGCGCAGGCGTGGCTTGCGACGTCTCAGTAGACCACTATGCGCCGCGACAGTCCCAGCGCTCAGCGCACCCGTTCGGCGATTTCGAGGGGGACGGGTTGGGTGAGTGCGGTCTGGTCGAGTGCGGGCGAGAGTACTTCGAGGTCGCCGGGTTTTGCGATGGCGTCGCCGGATTTGGAGATGCGGGCGCCGAGCACGATGCGCGGGGCTTGCGACAGATGCGGGCCGGCGGTCATGCCCATGCTGTCATCGAGCACGATTTCCTTCGGCAGTTCCGATGCGGCGAAGCGCTGGATCGCGAGCGGCATCTTCGGGCCTTCGGCGGCGCGCGCGAACACGTACACGGTGTCGCCGGGTGCGACCTGGTCGCGCAGCGCCGCGGCCACGCTGACCTGGATGCGGATCGCGGCCGCATTCGTGGTGGCTGGTTCCGCGGCCGCGGACTGCGGCACTTCGCCGCCGATCTCTCGCACCTGCTCCGCGACTGCGGCGTACACGGTCGAGTCCGGTGGCAGCAGGGTCAGCAGATGTTGCCAGTGTGCGAGCGCGGCGCTGCGGTCGTCGCGCTGCATCGCGGCGATGCCGGATAGCCACAGCGCGCGCTGATGATCCGGGTTTCTGGACAAGGCATCGGTGAGCAGGGACTCGGCTTCGCCCTCGATGCGGCGCGTGGTGCTGGCCAGTGCGAAGGCTTCGGCGTATTCGACTTGCAGGTCGATGTCATCAGGTTGCAGCGCGCGCGCGCGGCCGAGCGCATCGCGCGAGTCGGCGAAGCGTTGCAGCCCCTGGTAGCCGCGGGCGAGCAGGCGCAGGCCATCGAGGTCATCGCCATCGCGCGCGAGCCGCTTCTCCAGACCGGCCACGGCGGTGGCGAGGTCGGGTGCGGTCTCGGTATCGGTGGGCGCCGCAACCAGTTGTGCCGGATCGAGCGCGCGCGGCTCGCCGAGTTCGCGATACAGCAACACTGCAACCAGCGGCAGCGCGATCAGCAGCACGACCGCCAAAGCTCGCGCAGGAACGCTGCGGGTGTCCGCTGCGACTTGCGGGCGCAGCAAGGGCCAGAGCAGCGGCAGCAGCGTGGCGAGGCTGATCAGCCCGATCCAGGCCAGGAACGCCGGGGTCATCGCTCCACCTTGTCGTCGATCGGGCCGGGCAGGTCCGGATGCGGACCGCCGCGCAGCATCATGGAGCGCGCGATGGCGAAACCGACCACCAGGATCAGCAGCGGTCCGACCCACAACACCAGCGTGGTCGCCTTGAATGGCGGCCGGTACAGCACGAAGTCACCGTAGCGCTCGGTCAGGAACTGCTTGATCTCGTCGTCGCTCTTGCCGGCGCGCATCATCTCGAACACTTCCTTGCGCAGGTCGCGGGCCAGCCCTGCATCGGAGTCGGCGATGTTCTGGTTCTGGCACACCAGGCAGCGCAGCTCCTGCGCGAGCGACTGGAAGCGTCGCTCCTCGGCCTCGTTCGCGAACGGCAGTGGATCGATGGCGTGGGCCAGGCTGGCGAGCAGCACGAAGGCGAGGGCGGTCACGGCGCGTTGCATCACTTCACTCCCATCGCTGCGAGTCGTGGCGTGATTTCGCTGGCGATGACTTCCGCGGTCAGCGGCCCGATCTGCTTGAAGCGGATCACGCCGTTGCCGTCGATCAGGAAGGTCTCGGGGGCACCGTACACGCCGAAGTCGATCGCGACGCGACCTTCGGCGTCGACCGCGACCGCGTCGTAGGGGTCGCCGAGCGTGGCCAGCCAGCGCAACGCGGTGGCCTCGTCGTCCTTCCAGTTCAGTCCGACCAGCGGAATCTGTTTGGACTTCGCGTAATTGAGCAGCACCGGGTGTTCTTCCTGGCAGGCCACGCACCAGCTGCCCCACACATTCAGCAGCCAGGGCTTGCCGGCGAACTGCTTCGACAGGACGCGCTGCGCCGGGTTGCGCAGCTCCGGCAGATCGAACGCGGCCGCGGGCTTGTCGATCAGCGGCGAGGGCACCATGCGCGTGTCCTTGCCGAGCCCGGCGTAGAGCAGCACGCCAAGGCCGAGGAATAGCAGCAGCGGAATCAGGTAGCGCATCAGGCGGTGACCTCGGCAGTGGCACGCTCACGCGCGGCGCTGCGCGCGGCACGCAGTTTCGGATCGGCCGCGGCGACCAGTCCGCCGCACATCATCAGCAGCGCGCCGAGCCAGATCCAGCGGATGAAGGGCTTGTGGTAGATGCGGATCGCCCAGGCGTCGTGGTCACCGACCGGCTCGCCCATGGCGACGTACAGGTCGCGCGTGAACCCGGGATCGAGGTCGGCTTCGGTCATCACCTGGCGACCGCGATACTGGCGTTTTTCCGGGGTCATGGTTTCGATCAGGCGGTCGCCGCGATAGACGCCGATCACGCCGCGGTCGGCGCTGAAGTTGGGCCCTTCGCGGTGTTCGAGCTTCTCGAACACGAAGCGGTAGCCGCGCACCTCGATCGACTCGCCCGGCACCAGGCGCACGTCCTTCTCGATGCTGGTCGAGTCGGTGACGAACACGCCGATCACGAACACGCCGAGCCCGGCATGCGCGATCAACATGCCAATCGTCGACCGCGTCAACCCGCGCCATGGACGCGGCGACTCCCCGTGGTCGCCCGCTTTCGCACGGCCCCGAACGCGCAAATAGTCCACCACCGACACGACCACCCAACTGCCGGCAAGCACCCCGAGTGCAGCCTTCCATGGCGCGCCCGCGACCACGAAGGCGAGCGCGGCGAACACGTTGGCGGCGATCAGTGCCGGCGTGAGTCGCCCGGCGAAACGAGCGATCTGGTCCTGTCGCCAGCGAATGTGCGGCGCGAATGCGATCAGCAACACCACCGGGGCCATCAGCAGCGGAAACAGCGTGCCGAAATAGGGCGGTCCGACCGAGATCTTGCCCCAGTGGAAGGCGTCCGCCAGCAGCGGAAACAGCGTGCCGAGCAGCACCATCGCCGCAGCCGAGGTCAGCAGCACGTTGTTCAGCAGAATCGCCGACTCGCGCGACACCGGCGCGAAGCCGGGGTCGACCGCGAAGCGCTGTGCGCGCCAGGCGTACAGCGTCAGCGCGCCACCGGTGACCGATCCGAGGAAGGCGAGGATGAACACGCCGCGGGTCGGGTCGGCGGCGAAGGCATGCACCGAGGTGAGCACGCCCGAGCGCACCAGGAAAGTTCCGAGCAGGGACAGCGAAAACGCCACGATCGCGAGCAGCACGGTCCAGCGCAGCAGTTGTCCGCGCTGGTCGCTGACGACCATGCTGTGGATCAGCGCGGTGCCCACCAGCCAGGGCATGAACGAGGCATTCTCGACCGGGTCCCAGAACCACCAGCCGCCCCAGCCGAGTTCGTAGTAGGCCCACCACGAGCCGAGCGCGATGCCGAAGGTCAGGAATGCCCAGGCGACCAGCGTCCACGGCCGCGCCCAGCGCACCCAACGGTTGTCGCCGCGACCTTCGATCAGTGCCGCCACCGCGAACGCGAACGCAATCGCGAAACCGACATAGCCGGCGTAGAGCATCGGCGGATGGAAGATCAGTCCCGGGTCCTGCAGCAGCGGGTTGAGGTCGTTGCCCTCGGGCCAGGCCGGCAGGTTGCGCAGGAACGGGTTCGAGGTGAGGAGCGTGAACAGCAGGAAGCCGACCGCGACGAATCCGAGCACCGACAGCACGCGGGCGATGAATGCCTCCGGCAGATCCCGCGTGCGCAACGCCACCAGCGCGGTCCATAGCGACAGCATCAGCGCCCACAGCAGCAGCGAGCCCTCGTGCGCGCCCCAGAGTGCCGCGATCCGATACAGCAGCGGCAGTTCCGAATTCGAGTTGCGCGCGACGTAGGCGACCGAGAAGTCCTGCACCACGAACGCCTGCGTGAGCAGCGCGAAGGCCAGCCCGACCAGCGCGAACTGCAGCAGCGCCGCCGGTCGCGCCAGCGCGATCCAGCGCGCGCGTCCGGTCTGCGCGCCGACCAGCGGCACGAACGCCTGCACCGCCGCGACCAGCAGCGCCAGGATCAACACGAACTGGCCGAGTTCGGGGATCATCGCGCCGCTTCCTTCTGCGCCTTGGCCTTGGCGATGGCGTCGGCGACTTCGGTCGGCATGTAGTTCTCGTCATGCTTGGCCAGCACTTCCTCGGCGAGGAAACGGCTCCCGTCCTCCAGGGTGCCGGTGGCAACCACGCTCTGACCCTCGCGGAACAGGTCGGGCAGGATGCCGCTGAAGTGCACCGGGATCTGCTTGAAGCGGTCGGTGACGATGAACTCGACCTCCAGCGAGGTCGCCGAGCGCTGCACGCTGCCCTCCAGCACGACACCGCCGAGGCGGAAACGATGGCCCTGCGGCGCCTTGCCGGCGGCAATGTCGGTCGGGCTGACGAAATGCTGCAGGTTTTCGCGCAGCGCATAGACGACAAAGCCGGCGGCGATGCCGAGCCCGAGCAGGCCGATCGAGAGTGCCACCAGGCGGCGACGGCGCACCGGGTTCATGCGTTCTTCCTGCGTTCGACGCGCGCTGCGCGGGCGCCCAGTTCGCGGCGCAGCCGGCGCAGGGCCAAGCGCGGTGCGACGAAATCCCAGACCAGGAACGCGGCGAATACCGCGTACGAGACGATGATGAAAGGCGTGTGGCTCATGCCAGCGGTCTCCGCGGTCCGAACAGCGCCGTCTGCGCCCATTCCTTGCCGGCCTCGAACTCCAGCAGTGCCGCGCGCGTGCGCGCCAGCAGCGAGGCACCGAACCAGAACTTGGTTGCGAAGGCCATCAGGATCAAGGGCCACAGCATCGACGGGTGGATGCTCGACTTGCCGGCGAACAGGTTGATCGAGTTGCCCTGGTGCAGCGTGTTCCACCAGTTCACCGAGAAGTGGATCACCGGCAGGTTGATCAGCCCGATCAGCGCCAGCAGGCTCGCGGCGCGCGCGCCCTTGCGCTGGTCTTCGATGGCGTTGTACAGGCCGATCACGCCGAAGTAGAGGAACAGCAGCACCAGTTCAGAGGTCAGGCGTGCATCCCAGACCCAATAGGTGCCCCAGGTCGGGCGACCCCACAGGCTGCCGGTGACCAGCGTCACCGCGGTGAAGCCGGCGCCGATCGGTGCCGCCGCCATCGCCATCAATTCGGCCACCTTGAAGTGCCAGACCAGCGCGCAGAATCCGGCGGCGGCCATGAATCCGTAGATGAACAGCGACATCCACGCCGCCGGGATGTGGATGTACATGATCCGCGCCGACTCGCCCTGCAGGTAGTCGGCGGGGGCCTTGACCAGCCCGAGGTAGAGCGCGGTCGCGCCCAAGATCACGGCGAGTGCCAGCAGCCAGGGTTCGAAGCGCAGCGCCACCCGATGAAACTTTTCGGGAGAGCCGAAGCTGTTCAGCCAGATCAGAAAGGGGTTCATGGGATCAGTGGTTTCCAAGGCGTAAGGCGGCGGCGCAAACCAGCGGGCCGAGGCTGACCGCGGCCGCGAGGCCGGCGGCGAGCAGCAGCAGCGGTTGCGTGGTCGAGGTGCCGGTGAGGCTGGCCTCGACCGCGCCGGCTCCGAAGATCAGCACCGGCACCACCAGTGGCAGCACGATCAGCGACAGCAACATGCCGGCGCGGCGCAGGCCCGCGGTGAGCGCAGCGGCGCAGGCGCCGATGACGCTGATGATCGGGGTTCCGAGTGCAAGCGAGGTCAACAGCACCGGCAGCGCCCGCGGCGATAGTCCGAGCGCGGTCGCGGCCAGCGGCGTGATCGCGAGCAGGGGCAGCCCGGTCGCGATCCAGTGCAGCAGGATCTTGGCCCCGGCCAGCACCGCCAGTGGCTGCGCGCTGGTGAGCATCACGTCGAGCGAGCCTTCCTCCAGATCGGCGCGAAACAGCGCATCCAGAGACAGCAGGCTGGCGAGCAGCACGATCACCCAGATCACGCCGCCGGCGATGCGCGCCAGCTTGGCCGCCTCCGGCCCGAGCGCGAGCGGGAACAAGGTGATGACGATGGCCGCGAACCAGATCGGGTTCAGCGCGTCGGCGCGGCGCCGCCACAGCGACAGCGCATCGCGGCGGATCACGCCGAAGAACGCAGAGAGCACGCTGCCCTTACGCATCGGCGAGTTCCAGGCGCATGCGCCGCACGCGCGAAAGTTGCGGTTCGATCAAGCCGTGCGAAGTGATCAGTGCCGCGCCGCCGCGGGCGATGTGGCCTTCGAGCAGGCGGTCGACCAGGATCTGGCCGTCGCGGTCGAGGTTGGCGTAGGGCTCGTCCAGCAGCCACAGATGATTGGCGGTGTGCAGCAGCGCGGCGAGCGCGCAGCGCTTGCGTTGACCGGCAGACAGACGGCGCACCGGCATGTGCTCGAAGCCGGCCAGGCCGACGCTGTGCAACGCCGCTATCGCTGCGATGCCGGGTCGAACCCCGTACAGGCAGGCGAAAAAGTCGAGTTGTTCGAGCGGCGAAAGATCGGCGCGCAGGCCGGTGGCGTGACTGAGGAAACCGACCGGTGCCAGCAGTTCTTCGGACGCGATGCCGGCGCGCAGGATGCAACCTTCGCTCGGTGCGAGCAGGCCCGCGAGTACGCGCAACAACGTGGTCTTGCCGCTGCCGTTGCCGCCTTCGACCAACAGCACTTCGCCGGCGCGCAACTCAAGGTCGAGCGGGCCGAAGATCGGTTCTCCCTGGCGCACGACGGCCAGGCCGCGCGCTGCCAGCAGCGGCACGGAATCATCGGGGGAATCGGACATGGTCGGTCGGGAAAAGTGGACCGCTATGCTACCCATTCGACGTTCGCAGCGTCCATGTCGGCGCAGTGAAATCGCTCGTTCCAGAAGGCCCGGTAGCAACGCAAGCGCGCTGGCTGTCCCGGATGCAGCGCGACCGTGGCCAGTTGCCGGAATCGGTGTGCGAGTTGGTCGACCAGGGCGTCCGGCACCGAGTGCAGCACGATGCAGGGTTCCTGCCAGGGCCTGGTTGGCCGGGCGCCGTGGCCGGCGCGCGCGCGAAGCCCGCTTCGCCGTGCCATCCGGCCGCGGCGACCGCCCCCAGCAACAGCCGTTGTGCGGCCAGGTTGCTGGCGTCCGGACAGATCGCACCCAGCGGGTTGTATGCGGTGATCCAGTGCCGCGAACCAGCGGACGCGCAGCGTTCACCGATGTGAATCAACGCCGGAGTGCCGCTTTCGCAGCCATACTCGGCGCACAGGAATTGGTCGAGGAGATCGCGTTCCATTCGGGTACAGGTGCAGGGTGTAGGAAGATTTGCGATGATCGCCGGCTCGCGATCGTAAAGAAAGGTATCCATCATGAATCACGCACGTCTCGGCGCAGTGCTCTGCGCTTCGCTCGCTCTGTTCGGTGCGGCCCATGCCGCAGATACGCGCAAGGTTTACCTGGTTTCGCTGGCGGAGCCAGCGGCGACCGTGTTCGAGCGGGCCGACCAACTCGGCAACGCCAAGCGTGCACACGATCTGGAGCCGACCGCGATCAGCGTCACCGGCCAGCGTCGCTTCGACGCCAAGGCCGCGCCGGTACAGCGCTATGTCGGTTATCTGCGCGAGCGCCAGGACCAGGTGCTCGCGCTCGGCGCGAAGCAGTTCGGGCGCGCATTGACGCCGACCCACCGCTACGACCTTGTCGCCAACGGCTTTGCCATCGAACTCACCGCTGCCGAGGCCAAAGCGCTGGCGCTGGTCGAGGGCGTGGCGCGGGTGCGGCCCGACTTCGAGCGACGCATGCTGACCGACGCCGGTCCGCAGTGGATCGGCGCCGAGCCGATCTGGAATGGGACGGTGCTCGGTTCGACCATCCATACCCGCGGCGAGGGTGTGGTTGTCGGCGTCGTCGACAGCGGCGTCAACACCACCCATCCCTCGTTCCAGGACCTGTCCAGCGATGGCTTCAACCACAGCAATCCGCGTGGTCAGCGATACGGCGTCTGCAACAACGCCGGAGAGACCCGTTGCAGCGACAAGCTGATCGGCCTCTACGACTACATCAACGAGACCTGCACCGGACAGACCACCACGCCCAAGGGCAATGACTGCATGGGTCACGGCACACATGTGGCCAGCACCGTGCTCGGCAATCCGTTCACGGTGACGCAGAGCGGCAATACCACTTCGGTGCAGATCACGCCCTCGGGTGTCGCGCCGCGCGCCAACCTGGTCATGTACAAGGCCTGCAACAAGGACAACAGCTGCGTCGGTTCGGCGCTGGTGGCGGCGCTGAACCAGGCGGTGGCCGATGCCGTCGACGTGATCAATTATTCGATCGGCGGCGGCGAACGCGATCCCTGGTCCGGGGTTCGCGGAGGCGGCATTGATGACGGCAGCGCCTTCCTGAATGCGCGCGCGGCCGGCATCGTGGGCGTGGTCGCAGCCGGCAACGAGGGCCCAGGCGTCAGCACGGTCGGTGCGCCCGGCAACGCACCCTGGGTGATCACTGCGGCCAACGCCAACTCCGGCCGCTATTTCGGCAATACCGTGACCGGCATCAGCGGTACCGGTATCGCCGCGCCGTTCGATCTGGTGGGCGTCGGCTTCACTGGCGCAGCGGCCAGCGCCCAGATCGTGCACGCCAAGGATTACGGCAACGCGTTGTGCGGCACCGGCAACTCGACATCGAACACATCGACTTGCAACAGCAGCATGAGCAATCCGTTCGCCCCGGCACCTTCACCGGCAAGATCGTGATCTGCAATCGCGGCGAATACGCGCGCGTCGAGAAGGGCTGCAACGTCAAGCTCGCCGGCGCGCTCGGCATGATCCTGGTGAACCTGCCCGGCGGCGACAGCAATCTGGTCTCGGACAACCACTTCCTGCCGGCGGTGCAACTCGACGCTGCCGCCGGCACTACATTGCGCGATGCGGTCGAGGCCGCGCGGCTCGCGAGCGGCAGCGTCAGCGGCGCGATCGCCGGTGTGCAGCGGCGCATGGATGGCCGTGGCGATGTGCTCAACTCGTCCAGCAGCCGCGGGCCGGTCGCCACCTATTCCGGCGTGCTCAAGCCGAACGTGGCCGCGCCGGGCACCGCGATCGTCGCTGCTGCCTACAACTCGAGTGGCACCGCCACCATGACCGGCACCTCGATGGCGACGCCACACGTGGCCGGCGCCGCTGCTCTCTTGCTCGCCGGAAACCCGAGCTGGACCGCGGCGCAGGTGGAATCGGCGCTGCTGACCACGGCGGCCAATCGCGTCGTGCTCGATGACGGCGTCACCCCGGCGCTCCATGTTGAGGGCGGCGCAGGGCGTGTCTCGCTCGCCGACGCCGCGCGAGCCGGCCTGCATTTCGCGGTCTCGCGCGCGGAGTTCGTTGCCGCCGATCCGGCGCTGAGCGGCAGCCCGAAATCCCTGAACCTGCCCTTCGTGCACGACGGCAACTGCTTCGAGCAGTGCAGCTTCAACCGCACCGCTACCGCCAACATCGCCGGTAGCTGGCGCGTCGAGACCACGCTGCCGAGCGGCGCCACTGCGGTCATTTCCCCGACCACGTTCACGCTCGCTGCCGGTGCCAGCCAGGCACTCAACATTGCGCTCAACGTGAACAACGCAGCCCTGGTCGGCAGCTGGGTGGATGGCCAGATCCGGCTGATCCCGAGTGACCCGAACGTCGCCACCACCACTTTGCCGATCTCGCTGTTCGCCGATTCCGGCAACATGCCCTCGAGCATCGCCATCGAAACCAGTTCCGAGCGTGGTTTCCGCGACATCGATCTCTCCGGGCTGGTGGCATTGCCCGATCTCAGCATCGAGAACTCGACGCTGGTCGCCGCGCAGCGATTCGATCGCGCCATCGCTGTCGATTCCACCGAGGATGATGTCTACGACAATTCCGGTGGCACCTTCGCCACCTTGGTCGGCCCGACCAGCGCCGGGCTGGGTGTCGATGGCGTGCTGTTCGCGCGCACTGCTGCCGGCACGTCTGGCGACATCGACCTGTTCGTCGGCATCGATGCGGACGGCGACGGACTGGCCGATGAGGACGAGGAGTTGTGCCGCTCGGCAACCTCCGGCAATGAGGAGTCGTGCCAGGTGGACACCTGGTTCAGTTCCAGCGACCAGCGCTACTGGGTGCTGGTGCAGCGCTACTCGGGCACCGCTTCGGCGTCAATCGAGATCGAGACGGCGCACATTCCGACCGTCAACAGTGGCGACTCCAGTCTGAGCATGACCGGGCCGCGCGTGCTCGAGCGGTTGGCAGCGTTCAAGACCCGCGTCGCCTGGAATGCACCGTGGCTGGATGTCGGCCAGACCGCCTATGCGATCGGCCGCTTCGGCGCGACGCAGGCGCGCACCTCCGGCGTCGGCGAAGTGCTGGTGTCGATCAAGCGCACCGGTGCTGCAACGCCGGAGCCGATCGTGCTGAACGGCCTCGGCGACAGCGAGCGCATCACGCTGGCCGGCAACTCGGCGCATGAGCGCATCGTGATCGATGTGCCGCCGAATGCCACGGGTCTGCATGTAACCACCAGCGGCAGCGGCGAGATCGACCTGTACGTCGCCAAGGCGACCGAACCGCTGTCGCCGCCGACCTTTGCCGCGGCCCCTGCGCGCGGGCTGGCACAGGGCACCTCCATGCACTCCGGTGCGACCGAAGCAGTGGACATGCTGGCACCGACATTGACGCCGGGACGCTGGTACGTGACGCCGGTGAACAGCGGGACGACCGCGGCGACGTTCACGCTCACTGCCGATCTGGACTTTGCCGCCGGCAGCGTGCGTCCGGCGATGCAGTCCTACTACAACCCGAATCGATCCGGTCACGGCATGTTCCTGTCGCAGGTGGGCAACATCTGGGCCTTGGTCTGGTACACCTACCTGCAGGACGGCACGCCGGTCTGGTACTACGCCGGTGGCAACGCGCCGACCGGCGACGAGGGCGTCTGGCGCGTGCCGCTGACCCGCTACACATGGAATGGCACGCCGGACTCCAGCGCGGTCGGCGAGGTGATCCTGACGTTCAACACCGCGACCAGCTTCACCTTCTCGTGGATGCTCGACGGCCAGTACGGTAGCGAGCCGTTCCAGATCCTGGCGCCCTTGACTTGTCCGACCGTGGGGGGCTCTCCGGCGCAATACAGCGGCGCCTGGTACCAACCCGGCGACGGCGGCTGGGGCTTCAGCGTCACCGCGGTTTCGGTGGCCGATGCCGAAGCAGCGTACCTGTTCGATGCAGTGGGCAATCCGCGCTGGTTGCTCGGCGCGACCACGGTGCCGGGCGCGAACGTCACCCTCCCGTTGTTGCAGTACAGCGGCTTCTGCCCAACCTGCAGCCGCACCGGTAACCCGGCGACACAGCAGGTTGGCAGCATGACCCGCCGCTACAGCAACAACGGCAACGGCAGCCTCGACATCAACATCGACTACGCCGACCCGGTGCCCGGCACTTGGATCCGCACCGCATCCACCCAGGCCAAGATCACCCCGGACATGGCTTGCCAGTAGGAGCGCCGGCAACGGCGCGATCTCTTCCGGCAACCGCCTGGCGTATCGTGAGCGCCGGCAACGGCGCGATCCAATCCGCCACCACCGCTGCGTCATGGCAGCGGCGTGAGTTCGGATTCGATACGTTGCTCGGCGCGGGCGTAATCGACGGTATCGAGGTCGCTGGCGTCGCCGAGCAGGTCGTCCATGATCTGCTGCTGCACGCGACCGCGACGCTGCGCCTCGGCGTAGCCGATGCGGCGGAACATGATCATCGAGTAGCGCGGCACGAAGCGTTCCGGATGCAGGCCGGCGAGGCTGCGCTCCAACTGCTTGCGCAGCACGAAACGATCGGAGATGACGGTATCGCGCATCTCGATGTAGTTCTCCATCGACATTTCGGCAATGGCATCGGTGTTCGGCTTGCGACGCGTGGCGAAATCCTCGAATGCCGACTCGGGATCGTCATGCTCGGCCAACAGGCGATCGAGTTCGAGACAATCCTCGAACGCGCAGTTCATGCCCTGGCCCTGGAACGGGACGATCGCGTGCGCGGCGTCGCCGATCAGCAGCGCGCGGCCATCCAGATGCCAACGATCCAGATGCAGCGTGGCCAACGGGCCGACCGGATTGCGTTCGAACTCGGCGCTCAAGTCCGGCAGCAATGGCAACGCGTCCGCGAAGCGGGTCGCGAAAAAATCGCGTACCGCCGCCGCGCCCTCGAGACTGGCGAAGCTCGGGTGGCCCTGCTTGGCGAGAAACAGCGTGGCGGTGAAACTGCCATCGATATTGGGCAACGCGATCAGCATGCAAGCCTGTCGCGGCCATAGGTGCAACGCATTGGCTTCGATGCGGAAACCGCCGTCCGGGGCGGACGGCATGCGCAGTTCCTTGTAGCCATGCGCCATCCAGTCGATGCGCTCGCCGAGGTCGGAGACACGCTGCATCGACGTGCGTAGCGTCGATCCGCTGCCATCGGCCCCGATCACGATTTCGAAGCCGGTACACCGCGCTTGGGTGTCGTCGCCGGCGAAACGCAGCTCGCGTCGCACGAAGTCAACCGACTCCAGCACACAGCTGAAATGGAAGACCGCGCCGGCGGCCTCGGCGGCCTGGATCAGGCAGGTATTGAGACGGCCGCGATTGACCGCCCACAGCACTTCGCTGTCGTCCCGGCCATAGCGGAAGCAGCGCTGCTCGCCATCGACTCCGTGCACCATGCGGCCGCGCATCATCACCGCCAGATCGAGCACCTCGCGCTCGAGGCCCGCGCTGCGCAGATCATGCAGGCCACGTTCGGCCAGGCCCATGTTGATCGAGCGGCCGCCGAGATAGCCGACCCTGCGAGGGTCCGGACGCCGTTCGAAAACGCGCACCCGTTCGCCGCGTTGTGCGAGCTTCAGCGCCAACAGGCTGCCGGCCAGGCCGGCACCAATGACGGTGTGCTCGCGTTTCGACATGGACGCTTCCACGAGAGGGGACCGATCTTCACCTGCCGCGCGCTGCCTCGGCAAGGTCATTGATCGGCGTTGCCAAGCTAGGGACAATGCCGTGATGAGGATGTCAACTTCCGGTCCAACGCGCATCATCCGGCCGCGCCGTTCGTACTGATGGCCACCTACGCCATCGGTGATGTGCAGGGCTGTCACGACGCATTGCGGCGCCTGCTCGATCACATTCGTTTTGATCCTTCCCGCGATCGCCTGTGGTTCTGCGGCGATCTGGTCAATCGTGGCGGCCAGTCGCTGGAGGTGCTGCGGTTGGTGCGCTCGCTGGATGCGCAGTCGGTGGTCGTGCTTGGCAACCATGATCTGAGCCTGCTGGCGGTGGCTGAACGTAAGGAAGTCGAACAGCGTCGCGCCAACGTCGATCTGGCACGTGTGCTGATGGCCGCCGACCGCGAGGATCTGCTCGTCTGGCTGCGCCATCGGCCGCTGCTGCATGTCGACCGCGAGATCGGTTTCGCCATGGTGCACGCCGGCCTGGCGCCGCGCTGGACGCTGAATATCGCCATGGCGCGCGCCGCCGAGGTCGAACGCAAGCTGCGGGGCGAGGACTACCGCAAGCTGCTCAAGAGCATGTTCGGCGACCGGCCGGCACTGTGGTCGAAGAACCTCGCCGGCATCGATCGGCTGCGCGCAATCATCAATGTGATGACGCGCATGCGTTTCTGCGACGTGCGCGGTCGCATGGAGTTCGCTGCCAAGGGCGCGCCCGGCACCCAGGCGCCGGGGCTGTATCCCTGGTTCGAGGTGCCCGGGCACAGCCTGCGTGACCTGCCCATCATCTGCGGGCACTGGTCGACGCTCGGTCTGTTCCAGGGACTTGGCATCCACGCCATCGATACCGGCGCGGTCTGGGGCGGCAAATTGACAGCGCTGGAGCTCGGCCCGGAGCCGCGGGTGCATGCGGTGCAGTGTGAGGCGCTGCCGGGAACGCGCGGGCGCAACCCGGATTGATCGGGTGACGAATCGTGCCGCTGCTTCGGCAGCGTGTCGGCAAGTGCGCGCGCGGCGATGGCATCGGTCATAATCCGCTTCCGCCACGTCCTGTCCCCCATGTCGAACTTTGCTCCCGGACAACGCTGGATCTCGAACGCCGAGCCTGAACTCGGCCTCGGCACCGTCTTGCGGGTCGAAGGTCGCATGGTGCAACTGGTCTACGCGCGCACCGGCACCGTGCGTCAGTACGCGGCGCAGTCGGCGCCGCTGACGCGGGCGCAATTCCGCATTGGCGACCTGATCACGCTTGCCGGTCGGCCGCATCGGGTCGATGCGGTCGATGCCCGCGATGGTCTGCTGCACTACGCCGTGCACGGCACCAGTGTGTGCGAGACTGGACTCGACGACCTGCAGAACGTGTCCAAGGCCGAGGATCGCCTGGGACAGGGTCGCATCGATCGCAATGACCAGTTCGAGTTCCGCCACCAGGCACTGATCCATCGTGCGCAAGCGCGGCGCAGCGCCGCGTTCGGCCTGCAGAGCGCGCGCGTGGACTTGATCCCGCACCAGCTGCGCGTCGCCCAGATCGTCGCCGATCGGCGTCCGCCACGGGTGCTGCTGGCTGACGAAGTCGGCCTCGGCAAGACCATCGAGGCCGGCCTGATCATCGCCCGCCAGATCGCCAGCGGCCGCGCCGGACGGGTGCTGGTGCTGGTGCCGGAGACGCTGGTCTACCAGTGGTTCGTGGAACTGCTGCGGCGCTTTAACCTGGCGTTCTCGATCTACGACGCCGAGCGCGTCGAGGCGATCGAGCTGAACGCGGACGGGCGCAATCCGTTCGAAGACGATGAACTGGTGATCACCGACAGCAGCTTCATCGTCGCCAACCCCGAGCGCGCGAAGCAACTGGTCACTGCCGGCTGGGATCTGCTGGTCATCGACGAGGCCCATCATCTGGCGTGGTCGCCGGAAGAAGAGAGCTCGGAATACGTGCTTGCCGAGGCATTGGCCAAGCGTACGCCGGGCGTGGTGCTGCTGACCGCTACCCCCGAGCAGCTCGGTCGCAGTGGTCATTTCGCGCGCCTGCGATTGCTCGATCCGGCGCGCTACCACGATCTTGCTGCGTTTCAGCAGCAGACCGCCGAGTACGCCAAGCTGTCGGTGCTGGCTGCGGCGCTGATCGAGGGAGAACCGCTCTCCAATGACGATCAGCACACGCTGACGGCGACGCTTGGCGACACCGCGCAGATGCCGGAAGACGACGAAGCGCGCGATGCCATGCTGGCAGCGTTGATCGACCGCCATGGCACCGGACGGGTGATGTTCCGCAATCGCCGCGCCGTCGTCGGCGGTTTCCCCAAGCGTCTGCCGGAACTGGTCACGCTGCCCGACGAACAGGCCAGCGACGACCTGCGCGGGCACTTGCTCGCGGAGTTCCTGAGCGATGTCGATGGGCACGCCCATGCCTTGCCGCTGAACTATGCGAAGGACCCGCGCCTCGCCTGGCTGGTGGCGTTGCTCGACGAATTTCCGGCCGACAAATTCCTGTTGATCTGCCGCAGCCAGGCCAAGGTGCTGGCGCTGGAAGAGGCGCTGCGCGCTGCCAGTGGCGTCGCCGTCGCGCGATTCCATGAAGGCATGAGCATCGTCCAGCGCGACCGCAATGCCGCGTTCTTCCAGAGCGCAGAGGGAGCGCGTCTGCTGCTCTGCGCCGAGATCGGTTCCGAGGGGCGCAACTTCCAGTTCGCACATCATCTGGTGTTCTGGGACCTGCCGCCGGACCCGGACCAGCTTGAACAGCGCATTGGTCGCCTCGATCGCATCGGCCAGAAGCGCGATGTCAACCTGCACTTCGCCAAGTTCCGCCACACCGCGCAGGAAGCACTGGTGCGCTGGTTCGACGAAGGGCTGGATGCCTTCCGCAGCAGCCCGCAGGACGGCCGTGAATTGCTGCGCCGCTTCGGTGCCGAACTGGTGCACGTCGCGCGCGAGTATGCAGCGGCACATTCGGCCGCGGAGGAAGCGCTCGAATCGCTGATCCGGCGCACGCAGACCGCGCACCGTGAACTCGCGGCCGCGATCCAGAACGGCCGCGACCGCCTGCTCGAACTCGCAACCCAGCGCGCCGCGCCCGACGCGCTGCTGCAGCACGCCCTGCACGATGACGACCACAACCCCGGGCGCGACGAGTTCGTGCTCAAGCTGTTCGAGCAGTTCGGCATCAGCAGCGAAGAGTTGAGCGGCACCATCCACCTGCTCGATCCCGAATACCTGAGCACCGAAGGCTTTCCGGGGTTCGAGCACGGGCCGCGTCAGGCCACCTTCGATCGAACCACCGCGCTGACGCGCGAGGACGTGCTCTTCCTGCGGGTCGATCATCCGATGGTGCAAGGCGCGCTCGATCTTCTTCTCGGCGCCGAAACCGGCAATGCCGCGTTCCTGGTCGATCCCGCGCTGCCGCCGCGCTCGGCTTTGCTCGAAGCCGTGTTCCTGCTCGAATGCGTGGCACCGGCGAAGCTGCACGTCGATCGCTTCCTGCCGCCACTGCCGTTGCGCGCCGTGGTCGACTCGCGCCTGAGCGAACGCCCGGACTACCAGCCGTCCGACGAAGCGCGACGCCGCGCCAGCGAGCTGACCATCGACCTCGGCAAGTTGCGCAAGGTGCTGAACCAGTTGCTGCCGCCAATGCTGAAGACCGCGCAGGCCAAGGTCGAACGCCTGGCCCGGCGCGAGGTCGAAGGCGCCATGCTCGCCGCCGACCAGCGCCTGGAGGCAGAGATCGAACGCCTGGTCGCGCTGGCCGCGGTCAATCCCGGCGTGCGCGCCGAGGAGATCGCCGCCGCCACCGACGAGAAGCAGCAGCTGCACGAGTTGCTGCCCGAATCGCGCGTGCGCCTCGACGCCGTGCGCCTCATCGTCAGCCCGGATTTCCTCACGCTGGCAAACCGCGGCTGAGCAGCGGCGCAGCCGTTACCGCACCGGAACCGCCCGTTGGGCGATGATTTGTTCGGCCACGTCGAGCACGGTGTTCGCCGGTAGCAACGCGTCGATCACCGGCACCGTTGGCAGCGGCCGTTCGAAGCGTTCGAGCACGGCGTCGACCAGTGCCGGGGTGCGGTCGTCGGCCGGGTGGTAGCGGCCCGACTTGCGGTCGGCGCCGATGCGCGCCTTGGCCACGTCGGCCGGCAGATCGAGCCAGATCGGGACCATGACCAGGTCGTACTTTGCGGCGATGCGCGCCACGCGTTCCAGGTCGCCGCGGCTGGAGAAGGTCATGCCGTCGATCACCGTCGACTCGCCGATCGCGCCGTTCACTTCGACCGCAAGCAACACGGCGTGAAACGCGGCGCGCTTCTCCGGTAGCGAATAGGTGCACTGCGGGAACAGCGCGCGTGCGATCAGGTCGCGGTTGGCCAGGCGCAGGTCGAGACGTTCGGCCAAAGCATTGGCGAGCGTCGACTTGCCGGCGCCGGGCAGTCCGATCAGGGCGACCACGACCGGTCGCGACCAGTGCGGGTGGCGCGCGTGCGGCGCGTTCGGCAGACGGTTCGGGCTCATGGCGCGAGCATAGCGGCGCGGCGCGGGCTGGTCAGCGGCGTGCGTCCCCGGCACACTCGCGCACCGCGAGGAAGCCCATGATTCGCCGACTGCTGCAACGCTATTTCGTCCCCGGTCTGCTCACCCTGATTCCGATCTGGCTGACCTGGATCGTGTTCAAGTTTGTGTTCCAGGCACTGTCGATGGTGTCCTCGCCGTGGATCAAGGCGGTGTTCGACCCGCTGGCGCGCGCGCATCCGGCGCTGTTCGGCTGGCTGGCATCGTCGACCACGCAGTTCCTGCTTGGCGTCGTGTTGACGATCTCGCTGATCATGTTCACCGGCTGGCTGAGTCGGCGCGTGATCGGCAAGCGTCTGCTGCTGCTGTTCGAGCAGACGCTGGAGCGGGTACCGCTGGCGAAGACCATCTACGGCGGTACCAAGCAGCTGCTGGAAGCGTTGCAGACCAAGCCCGACGGCACCCAGCGCGTGGTGCTGATCGACTTTCCGTCCCCGGAGATGAAGACCATCGGCCTGGTCACGCGCGTGCTGCGCGATGCGCGCACCGGCCAGGAAATGGCCGCCGTGTATGTGCCGACGACGCCGAATCCGACCTCGGGATATCTGGAAATCGTACCGGTCTCGAAACTGACGCCGACCGATTGGAGCGTCGACCAGGCGATGGCCTTCATCATCTCCGGCGGCGCCAAGTCGCCGGAAACGCTGCGCTTCTATCGCGAAGACGAGGAGCCGATCCGTTGAACCCTGCCGTGAGACCTGCAATGCCGCCGATGCGTCTGATCCCGATCCTGCTCCTGCTCGCCGCCGCCGGTGCGCAGGGCAAACGCCTGCAGACGCCCGCCGAGGCCGCCGACTTGCTGCGCACGCCCGATGCGGCGACGACCTACGCCTTCATCGACCGGCTCGACGTCGCCAGTGAGCGCATCAACGTGCGCGAGTTCGGCACCACGCCGCAGGGGCGCAAGCTGATCGTGGTCGTCGCGGGCGAGGCGAGGCCGGATCGCGAGGTCGTGTTCGTGCAGGCCGGTATCCACGCCGGCGAGATCGAGGGCAAGGACGCCGGGCTGATGCTGCTGGCGGAGATTGCCGATGACACGCGCCGCTCGCGCCGCTGGCTGGCGCACGCGACCCTGGTGTTCGTGCCGATCCTGAATCTCGATGGCCACGAACGGTCGTCGAAGTTCAACCGCATCAACCAGAACGGGCCGGTCGAGATGGGCTGGCGCGGCACCGGCCAGCGCCTGAACCTCAATCGCGATTACCTCAAGGCCGATGCGCCGGAGATGCGTGCGCTGCTGGCGCTGATCAACGAAGTGAACCCGGACATCCTGATCGACAGCCACACCACCAATGGCGCCGACTACCAGTACGACCTGACCTGGTCGATGGACGACACCGTGGTCCAGCATCCGCGGCTGCGCGCGTGGCAGGAGCAGGCGCTGGCCGGTCGCGTGCAGGCTCGGCTGGAAAAGCGCGGGCACCTGGTCGCGCCCTACATCGAGTTGAACGATCCCGTCGATCCGCTCAAGGGGTTCACCAATTTCGGCGCCAGTCCGCGCTATTCCACCGGCTATGCGGTCGCGCGCGGGCGCGTCGGTCTGCTGCTGGAGACGCACATGCTGAAGTCGTATCCGGTGCGGGTACGCGCTACCTACGACGTGATCGCGGCGATCCTCGATGACATCGCCGCGCATCCGGGCGAGTTGCGCGCGGCGACGCGGCAGGTCGATGCCGACACCGTTGCGCGCGCCACGGATGGCGCTGCCAGCGTTCCGATCCAGGTTGAAAACGCCGGCATCGCTGAGGACTTTGCGTTTCGCGGCTACGAGTGGACGATCACACAAAGCGAGATCAGCGGCGGTCCGTGGATCCGTTACGACCCGGGCAAGCCGAAGACCTTCAACGTGCCGTTCTATCGCGAGGTCAAGATCGCGCAGGCGCTCAAGCCGGCTGCGGCCTACGTGATCCCGCAGCAGTGGAGCGCGCTGATCGAACGCCTGCGCGTGCATGGCGTGCGGCTGCAGCGCATCGGCCAGGACGCGCGCGTCGACGCCGAGGTTTCGCTGTTGTCGAAGCCGCAATTCGCGAATGCATCGTTCGAGGGCCGCGTCACCATCACCGCCTTCGAGCACCGCCGCGAAATGCGCGAGATGGGGCTTCGCGCCGGCGACTGTCTGGTGCCGATGGACCAGCCGCTGGCCAATGTCGTGCTGCACGTCCTGGAGCCGGATGCGCCGGACTCGGCACTGCGCTGGGGCGATTTCAACATCGTGTTCGAGCAGCGCGAATACGCCGATGGCCGCGTCGCCGAACAGCTCGCGCGCGATCTCATGGCCGCAGACCCGAAGCTCAAGGCCGAGTTCGAGGCCAAGCTCGCCGCCGACCCCGAGTTCGCCAAGAACCCCTACGCGCGCCTGAACTGGTTCTACCTCCGCTCCCGATGGCGCGAACCCGACCTCGGTCTGTATCCGGTGTTGCGGCTGGATCGGGCGGCCTATCGCGCCCTCGCGGACGCTCCAACGAAAAGCCCCATGTAGGAGCGCCGGCCACGGCGCGATGCGCTCATCCGCCAGCGCGCGATCCGCTATGCATCCAGTTCCTGCCACCGCGTATACGCCGCATCCAGCGTCGCCTGCTTCTCGGCGCGCTCGGAGTTCGCGGCGGTGATCGCAGTTGCCGGTTGCTGGTAGAAGGTCGGCTCCAGCATGCGCGCATCGAGCGCGGCAAGTTCGGCTTCCAGTTGTTCGATGCGCGCCGGCAGTTCGGCCAGTTCGCGTTGCTCCTTGAAGCTGAGCCGCTTCTTCGCCGGTGGCTCGGCGGCGGGCGCCGCAGTTCTGGCGGCCTCGGGTTCGGTCGGTGGCGTCTTGGTGGCGGCGGCGTCCGCTGTGGCACGTTGGCGCAGCCAGTCGTTGTAGCCGCCGATGTATTCCTGCACGCGACCGTCGCCCTCGAAAACGAGCGTGCTGGTCACCACCGCGTCGAGGAAATCTCGGTCATGCGACACCAGCAGCAGCGTGCCGGGCCAGGTCGCGAGCAGTTCCTCCAGCAATTCCAGGGTCTCGATGTCGAGGTCGTTGGTTGGCTCGTCGAGCACGATCACGTTGGCCGGGCGTGCGAACAGCTTGGCCAGCAGCAGGCGGTTGCGTTCACCGCCGGAGAGCTTGGTGATCGGCGCGCGCGCGCGCTCCGGGGTGAACAGGAAATCCTGCATGTAGCCGATGATGTGCTTGCGCTGGCCGTTGATCTCGACGCTGTCGGAACCGCCGGCGACGTTGTCGAGCGCGTTCTGGTTCTCGTTCAGTGCCATGCGGTGCTGGTCGAAGTAGGCCACTTCGAGATTGCTGCCGAGCACCATTTCGCCCGAGCTCGGTTGCAGGTCGCCGAGCAGCAGGCGGATCAGCGTGGTCTTGCCGACGCCGTTGGGGCCGATGATGCCGATGCGGTCGCCGCGCTGGATCATCGTCGTCAGTCCATCGACCAGCACGCGATCGCCAAAGGTGAAGCGCAGGTCGCGGGTCTCGACCACGCGCTTGCCGGAGGGCGCCGCCTGGCTGACTGCGAGGTTGACCTTGCCCATCTGTTCGCGACGCTGGGCGCGTTCGCGACGCATGCCTTCGAGCTCGCGCACGCGGCCTTCGTTGCGGGTGCGGCGCGCCTTGATGCCTTGGCGGATCCAGACCTCTTCCTCGGCAAGCCGGCGGTCGAAATGCGCGTTCGCCTGTGCCTCCGCATGCAGCCGCTCTTCGCGCCGACGCAGGTAGTTGTCGTAGTCGCCGGGCCAGCTGGTCAGTTGGCCGCGATCGATCTCGACGATGCGCGTGGCCAGCGCGCGCAGGAAGCGACGATCGTGGGTCACGAACACGACCGTGCCGGAGAAGTTCAGCAGCAGTTGTTCGAGCGCGTCGATGGCTTCGAGGTCGAGGTGGTTGGTCGGTTCGTCGAGCAGCAGGATGTCCGGCTCGACCACCAGCGCACGCGCCATCAGCACGCGCCGTTTCATGCCGCCGGAGAGCGACGAGAACAGCGCGGTGCCGGGCAGATCCAGGCGCTCGATGATGCGGCTGACGCGCTGATCCAGGTCCCAGCCGCCGCGTGCATCGATCGCCGCCTGCACGTCGGCGAAGCGCTGGCTGACGGTGTCGCCGTGTTCGATCAGGTGATGGAACTCGGCGACCATGCGGCCGATGTCGCCGAGCGCTGCAGCGACCACGTCGAAGACATCGCCTTCGAGTCCGCGCGGCACTTCCTGGTCGAGGGTGGCGATGCGTACGCCGTCGCTGAGGCGGACCTCGCCATCGTCGGGGCGGATCTCGCCGGCGATCAGGCGCAGCAGGGTCGACTTGCCCATGCCGTTGCGGCCGACGATGCAGATGCGTTCGCGCGGGTCGATGGCGAAATCGACGCCATCGAGCAGTTTCGGACCGCCGACCGCGAGGTCGACCTTGAGCAGTTGCAGCAGGGGCATGGGTGTTCCGGGGTCGGTAGTGGCCGCGTCCGTGACGAAAGTCACGGCGGGTCCAGACAGCCGCGCACGTTATCATGGGCAGTCGATATGCGGGCTCAATCGGCGACGCTGCACGCTGGCGCTGTTGGGACCGCACACGCTTTCCTTCGTGCATTGGATAGCAACATGAAACGTCGATTGATCGTGGCTGCGGCCGGCTTGGCCGCCGTGCTGGCCCTGTCTGCCTGCGGCGGCAAGAGCGAGGATGCAAAGAACCAGTCGGCGCCCACCGGCAGCGCCGCGCTGGCGGTGCAGTTGTCGCAGGTGGTGATGGCGCCGATGACGCGTTCGGTCAGCGTGTCCGGCGCGGTGGCGCCGTGGCAGGAGATGCAGCTGGGCGTCGAGCTGAGCGGCCTGCGCATTGCCGAGATCAAGGTCGAGGTTGGCGATCGCGTGCAGCGCGGCGACGTGCTGGTCACGCTCGATGCGCGCACGCTGGAGAGCGAGCTGCAGGTGGCGACCGCGGCACTGGACGAAGCGCGTGCCGGAGTGTTGCTGGCGCGCACCCAGCTGGATCGCGGCGATGCCTTGCGGTCACAGAAGCTGATCAGTGTTGCCGACCACGACCAGCTGCGGGCGGCGCTGGTGCAGGCCACGGCACGTGCGGAAACCACCGCGGCGCAGTCCGACGCGGCCAGGCTGCGCCGCGATTTCGCGACCCTGCGCGCACCGCATGCCGGCGTCATCGCCACTCGCAGTGCCGAACCGGGCGCAGTGGTGATGGGCGGCGCGCAGTTGCTCACTCTGATCCGCGATGGTCGCCTGGAATGGCGTGCCGAACTGAGCGAGGCCGATCTGATCGCGGTCAGCGTCGGTGACGTGGTCGAGGTGCGCGACCGCGAGGGTGCGCTGGTGTCCGGGCGTGTGCGCGCGGTGTCTCCGGCGCTGGATCCCGGAACCCGCACCGGCACCGTCCATGCCGATTTGCCCGCGCCCGGCAAGCTGCGCGCCGGCATGTTCGCGCAGGGCCGCATCCTGCTCGGTGAGGTCGAAGCGCTGACCGTTCCGATTGCCGCGCTGGTGCGTCGTGACGGTTACGCCTACGTGTTCACGCTGAAGGGCCAGGACCGGGTCGAGCGCCGTCGCGTCGAGCCCGGCCGCATCGACGGCGAGCGCGTCGAGGTGCGCTCCGGACTGCAGGCGGGCGAGCGTGTGGTCAGCCGCGGCGGCGCCTTCCTGTCCGATGGCGACCGCGTGCGCGTGAGCAACGGAGGCTGACATGTTCAACGTCTCGGCATGGGCGATCCGGCGACCGCTGCCGGCGCTGATGATCTTCTTCGTGCTCTGTGTCGCCGGCATTTACGGCTTCATCCAGTTGCCGATCTCGCGCTTCCCCGACATCAGTTTCCCGATGGTCGCGACCACCATCCAGCTGCCCGGCGCAGCGCCGAGCCAGCTCGAAGCCGAGGTCACGCGCAAGGTCGAGGACGCGGTGGCGACGTTGAACGGCGTCAAGCGCGTGATGTCGAGCGTGAACGAGGGCGTCTCCACCACGACCATCGAGTTCCAGCTGGAAGTCGATCTGCAGGTGGCGCTCGACGACGTGCGCGACGCCATCAGCCGCATCCGCATGGACCTGCCGGTCGATATCGAGGAGCCGGTGGTGGCCAAGATCGAAATCGTCGGCGGCACGCTGCTGACTTACGCAGTCGAGTCGCAGCGCATGCCGGCCGACGAACTCTCGTGGTTCGTCGATCGCGTCGTGACCAAGGCCATGTACGGCATCAAGGGCATCGCCACGGTCAAGCGTGTCGGTGGCATCGAGCGCGAAATTCGCATCGATCTCGACCCTCAGGCGCTGAATGCGTTCGGCATCACCGCCGGGCAGGTGTCGCAGCAACTGGCGCGCATTCAGGTCGAGCGCCCCGGCGGCCACATGGAATGGGCCGGTGAACGCCAGGTGGTGCGCACCGTCGGCACCGTCGCCGACGTCGATGCGCTGCGCGGCTACTCGATCAGCCTGCCGGATGGGCGTTCGCTGCGGCTCGACAGCATCGCGACGATTCGCGACGCTGCCGCCGAGACCAGCCAGATCGCCCTGCTCGATGGCAAACCGGTGATCGGTTTCGACCTGACGCGATCGCGCGGCAGCAGCGAGGTCGATGTCGCCAAGCAGGTGCGTGCGGCGCTGGAGCAGTTGCAGCAGGCACATGCCGGCGTGACGTTCGTGTTGGTGAACTCGGCGGTCGAGGAAGCCGAGCGCTCCTATTCATCGTCCATGACCATGTTGGGGGAAGGCGCCCTGCTTGCACTGGTGGTGGTGTTCCTGTTCCTGCGCGACTGGCGTGCGACCTGGGTCAGTGCGGTGGCGCTGCCGCTGTCGATCATCCCGACCTTTGCGGTGATGCACTGGATCGGCTTCAGCCTGAACCTGATCACGCTGCTCGCCCTGTCGGTCGTGGTCGGTATCCTCGTTGACGATGCCATCGTCGAGGTCGAGAACATCGTGCGTCACCTGCGCATGGGCAAGAAGCCGATCGACGCGGCGCGCGAGGCGGCGGATGAAATCGGCATCGCGGTGATCGCGACCTCGCTGACGCTGGCGGCGGTGTTCGTGCCGGTCGCGTTCATGCCCGGCATCGCCGGCAAGTTCTTCCGCGAGTTCGGCTGGACCGCGGCGACCGCGGTGCTGTTCTCGCTGCTGGTGGCGCGGCTGCTGACACCGATGATGGCGGCGTACCAGATGCGCGCCAAGCCGGTGCACGAGCATGATGGCCGGGTCATGGTCTGGTATCTGGGTTGGGTCGATGCCGCGCTGCGCCACCGCTGGCGTACGCTGGTGATTGCGGCGCTGCTGTTCCTGTTGTCGCTGGCGATCGTGCCATTCATTCCCACGACCTTCATTCCGACCTCGGACCTTGGGCGCAGCAACCTCAGCATCGAACTGCCGCCAGGGACTCGGATCGAGGAGACGTTCGAGGTCGCCGAGTCGGCGCGCGCCCGACTGGCGCCGATCGCGGAACTGAAGCAGGTGTATTCCTCGATCGGTGCGGTGCTCGACATCGGTGATCCGACCAAGACCGGCATCGGCGAGACGCGCAAGGCGACGCTGATCCTCGACTGGGGTCCGGCCGGCGATCGCGGCCGCAGTCAGAAAGAGTTGGAGGCCGAAGTGCGCAAGCGCGTCGCCGACATCGCCGGCGCGCGCATCAGCTTCCTCAGCACTGAGCCGGGCGAGTTGATGCAGCTGGTGCTTTCGGGCGATGACGGCAACACCCTGGCGGAAGCTGCAGCGGCGCTGGAACGCGATCTGCGCACCTTGCCCGGTCTCGGCAGCGTTACCTCGACCGCGGCGTTGCTGCGCCCGGAAATCGTGATCGTGCCGGACCCGGCGCGGGCCGCCGACCTCGGTGTTGCCACCGCCGATATCGCCGAGGCTGCGCGCATCGCGACGGCCGGCGATTTCGAGCAACGACTGGCGAAGTTGAACCTGCCCGATCGCCAGGTGCCGATCCGCGTTGGCGTGAAGCGGGCCGCGCTCGCCAGCGAGTCGCTGATCTCCGACCTGCGCGTGCCCGGCCAGAACGGGCCGGTACCGCTGTCCGCAGTTGCCGACATCCGCCTCGACAGCGGCCCGGCGCAGATCGATCGCTACCAGCGCAGCCGCAATGTCACCCTGACCGCAGAGTTGAACGGTCGCCCGCTGGGCGAGGTCATGGCCGAGGTCGAGCAGTTGCCGAGCGTGGCGCAGTTGCCGCCTGGCGTGAGCTTTCTCAACACCGGTGACGCCGAAGTGTTCGTGGAATTGTTCGTCGGTTTCCTGATGGCGATGGCTGCAGGCCTGGTGTGCATCTACATGGTGCTGATGCTGCTGTTCAACAGCGCGCTGCAGCCGTTGACCATTCTGACTGCGGTGCCACTGTGCGCGGGCGGTGCCTTTGGCATGCTGTTGCTGACCCAGAACTACCTGTCGCTGCCGGCCTTGATCGGTCTGCTGATGCTGATCGGCATCGCCACCAAGAACTCGATCCTGCTGGTCGACTACGCGGTCATGGCAGAGGACGAACACGGCATGAGCCAGCACGATGCGCTGATCGACGCCTGCCGCAAGCGCGCGCAACCGGTGCTGATGACGACCATCGCGATGACTGCGGGCATGGCCCCGATCATGTTCGGGCTGAGCGCCGACTCGAGTTTCCGCGCGCCGATGGCGATCGCGGTGATCGGCGGCCTGGTGACCTCGACCCTGCTCAGCCTGATCGTGGTGCCGGCGGCCTACACCGTGGTCGACGACCTGGCCGCGCGGCTGGGTCGGCGTCGTCCGCTGCCGGTGGCAGCGGACTGAGGTCCGATCTCAGGACTTCGATTTGACGACGCGCAGGCGCGCGTCGTCGATCCAGACCGTGCCCTTGTCATCGAGCGTGACCCCGACCATTACCTGGCTGCTGCCTTCGGGAACTTCGATGCGCAGCGTGTACTTGCGCCAGTCGCTGGTTCCGGTTACGCGTTCCGACTTCACGTGCTGCAACATGGTCGAGCCGGCGAAACCGCCGAGTCCGACGCTGAAGCCGCGCTTGCCGACCGCTTCGCCGCGCGCCCGCACGCTGAACTCGACCGTCTTGCCGATCAAGTCGTTGGCCGGGATGTTCTGGACGACCTTGCCCCAGACCTGCTTCTGCAGTCGCGTCAGGCGCAAGCTGTGCTTGCCCTCGAAGGCGAGGTCGTCGAGCGTGAAATCGTAGGCACGCACCCCGGCATGCTGCTGGAAGTTCCAGCCCTCCGGCTTGCCCTTGGCATTCGCGGTTTCGAAGCTGCCGTTGCGCAGCAGCGACTCGGGTTTCGCGACCGCCGTGACAGCGACGGCGAGCAGGGCGATGGTGAGAACGGTTTTCATGGCGGGGCTCCGGTTCAAGACCGCGAATTCTATCGGTCCAGGAAGTTCGGCGCGATCAGCCGATCAGTTCCAGTGCGCTGGCTTCCTCGCGCAGCAGACGGCTCAGGTAGCCGTGCGAGCCACAGGCGCTGAAGCCGGCGTCGGCGAAAGCCTTGCGGTAGAACTTCGCCGGGCGTGCGATGAAGCCTTCGCGGTCGCCAACGAACTCATCGCCGCGGCACATCAGCTCCAGGAAGGCGAAACCGCCCGGGCACAGTTCGGAGAAACCGGTCAGACCCCGCAGCAGTTCCTTGGTTGGCAGGTAGTGCATGACATCGGAGCAGAGCAGCAGGTCGAACTCACGGTCGAATCGCTGATGCTCCAGATCGCCGAAGCGACACAGGCGGATGTCGCGCGCGAGCCCGTAGCGGTCGACGACGTATTCGCTGTTGTCGAGCCCGAGGTAGTGCAGCTTCGGGCGTAGCAGCTTGAGAAAACCGCGCCACGGCGCCTCGCCACAGCCGATGTCGATCACCGAGCGCAGCGGATGGCCGAGGTAGTACTCGGCCATGGCCACCGTCATCGCAACCTTGCGTTCGAGCACCAGCGGCGATTTCACGCGATGGCGCGGGTCGCGGTACCAGCGGTCGAAGTAGTCCTGGTCGTAGCGCTTGCTCACGGCTTGCCCGGTGCGGCGGGCGTGGTGCGTACCGGCAACGGCACGTTGCACAATTCAATATGGCCGGACGCCAACTTGGTCCAGGGGTCGCGGCGGTTACGCTTGGCCTCGACAATCTCGCTGAAGGTGGCGGTGTCGGTGCGCAACACCTGCAACGCAGTTCGGCTCGCCGCCGGCACGTCGGCGGCGACTTGCATCGAGCGGATCGGCACGCGCTGCTCGGCCTTCTCGTAGAAGCCCATCGGCGCCGGACCGCGGGGCAGCGTGCTGAGCAGATCGATGCCGGACAGCACGCGTCCGATCAGGGCGATGTTGCGGTCCAGATGTCGCGGCGCGTGTCCGGTCACGACGTACAGTTGCGCACCGTTGCCGGAGTCGGATTCATTGCCGCGGGCGACGCCGAGACTGCCGTAACAGTGCGTCAGCCAGACCTCATTCGACTTCGGATCGCGGCCGACCCAGAAGCCATCCGACACCCCGACCACGGGCGCATAGCCGTCGTCGTCGGGAATGCGCGTGAACGCCATGCCGTCTTGCCAGGGCATGGTGAACTCGGCATCAAGGGTGGCCGAGGCCTTCTTGAGGGGCCGCGCCTTGGCAGCGTCGTCGGCGTCTGGATCGCCCCACTGGACGACGTAGTTGTCTTGCGAGCGCACAATCGCAAGGCCATCGAAGTAGCGTTCGCGGATCAGGGCGCGAATGTTGGTCGCATGTTTCGGTGCCAGCCACGGTGCCAATTCGAAGACGACGCGACCACTGTCCAGTTCCAGGTACAGCGTGTTCTCAGGGTCCGGGGTACGCCAGTCTTCGGCGGCGGACGCGGCAACGATCTCGTTCACGGTGCGATAGGCAGGGGTGTCGGCGGCCGCGGCGGTGAATGCGGCAACGGCGAGCAGGGGCAGAACGAATCGCGACATGGGGCCTCCGGATGCGGAGACCAGAGCCTAGCCGCCCGGATGCGGCGGCGCCAATGCAAGGGTGCGCATCAGCCGCTGGTGTGCTGCGCCATCCATTGCAACAACTGCGGCAGCGAAAGTGCACCGGAGACGCGCCCGAGCTCGCGACCGCCGGCGAATACCGCGAGCGTCGGGATGCTGCGGATGGCAAACGGCGCCGCCGCCTGCGGATGCGCCTCGGTGTCGATCTTGAGCAGGCGCAGTCGCGGCTCCAGTCGACGCGCAGCCTCGGAGTAGGTCGGCGCGAACTGGCGGCAGGGCCCGCACCAGGGCGCCCAGAAATCGACCACGACCGGCAGTTCGTCGCGTTGCAGGTGCTGCGTCAACTGCGCGCCATCGACCGCTCGCGGTGCGCCGACGAACAAGGGCTGGTGACAGCGGCCGCAGTCCGGCGCATTGCCGAGGCGCGCCGTGGGCACGCGGTTCACCGCATCGCAATGCGGGCAGACGATGTGCAGGCTGGTGTCGGACATGATTCACCTCTGGCGACGAGATGCGGCTGCCTCGACCGCGATTCAAGCGTCAGGCGCGCGTCACCGACCACGACACCAGACGGCCGTCGAGATACGGCATCACCCCGTGGATTGAGCGCGGGTCGGCATCGAACACCAGTGACAGGAAGTGGCGGTCGCCCTCCCACAGCGGCAGTTCGAGGATGCGCTCGAGCGCAATCCATTCGAGATCGCCCTCGGCATTGCGCGCGGGCACTTCGCCGTCGAACGCGGTGATCAGGAACACGAACCCGAACCAGTCTTCGCCGTGCTTGCCGAATCCGGGCCAGGAGATGGTGCCGCGCAGCTGCAGTTCAAGACATTCGATGCCGGCTTCCTCGCGCAGCTCGCGACGCATTCCGGAGACGATGTCCTCGTCGGCTTCGAGCTTGCCGCCGAGGCCGTTGTACTTGCCGAAGTGGGCGTCGTGTGCGCGCGCGTTGCGATGCACCAGCAGCACGCGTGAGCGATCGGGCGAGAGCACATAGCCGAGCGTGGCGAGGATCGGGGTGTAGGGCATCGGCGCATGGTCGCAGAAGCGCGCGTAGCCCGGAACCGGCAGGCCGTGTTCACCACAGCGGTCGGTTGAAGTCGAACTCCGGTTGCGTCAGCGCTGGGCCGAAGGCATTGCCGACGCCGTAGTCGATGCCGAGGCGCGTGTAGATGTGCGCGTGTTCGAGTGTGTTCATGCCCGGCGCGATCACCGCGGCGCCGAGCTGATGCGCCTTGCGTACCAGTGCGATCAGGGTTGGGCTGGTGCTGTTCGCCGAGGCGGTGGATTCGAGAAGTTCGATGTCGATGCGCAGGACGTCGATCGGGAGTTGTGTCAGCACATGCACCGCGGCGAAATCCCGGCCGTAGTCGCCGAGGCCAAAGCGCACGCCGGCCTGACGCAGGCGCGCGATCGGGGCGCTGAGCGCCTCGCGACGGTCGAGCAGTTCGGCGCCGGACAGTTCGAAGGTGAAGCCGCCGCCGGCGAGCTGGCGTGCTTCCATGGTTGCGAACAGCCACTCCATTTCGTCGGCATCGAGCAGCCAGTCGCTGCTCACCGGCATCAGGAAACGCAGCGCATGGCGTTCGCCGCGTGCTTCTTCGCGCGCCGCGAAGGCGATCTCGAAGCGCGCGCGCTCGAGCGCGCTGGCGACGCCGAGTTCGCGCGCCGCCTGCGCGCACAGCGCGTAGCTGCCACGGGCACCGCCGTTGCCAGCGCTACCGAGGAAGAACTGGAAATCGAACTGGTCATGCAGGGCGCCCTTGAGTGGCACCAAAGGCCGGTATTCGACGCGCAGGTTGCGCGCGTCCAGCGGTCGGCTGAGCACGGCGCGCACCGCCAGTACCGGATCGATCGGCGCCTCGCTGTCCAGCGCCGACCAGGTGGCGATATTGCCGCCGCGCGCCTGCGCTTCGCTGCAGGCACGTTCTGCCGCGAGCAGCGCGCCGTCGGGGTCGATCGGCGCCTCGTCCAGTGGCACCAGGCCGATGCTGGCGGTGACGGCGACCGGCGTGTTCGCGACCATGAACGGGCGCTCGACCAGCGCGAAGCGAATGCGCTCGGCCAACTGCGTCGACAGCTCGCGACGCTCGCGCGTGAGCAGCACCAGCCACGAGAAATCGCGCAGTCCGCAGGGCAGGTCGTGGTTCTGCAGCAATTCGCGCAGGCGCGAGCCCATCTCGACGTCGATCGCGGCCAGGGCGCTGGTGCCGATCTGGCTGCGCAGCGTGTCGACCTCGTCCAGTTGGATCATCAGCAAGGCCGAGCCCTGGGTATCGATGCGCCCGCTGATGCGCTCGATCACCAACGAGCGCGGATACAGCCCGGTCTTGGGGTCGCGTGCGGCACCGGCCTCGGCCTGGGCGCGCAGCCACTGTGCGCGTTGCACGCGCGAGCGGATGACGCCGACGACGTGGCGCGCCTTGAGCGGCTTGACCAGCACCTCATCGGCACCAGCGGCAATGGCGTCGAAGCGCTCGGTGGCATCACCGGCGGTTGCGGCCATCACGATCGGCAGGGTCGCATGCTCGGGTTGCTGGCGCATCAGTTGCACCAGGTCGATGCCGCGTGCGTCGGGCAGGGTGGCGTCGATCAAGACCGCGTCGGGCTGGAACTCCGAGAGTGCAGTGATCGCTGCCGAGCCGTGCGGCGCGATGCGCGCGGTCATGCCTTCGGCGGCAATCCACTGGCCGCATTGCAGTGCCAGATCGCGGTCGTCCTCGACGATCAGCACGCGGTAGGGCGGCGCGTCCTGGCGGCCGAGCAGTTCGTCGATGCGCGCCGCGATGCGATAGCTGTCGAGCGGCGCCGCGAAGAAAGCCGCAGCGCCGGCGCGCAGGGCCAGCAGGCGATGCGTCAGGTCGCGGTCCGGCGACAGCACCACGACTGCTGGCGGCGCCGGGGCGTCCTTCCAGCGTGCAATCAGAGCTGGCAATGCGCGCAACTGCGGCGCCGGCATCAGCACCGCGCCCGGCATGGTGGTGACCAGGAATTCACGCAGGCCGATGGCATCGCCGAAATGGTGCAGGTCGTAGCCGCGTTCGGTGAGTGCGGCTTGCAGGCCCGGGGCCATGCGGTCGCCGATGCCAAGCAGGCACAGTGCATTGCGTGCCGTGCGCGGGCGCACTGCTGCGGCGAGCGCGTTCTGGATCGAAGTGACGTTGTCGGCAGGCGGCGTTGTGATGCTGCGCTCGGACACCTCGCGGGCGCCCGCGCCCGGCGTTGACGGCGCGGCGGTGAGGCGGCCGACCAGTTCTTCCAGGCGGATGCGCTGCGCGGTGTTCGGCTCGCGTCCGGCCTCGACGAAACTGGCGAGATAGGCAGCCAGGTCGCCGAGTCGCGTGACCTGCTCGCCGTCGGCAGTTTCGAACCACGCGTCGATCTGCTCGGCCAAGTGCTCCGCCTGGGGCTGCGACCAGTTCTCGGCCAGCTCGGCCCAGATCGCCGCCACCGTGCGCTGTGGCGGGTCCGAATCGACAGGTGCGGGCGAGGGCGACATCATGGGTGGATGCTAGCAGTCCGGTGCGCGGCCTTCGGAGCGGAATTCTGCCGTTGGCGTCGCAGGAATCGTGCCGGAATTGGGCTTATCCTCGGGCCCCCGATCCACAGGTATTCCGGTGAAACTGCGCAATTTCCAATGGCTGATGCTGATGACCCTGCCGGTGCTCGGCAACGCCCTCTATGGCTGGGGCGGATTGACCCAGGTCGCCGACCTTGGCCCGATCGCCGAACGGTCGGCCAAGCGCGAAGGCGCGCTGACCTGGACCTACATGCAGGGCGGGCGCTGGTTGATCGAGCGCGTCGGCTTGGAGAACGCGGCGAGGCAGCATGCCGACGCCATGTTCGCGCCCTCCCGATCCATGCTCCTGGGCAACCCGGCACTGGCGATGTACACACTGCATCGTCAATCCTTCGGTTTCCAGCATCGGCTGCTGCTGTGGTCCCACTGGGGCGCGCCCCTACTGCTCTTGCTGACGGCAATCGCCTACGTGCGCCGGCAGAAGCAGGTGGTGACCACACGCCGGCTCCGCTGAGCAGCGATTTCGCGCTCGCGGATGCTCGGGTAGGCTTCGTGCCTCGATCCTTGCCGGAGCCCGCCATGCCCTCGTTCGATGTCATTTCCGAAGTCGACAAGCACGAACTGACCAATGCCGTCGATCAGGCCAACCGCGAGATCTCGAATCGCTTCGACTTCAAGGGCACCGACGCGAAGTTCGAACTCGACAAGCTGGTCATCAAGGTGCAGGCGCCGAGCGAGTTCCAGTTGCAGCAGATGCAGGACATCCTGCGCGCGCGGCTGGTCGCCCGGCACATCGACGCGCGCTGTCTCGACGCGGCTGACCCGGAGGTGAACCTGGCCGGCGCGCGTCAGCAAGTGACGGTGAAGCAGGGCATCGAACAGGCGGTGGCGAAGAAGATCATCGCTGCGATCAAGGAAGCCAAGCTCAAGGTCGAGGCGCAGATCAATGCCGACAAGCTGCGCGTCAGCAGCAAGAAGCGCGACGACCTGCAACTCGCCATCGCGCTGCTGCGCAAGGGCGAGTTCGAGGTGCCGCTGCAGTTCGACAACTTCCGCGACTAGCGCTACAGCGCGTCGCCGTCGAGTTCGCCGGTGCGAATGCGGATGACGCGGTCGAGGTCGTGCACGAAGATCTTGCCGTCGCCAATCTTTCCGGTGTTCGCGGCGTTCTGGATCGCTTCGACGACTCGCTCGCACTGGTCGGAAGTGACCGCGACCTCGAGCTTGATCTTGGGCAGGAAATCGACCACGTACTCGGCGCCGCGGTAGAGCTCGGTATGGCCCTTCTGGCGGCCGAAGCCCTTCACCTCGGAAACCGTGACGCCGGTGACATCGACCTCGCTCAGTGCTTCGCGCACGTCGTCGAGCTTGAAGGGCTTGATGATGGCGGTGACCATTTTCATGTCGGTGCTCCGGTTCAGATGATGTAGCCGCGTTCGTTGTGCAGCGCCAGGTCGAGGCCTTCGGTCTCGGCTTCGGCGTCGACGCGCAGGCCGACGGTCTTGTCGACCAGTTTCAGCAGCAGCCAGGTGACGATGCTCGAATAGACCAGGGTGAAGGCGACGCCCTTGAACTGGATCCACAACTGCATGCCGATGCTCTCGACGGTGCCGAAGCCGCCGAGTGCCGGCGCTGCGAACACGCCGGTGAGCAGTGCGCCGACGATGCCACCGACCGCATGCACGCCGAACACGTCGAGCGAATCGTCATAGCCAAAGCGACGCTTGACCCCGGTCGCAGTGAAGAAGCAGACCGCGCCGGCGGCCAGGCCGATCCAGAGCGCACCCACCGGCCCGGCGGTGCCGGCGGCGGGAGTGATCGCGACCAGCCCGGCGACCGCGCCCGAGGCGATGCCGAGCACGCTCGGCTTGCGATGCGTCAGCCACTCGATGGTCATCCAGGCCAGCGCTGCGGCCGCGCTCGCGATGTGGGTGACGAGCATGGCCATGCCGGCGGTGCCATTCGCCGCGACCGCGCTGCCGGCGTTGAAACCGAACCAGCCAACCCAAAGCAGACTGGCGCCGACCAGGGTGAAGCCGAGATTGTGTGGCGGCATCGCCGTGTTCGGGTAGCCGCGACGCTTGCCGAGCACGAGTGCGGCCACCAGTCCGGCGACGCCGGCATTGATGTGCACCACGGTGCCGCCGGCGAAGTCGAGGACGCCCCAGTCCCACAGCAGCGCGCCGTCGCCGCCCCAGACCATGTGGGCAACCGGCGCGTAGGCGAAGGTGAACCACAACGCCATGAACAGCAGCAGCGCCGAGAACTTCATGCGTTCGGCGAAGGCGCCGACGATCAGCGCCGGGGTGATGATCGCGAAGGTCATCTGGAAGGTCACGAACACGCTTTCGGGGATGGCATAGCTCAGGCTGTCGGTGGTGATGCCGTCGAGCATGGCCTTGCCGAAGCCGCCGATGAAACTGTGCAGGTTGAGCGCGCCCTTGGCCATGCCGGTGGTGTCGAACACCAGGCTGTAGCCATACAGCACCCACAGCACGGTGATCAGTCCGGTGATCGCGAAGCACTGCATCAGCACCGAGAGCACATTCTTGGCGCGCACCATGCCGGCATAGAACAGCGCCAGCCCGGGAATGGTCATCAACAGCACCAGCGCAGTGGCCACGATCATCCAGGCGGTGTCGCCGGAATTCAGCGTCGGCGGTGCGGCAGCGGTCAGGGTGGGCAGGCCGAGCAAGGCAAACAGCAGGGGGACCGAGAGCATTCGGGGCATGGCGCTTCTCCGCTGGGGGCGCCCCGACAATGTTGCAGTGCAACTTGAGCGGTTGCTCGAATCTTCAATGTTCTAGTCGAAGACCCCTGATGCGGGGCAGCATGATCGCCCGCCCGCCGCGGTCACACCGACTCGAAGCGGTTGGCGTCGCGGTTCTTGCGGACCTTGAGCGGGTCCCAGATGCGGCCGTTCATGGCGACATAGACGCCATCGCCGAGCGTCTGCACCGCGCCGACCGCGCAACCGATGTTGAACACCGCGTCCGAACCCTGGAAACGCGCTGGATTCAGCGCACCGGTCATGACGATCACCTTGCCCGTGATGCGCGTCAGCACGCGTGCGGTCTCGACCATGGTGTCGGTGCCATGAGTCACCAGTACGTGCCGACCGGGTTGTGCTTCGATCGTGCGCGCGACCAGGTCGCGGTCGTCGTCGCTGATGTGCAGGCTGTCCTTGCGCAGCAGCGGGATCACCAGGAAACGGAAGCCGACCCCGAGCGCGCTCAGGATGTCGCCGATCTGCGGCGCGCCAATCTGGAAGTCGGACTTGTCGTCGAAGTAGATCTTGTCGATCGTGCCACCGGTGGTGACGATGGTCAGGTAATCCATGGGATCGGGTCCTTCAGGCGTAGATGTCGCTGGACAGCGTGCGCGCCTCGATCGCGACGGTATCGGCGAGCCGGTTGCAGCCGAGGCGCGCGAAGCGTCGCGCCGCATGCAGCGTGCGCGGATCGTGTTCGTTGCGGAAGCTCCATTCCGCATGCTGCGCCAGCAGGGCCAGAGCGAGCGTGCGGCCCATGGTCAGCGCCAGTCCGCGCGCGCCGGCGGGCAGTTCGTCCTTGCTGCGCGAGCGCTTCTGGATCCATTCGGCGACTGCGGTGGCGGTCTCGCGCACCTGTTTCACCACGCCCTCCAGTTCCGGTTGCGAGACCTGCGCGGTCAGTGCGCGGATCGCGGTCAGCCAGTGCTGCAGGCCGCCGATCTGTTTCAGCGCCTTGACCACATCCAGCGCGAGCACATTGGTCGTGCCTTCCCAGATCGGCAGCACTTGGGTGTCGCGCAGCAGGCCCGGGAGGCCGGTGTCTTCGCAATAGCCGGCGCCACCGAAAGCTTCGATGATCTCGCTGAGCGCGGCCACTGCGGCCTTGCCGGTGGCGAGCTTGATGATCGGCGTGAGCAGCCGCAGCAGGTGCACGCTGGCGTCGTCGTGCTGGCCGTTCTCGACGCGGCCGGTGAGTTCGACGGCGTAGAAGGTGAGGTGGAAGTGCGCCTCGAACTCGGTCTGCAGGTCGGCCAGGGTTTCCTGGTGCAGCGGTTGGTCGATCAGCGGCTGCCCGAACACCACGCGCCGGGTTGCATAGTCGCGCGCCAGGGTCAGGCCGCGGCGCATCGCAGCGACTGCGCACACCGAGTTCCACAGGCGCGTGACATTCAGCATCGGCGCGATCGCACGCACGCCGTGGCGGCTGTCGCCGACCAGTTCCGCAGGCGTGTTCTCGAGCTGGATCTCCGCGGTCGGCAGCTTGCGTGTGCCGAGCTTGTCCTTGAGGCGGTCGATGCTGATGTTGCGCAGGCGCCCGTCGGACTTGCGCGGCTCGATGTAGAACAGCGCCAGGCCGTCGGCTCCGATCGGATTCTTCTCGGGTCGGGCCAGCAGCAGCGCCATGTCGCTGTGGATTGCCGAGGCAAACCACTTGCGTCCGGACAGGCGCCAGCGCCCGCGTTCGTCCTGGCGCGCGATGGTCTCGGTGCCGCTGACGTCGGAGCCGCCGCTGGTTTCGGTCATCCACTGCCCACTGATCCAGAACTGCTTCGGATCGCGGCTCAGCAGGTGCGGCGTGGCGCGCTCGATCAGCGCCTTGTTGTCGCTGTCGGCGAGTGCACGCAGGGCGCCATCGCTCATCGCCAGCGGGCAGGTGAATAGTTCGCTCGACGGATGGAACAGGTAATTGAACGCGAACTGCAGCGGCCGGCCGTGCTCGGCGAGCCATTCGTCGTGGCCGAGCGCGACCAGGCCCCACTGTGCAGCGATCGCTGGCGCCTCCCGCCAGAACGGGCTGAGTTCGATCTGGTCGACACGTTGGCCGAACGCATCGAAAGGAACGTGTCGCGGCTCGAGATGACGTTCCGCGAGTTGGCGTGGATACCACTCGTGCGCCACCAGTTCGCCGAACTCGCCGAGTCGTGCCTCGTGCTCGGCGAGCACCTGTGGTGGCAATACGCGGCGCAGCCACGAGCGCAGCACGCGGTCGTCGAGATAGGTGTTGGCCAGCATCGGCGCGGTCTGTATGAAACCCATGTTTCTCCCGGACGCTCAGGCGCCACTGCTTCCCGTGCAGCGCCGTGAACTTAGCCGCTGGCCGCGGGATCGACAAGCGAGGGCGCGCAGCATCAGCCCGGCCGGCGAGTCTTGCGCAGTCCGAAAATCGCGAGCAGGGCGAACACGATTTCGGCGCTCGCGAGGGCGCGCAGCGGCGGGTTCGACCAGTACTCCATCACGCCATGACTGAAATAAAGCAGCGACACGATGCCGCCCACCAGCAGCGCGCGGCGGCGGCTGTGCCATGCGGCCGGGAGCAACGCCAGCAGCGGCAGCAATGCGACCCCGAGTACCAGTGCTACCGGGAGGGGCCGCGGTGGATGCAGCAGCCCATGCCAGAAAATCTGCAGCAGCGCCTGCGCGCACAGCGCCAGCAGAGGCAGTGTGTCGCCCCCGGCGGTGCGGCGCATTGACTGGGGCCGAGGTTGGGAATTGGCGAGTTCGGTCATGGCCTGTTGCGCGAAAACAACGCGACTTGCGGTGGCGGAACCATCGGTTCACGCGGCTGTCGGTAGATTTCGTCGCATCGTAGCGGTTTGCGCAGGGAGTGCCCATGAAATCCTGGATTCTGGTCCTGGCGTTGTTGTTCGCCGCCGCGGTGAACGGCGCCGAATCCGCCGTCGCGGAGAAGGCGCCGTCGCTGGTAGTGACCACGCTCGATCACGGCGAGTTCGATCTTGCCAAGCAACGCGGCAAGTGGGTGCTGGTCAACTTCTGGGCGACCTGGTGCGCGCCCTGCCTGAAGGAGATCCCGGATTTTTCCGAGTTCGATGTGCAGCGCGACGACGTGGTCGTGATCGGGCTTGCGTTCGAGGAAATCGAGGTCGCCGACCTGCGCGCATTCCTCAAGGAACATCCGGCCGCATATCCGATTGCGCTGGTGGATGTCTTCGCGCCACCCGCAGGATTCGAGGTGCCGCGTGGACTGCCGACGAGTTGGTTGATCGCTCCCGATGGCTTGGTCGCGGAGAAATACCTCGGCCCCATCACCAGTGCCGACCTGGCGCGCCGAATCGCGCAGGAGAAACGCTGATGGCCGCAGCGCGTTTCATCGTTCGCGGGCGCGTGCAGGGCGTCTACTACCGCGCCTCGACGCGCGACCACGCGATCGCGCTCGGGCTGGTCGGCAGCGCGCGCAACCTCGACGACGGCTCGGTCGAAGTGACCGCGGTGGGCACCGGCAACGCGCTCGCGGAACTGGAGCGTTGGCTCTGGCAAGGCCCGCCCGCCGCGAGCGTCGCCGAGGTCCGGCGCGAGGAACTGAACGGCGCGTCGAGTTTCCGCGAATTCGTGACTGGCTGAGCGCATGTTGCGCCGCGCGCACATCGCCTGGATTTTGCTGCTGACGGCGGTCGTACCGATTGCGGTGCGTGCCGAGGCCCAGTGGCTGGTGCCGGATCTGCCCGGCATGCGTCCGGGCGTGATCCGGATCGACGCCAGCGAGGACGCAACGGCAGTGGGGTCGACGCAGTTGCGTGCGCGAGGCTGGTGGTACCTGAACTGGCGCGAGCAGACGCCGAGCCAGGGTGCGCTGGAGCGCGTGCTGGCTGGCAACGCTCAGGTTGACCGTTCCCATCTGGTGTTGATGGCCGCCGGTGCCAAGGCGCGTGCCGCAGTCGTGCTGGCGCTGCAGTTGGAGCAGGCGCCGGCGACCGCAGTACGGTTGCGCGGTCTGGTCCTGCGAATCGATGGCGAGATCGAGTGGCCGCAGTTGCCGGTCTCGGCAGAATGGCCGGCACTGCTGCTCGGTTACGAAGCCGGCGATGCGCTTTCGCGTCAGTCGGCCTTTGCACTGGCGGGCCGCGCGCGCGCCGCGGGTGCTGCGGTCTGGCTGTTGCCGCTGGCAGAGAGCGCCGACCTGGCCAACGAGGCGTTGCTGCCCGACTGGTTGGCGACGCTCGAGATCGTGCGTGCGCGCCGTTTCGAGGACGCCTTGGTGCGCGCCTACGCCGGGCCACACAGTGCCGCGCTCGAATCGGCATTGTCGGAGCGCGCGCAGCAGTTGCGGGCGAAGCGTGCATCGGCGGGCAGCGCCGGGGCGCAGGTTTTCGATCTCGATGGCAGCGTGACTGAGTTGCTCGTCGACGCGCAGGCGCGGCTGCTGCGTCGTCACGGCTTGAGTGCGGAGCTCGAATTCGACGCGAACGCCGCGCTCAATGCGATCTACGGCGACGCCGGATCTTTACTTGACGTCGATGTCGCCGCGGCCGTGCCGTTGCTGCATCCCGAGACCGGGGGCGAAGTGCTGGCGATTCCGGCGCATCGGTCCGCGGTGTCGGGCGCGCACAGCGTGCTGCTGCTGCGCCATGGCGATGGCAACTACGGATTGCTTGATCTGGGCGACACGCGTGCGGTCGAGGCGCTCATGGCGTCGCCGGATGCACGCGACCACGGGCACGCATGGTGGGCGCGGATGGCGGAGGCGGATGCGCGCGGCAGCCGTCTGCTGCGCATCGAGTTGCAGCCGGTGCATCCGCGCCGCGGCCTGTGGTGGGATCCGAGCCATCCCGGTCACGCGCTCGACCTGCAGCCGGTGGCGGGTGGCCACAGTGCCGTGTTCGCAACCTACGACGCAGCCGGCGCGTCGCGCTGGTATCTCGCGAGCGGGCGCATCGAGCGCGGGCAATTCGCCACCACCATCGATGGACTGCAGCTGATGCGGCGCGATCCGGCGCTGTCGGCACCCAAGGCCGACCGTGCCCACGCCGGCAGCATCCGCGTCGATTTCTCGGTCGACGCCAGTCACCCGGTTTGCCGCGCACGCCAAGCCGCTGCGGCCCAGCTCGCGCTTTTGTCGGTGCAGCATGCGGGACGCGCGGAGCGTTGGTGCATTGAGCCGGTGGCGCTGCCCGCGGGCGTGCCGGATCAGGACGTGAACGGCGTCTGGTACGGGGGCAGTGGCGATTCCGGTTGGGGCCTGAGCGTGCTCAGTTCCGGCGCCAGCGGACGCGGGCTGATCTCGGCGATGCTCTACTTCCACGACGACGCAGGCTGGCCGCGCTGGGCCATGGGCGCAGGAGCCAACGGCATCGGTGGCGCCACCCTGACCATGCACGATTACTCGCTCGCTTGCCGCGATTGCGCGGATGCGTCGCCGCGGGCGCAGGCGCTGGGCGAACTGCGCCTGCGTATCGGGGGCTGGTGCGGAGCGCCCGAATTGCGCGCCAGCTTCGAACTGGGTGGTGCCGATGCGTCGCTTGCCTTCCAGCGCCAGGACATGCCCTTGCAGCGACTTTCGCAGTCGCGCTGCGACTGATCAGAACTTCGCCCGCACCATGCTGGCCTTGGCGCCGATGATGTCCTTGCCCAGGCGCTTGCGCTTCAGTGGGGGCAGTTGCAGCGGCTCCGGCGCGACTTTCTGGTCCGGCAGCTGCTCGAGCAGGTGTCCGATCATGTTCAGGCGCGCGCGCTTCTGGTCGTTGGCATCGACCACGAACCACGGCGTGTGGCGAGTGTGGGTGGGCTTGAAGAAGGCATCGCGGGCGGCGGTGTAGTCGTCGTACTTGTCGCGCGCGGCGAGGTCGATCGGCGAAATCTTCCAGCGCTTGACCGGATCCTCGACGCGTTCCGCGAAGCGTTGCTCCTGTTCTTCCTGGTCCACAGCGAACCAGTACTTGAACAGCAGGATGCCATCGTCGACCAGCATCTTCTCGAACACCGGCGCCTGCGCCAGCCAGCGCTTGTATTCGGCATCGTTGCAGAAGCCCATGACGCGCTCGACGCCGCCGCGGTTGTACCAGCTGCGATCGAACAGCACGATTTCTCCGGCAGCAGGCAGGTGCTCGACATAGCGCTGGAAGTACCACTGGCTGCGTTCGCGCTCGCTTGGCTTGGGCAGTGCGACGATGCGGCAGCCGCGCGGGTTCAGCACCTGCGCGATGGCGCTGATGGCGCCACCCTTGCCGGCGGTATCGCGGCCCTCGAACACCACGACCACGCGCTGCCCGGTGCCTTGCACCCAACGCTGCATCTCGCACAGGTGTACCTGGAGCGGCTGCAGCAGTTCCAGGTATTCCTTCTTCTTCATCCGGGCCATGGGCGTCTCCTCAATGTTCGCGCAGTCTTGGTTTCAATCCGGCGAGGTTGCAGGGCATGGTGCGGGAGTCGAGCTGGCTCGACAGAATCTGCTCCCAGGCGGTGCGGCAGGCCGAGGTCGAGCCTGGCAGCGCGAACAAGAAGGTGCCGTTGGCGAGCCCGGCAAAGGCACGCGACTGCAGTGAAGCAGTGCCGATTTCGGCGACCGACACGGCGCGGAACATTTCGCCGAAGCCGGGCATTTCCTTGTCCAGCAGCGGGCGCAGTGCCTCCGGCGTCGAGTCACGACCAGTGAAGCCGGTGCCGCCGGTGACCAGCACCCCATCGACTCCGTCATCGGCAATCCACTGCGCCACGATGGCGCGCATGCGATAGATGTCGTCGCGAACCAGTTCGCGCGCGGCGAGCCGGTGTCCAGCCGTGCAAAGCGCCCGCTCGAGGTAGTCGCCGGAGCTGTCGTTGGCGCGCGTGCGCGTGTCGGACACGGTGAGCACTGCCAGCTGCAGCGGAATGAAGTTCTCTAGTGCGCTCATGCGGCGGCCTCGGTGATCAGCTTGAGTTCGTCGGTCTGGTGCTCGCGCGCCAGCGCATCGATGACCGCGTCGAGTTCGCCCTCGACGATGCGGTCCAGCGAATAAAGGGTGAGTCCGATGCGATGGTCGGTCAAGCGCCCCTGCGGGAAGTTGTAGGTGCGGATGCGCTGCGAACGATCGCCCGAGCCAACCTGTACGCGGCGCAGCTCGGCTTGAGCCGCATTCTGCTTGCGCTGCTGCTCATCGAGCAGGCGCGCCTTCAGCAGGCTAAGCGCGCGCGCCCGGTTCTTGTGCTGCGAGCGCTCGTCCTGGCATTCGACGACGATGCCGCTCGGCAGATGCGTCATGCGGATCGCAGAGTCGGTCTTGTTGACGTGCTGGCCGCCCGCGCCCGAGGCACGAAAAGTGTCGACCTTGAGGTCGGCCGGGTTGATCTCGACGTCCTCGATCTCGTCCACCTCGGGCAGCACCGCGACCGTGGCTGCAGAGGTATGGATGCGTCCCTGGGCCTCGGTCTCGGGCACCCGCTGCACGCGGTGGGTGCCGCTTTCAAACTTGAGCCGGGCAAACACGCCACTGCCTTCGACGCGCGCGACGACTTCCTTGAAGCCACCGTGCTCACCGACGCTGGCCGAGATCAGCTCGACTCGCCAGCGCTTCGACTCGGCGTAGCGGGTGTACATGCGGAAGAGGTCGCCGGCAAAGATGGCGGCCTCGTCGCCGCCGGCGCCGGCGCGAACTTCGAGGAACACCGGCGCGTCGTCGCGCGGATCGCGTGGCACCAGCAGCAGTCCCAGGGAGTCATCGAGTGCGGCGCGCTCGCGCTCCAGCGCCTGCAGTTCTTCGGTCGCCATGGTGCGCAGATCGGCATCGGTGTCGCCCTGCATCAGCCGTGCCGCGGTGATCGCCCGAGCGTTCGCATCGAGCGCGGCGAGTCCGGTGGCGATCGGCTCGAGCTGGGCGTACTCGCGCGACAGATCGCGGAAGCGCTTCTGGTCCGCGTGCACGTCGGGCTCGGCGAGCAGGCGCTCCACTTCGACCTTGCGTTCCGCCAGAATTTCGAGCTTGCGCAGCAGCGATGGCGTCATCGCTTGCGCTCGTCGGCGCTGAACAACTGCTCTGCGGCACGCAACAGGTCGCTGTCGCCGCGCAGGGCGGCCGCGCGCAGGTTGCTGGATGGCGCGTGCAGCAGCTTGTTGGTCAGCGTATTGGCGAGGAAGCCGAGCGCTTCGGTCGGGTCGCGCCCGTTTTGCAGCATCTGGCGCGCGCGCTCAAGTAGTTCATCGCGGTTACGCTCGGCTTCGGCACGGAGCTTCTGGATCGGTCCCTGGCCATCGACCGCGCGCAGCCATGCCATGAAGTGCTCGGCGGCGAGCGTAACGATTTCTTCTGCTTCATTCGCTGCCTCGCGACGCGAGCGCAGCGCCTCGTCGATCGAGCGGCCGATGTCGTCGACCGTGTACAGATAGACGTCTTCGAGATCGGCGACATCGGCGGCAATATCGCGCGGCACCGCAAGGTCGAGCATGAATTGAGGCCGGTGCCGTCGGGCCTTCAGTGCCGTCGCCGCCATCGTCTTGGAGATCACCGGTTCGCGCGCGGCGGTGGAGGCGATCACGATATCGGCCTGCACCAGCGCGTCGGGCAGGTCGGCAAGCGCGATCGACTGGCCGTGGAAGCGCTCGGCCAGACCGCGAGCATTCGCCAAGGTGCGGTTGGCGACCACGATGCGCTTGGCGCCAGCCTCGTGGAGATGGCGTGCGCACAATTCGATGGTGTCGCCGGCACCGATCAACAACACGCCCGCACCGGCGAAGTCGGCGAAGATCTGCTGCGCCAGGCGTACCGCGGCGAAGGCCACCGAAACCGGGCTGGCGCCGATGCGGGTTTCGGTGCGCGCCCTCTTGGCCACGCTGAAGCTCTGCTGGAACAAGCGCTCCATCGCCGAATCCAGGGAGCCGGCATCACGCGCCAGGTGATAGGCAGTCTTCACCTGCCCGAGAATCTGCGGCTCGCCGAGCACCATCGAGTCGAGACCGGTCGCCACCCGGAACAGGTGGCGCACCGCAGCCTCGCCCTCGTGCTGGTAGAGGAAACCTTCCAGACGCCCCGGTGCCAGCTGGAAATGACGATGCAGCCAGAGGCCGGGTGTGGCTTCCGCACCGGCCGCGACGCGGCAGTACAGTTCGGTGCGATTGCACGTGGAAATGACCGCCGCCTCGCACACGCCGGGCTCGGCGCGCAGCTCGCGCAGCGCAGCGGCAGTGCGTTCCGGTGCCAACGCGATCTGCTCGCGCAGCGCGATCGGGGCCGACTGATGATTGAGTCCGAGCGCGAGAAGGGTCATGTCGTGCGAAAATAAAACGATGCGAATTGTCGGTGCGACGCCCGTGATGGGCAAGAATCCAAGGGCACAAGCCTACCCGGTGGCGTGGTTCCACGGGTTGATTGTGGTCATCTGCGGCCTGCTTTCGGCCTGTGCGGTCGGACCGCGAGCGGTGCGCGAACATGAACCGGCGCCGGCGCTGGCAGCAGACGATCTGGCCCTGTTCGAGCGCGTCCAGGCCGAATTTGCCGCGCAGGGCGGCCGCCGCGACGAGGCCGCGGAACGTCTGGCCAAGGCTGCGATGCTCAGCGACGATCCCAAGCTGAGTCTGAGCGCGCTGCGTGCAGCGCTGGGTGCCAACCGTATCACTGCGGCGCAGGCGCTACTGGCGCGTTGGCGCCAGCTGGAGCCGGAGGCAGTTGCTCGGAACGCCTATGTCGCGGCGTTGGCGCTGGCCAGTGGCGACAGCGCCGGAGCGCACCTGGCCGCTGATGCACTCGGAACCGATGGCGATGCGCGCCGTCGGCTGGCCGAAGCCTTGCGCTGGCTCGTCTCGCTGGAGCGGGTGTTGCCGTTTGTCGAAGCGCGCGTCGAACGCGATGCGGAGCCCGAAGCCTGGATGCACTGGGCTGCGTTCGCCCGCGACCGCCGCGCGCCGGAAACCGCGGTGCGGCTGGCGGATCTGGCGGTGCAACGCTTTCCCGCAGACGCCCGCGTATTCACCTTCCGTGCCGCACTGCTCCGCGAACGCAATCCGGCCGGCGCCGTGATCGACCTCGAACGCGCACTCGATCTCGATCCAGCGTCGATCCTGGTGCGTATGTCGCTGGCGCACGCGCTGGATGCCACCGGCAACGCCGCGCGGGCGTCGGTGGTGGTGGCGGGCATCCGTCCGGCCAGCGACGAAAGCGTGACCGCCGCGATCGCCTACGCGGCGCGCGCGTCCGCTCCGAAACTCCTGCTGGACGGCTATCGCCAACTCGAGGCGCTACCCGCGCCGCGTTTGCCGCAGCGGCTGATGTTGCTCGGAAACGTCGCCGAGATGGTCGCGCTCACCGCCGAGGCCGAGCGCTGGTATCGGCGCGTGCCGTCCGGTCCGCAATATCCCGCGGCGCAGTTGCGCCTGGCTGCACTGCGCTACTCGGCAGGAGATGCCGCCGCAGCTTTGGCCTTGCTCCTCGAATTGCGCGACGGCGGCCTGCCAGGGCGTGACGCCCTGGTGCGGAGCTATTTGCTCGAAGCCGAGATCCGTCAGCGCGTCGAAGGCGTGGGTGCTGCCGTGCGCGTGCACGACGCCGGCCTGCACATGCTGCCCGACGATGGCGAGCTGATGTACTCGCGCGCCCTGCTGTTGGCCGAGGCCGGGCGTTTCGATGAGATGGAGCGTGACCTGCGGCGCATGATCGATCTCGATCCGAGCGACGCCGACGCGCTGAATGCGCTCGGCTACACCCTGGTGGATCGCAATCTCCGCCTCGACGAAGCGGCGCAACTGCTGGCACGGGCGCAGCAGATTTCGGCCGACAGCCCGGCGCTGCTCGACAGTCTCGGCTGGCTCGCCTACCGCCGAGGTGACCTCGACACTGCGTTGGTCAAACTGCGTGCCGCGCATGCGCTGCTCAAAGACGCCGAAGTGGCGGCGCATCTGGGCGAAGTGCTGTGGCAGATGGGCGAGCGCGAGGAAGCGCGGTCGGTGTGGGAGGCGGCACGCAAGCGCGAGCCCGAACACCGCGCGCTGCGCGAGACCCTGCGCAGGTTTCTGCCGTGAGCCGGCAGGGCGGTAGTTGGGTGCTGTTGGCGCTGCTCTTGCTGCTTGCCGGCTGCGGCAGGCAGGCCGCCCGGATGGAAGTGGGCGACGACGACCGCCACTGGCGACTGGTGGGGCGGCTCGCGGTCTCCGATGGGCGCGATGGCGGCAGCGGTACGCTGACTTGGGAGCAGGAGGGCGCCTATTTCATGGTCGACCTGCGCGCGCCGATCAGCGGTCAAAGTTGGCGCCTCTCCGGTGACGATCGCTTGTGCACGCTGGAAGGCGTGCGCTCCTATCCGCTGACCGCGAATTCGCCGGAAGAACTGCTGCAACGCGAGTTGGGCTGGCATCTGCCGGTGGCGCAGCTGCGTTCCTGGCTGCGCGGCAGACCGCTGTCGGACGCCGTGGCGCTCGATCACGACGCCGCAGGGCAGGTCAGCGGTTTCACCGAAGACGGCTGGATCGTCAGCTACCGCGACTTTCGCGACGGCCGGCCGCTGCGCATCAGCGCGCGCAAGTCACCCTATCAGGTGCGTCTCGCGATCAAGTCCTGGGTTGCGTTGCCGTGATCGAAGCGATGTCCAGCGTTTGGCCGGCTCCGGCCAAGCTGAACCTGTTCCTGCATGTCGTCGGTCGCCGCGCGGATGGTTACCACCTGCTGCAAACGGTATTTCAGCTCATCGATTTGTGCGACACGCTGACGCTGGCGCCGCGAGCGGACGGTCGCATCGAACGCATCGATCCGCTGCCCGGACTCGCTGCCGCGGACGACCTCTGCGTGCGTGCCGCACTGGCCTTGCAACGTGAAGCCGGTGCACGCGCCGGGGCGGCGATCCGACTTGAAAAGCGCATTCCGATCGGTGGCGGCTTGGGCGGCGGCAGTTCGGATGCGGCGACGGTGCTGGTGGCACTCAACGAGATCTGGGAAACCGGGCTGACGACCGACGACCTGGCGGCGATCGGAGCACGCCTGGGCGCCGATGTTTCGGTGTTCATACGCGGCCACAGCGCCTGGGCGGAAGGGATCGGAGAAATCCTGCAACCCATTGACCTGAAAGCGAGATGGTTCCTGGTGTTGGCGCCGTACGTGGCGGTGGCGACGCCGCAGGTGTTCGCAGCCGCCGAATTGACAAGGGACACGCCACTCACCACAATCACGCGCTTCGTTTCGGGTTGTCCGACACGCAATGACCTGGAACCGGTCGTGCGTGCGCGCCACCGTGAGGTGGATTCGGCGCTGCGCTGGCTTTCGGGTCATGCGCCGAGCCGGATGAGCGGTAGCGGTTCCAGCGTATTCGCGGCCTTGGCCGACGAAGCGCAGGCACGGCGCATCGCCTCGGTCTGTCCGGAGCCGTGGCGCGCCTTCGTGGTGCGCGGGTTGGCGCAGTCGCCGCTGCGAGATGCTGTCGCAGCGTATCGGGCGCGCCGAGTCGGCTGAAGGATTTCGGTTTCGCACTGGGACGTCGCCAAGTCGGTAAGGCACGGGATTTTGATTCCCGCATTCGAAGGTTCGAGTCCTTCCGTCCCAGCCATATCGTCCCGTAGCGGGGGCAACATGGCGCCAGCCGGGAATATTGCTTCCTGATCATGACGCGCGGGCAACCGCGGCGGGTGAACGATGAAGACCGATGGAATCCTGGTTTTTTCCGGCAACGCCAACCGGCCGCTGGCCAATGCTGTGTGCAAGCAGCTCGGCATGCCGCTCGGCAAGGCGCTGGTCGGCAAGTTCTCCGATGGCGAGGTGCAAGTCGAGATCGAGGAGAACGTGCGCCGCCAGGAAGTGTTCGTGATCCAGTCGACCTGCGCGCCGACCGCGGAGAACTTCATGGAACTGCTGGTGTTGGTGGACGCGCTGAAACGCGCCTCGGTCGCCTCGGTGACTGCGGTCGTGCCGTATTTCGGCTACGCCCGCCAGGACCGGCGCCCGCGCTCGGCGCGCGTGCCGATCACGGCCAAGGTTGCGGCCAAGATGATCCAGGCGGCAGGGTGCGACCGCGTGCTCACGGTCGACGTGCACGCCGACCAGATTCAGGGCTTTTTCGACATTCCGCTCGACAACGTCTACTCGTCACCAGTGCTGTTGGCGGATGTCTGGCGCAACCACGGCACCAAGAACATCATCGTGGTGTCGCCGGACGTCGGTGGTGTGGTGCGCGCCCGCGCCATCGCGAAGCGGCTCGACGACGCCGACCTGGCGATCATCGACAAGCGCCGGCCGCGCCCGAACGAGGCGACGGTGATGAACATCATCGGCGAGGTCGAAGGCAAGACCTGCGTCCTGGTCGACGACATCGTCGATACCGCCGGGACGCTGTGTGCCGCGGCCGCTGCGCTCAAACAGCGCGGTGCCGCCAAGGTGGTCGCCTATTGCACTCATCCGGTGCTGTCCGGTCCGGCGATTGCGAATATTGGTAATTCCGCCATGGACGAGCTGGTCGTGACCGACACGATCCCGTTGTCCGAGGCGGCGAAGGGATGCGGGCGGATCCGCCAGCTCTCGGTCGCAGAATTGCTTGCCGAAACGATGCGACGCATCAGTTTCGGCGAGTCGGTCAGTTCGCTCTACATCGATTGAGCGAACGCGCCACACCGCTCCGCTGGTCGCGGCGGAGCACCTTCCACCGTGAGGTGGGCATGTCGAAACAACTGTGAGAAAGCAACATGGCAAAGAAACAGGAAATCAAGGCCGAATCGCGTGGTGTCGAGGGCAAGGGTGCGAGCCGCCGCCTGCGTCACGCGGGCATGATCCCGGCAGTGCTGTATGGCGCCAAGCAGGATCCGCAGAACATCCAGCTTGAGCAGCTGAGCACGCAGATCCTCGCCCAGCAGGAGTGGTTCTACTCGTCGGTGCTGCAGCTGAACCTGGATGGCAAGGCGCAGAAGGTGCTGATGCGCGACATCCAGCGTCATCCGTTCAAGCCGATCATCATGCACCTCGACTTTCAGCGCGTGTCGGAAACCGAGAAGCTGCGTCTCGCGGTGCCGCTGCACTTCCTGAATCAGGAAAAGTCGCCGGCGGGCAAGAAAGCGGGCGTGGTCATCACCCACGAACTGAACGAAGTCGAGGTCTACTGCCTGCCCAAGCACCTCCCCGAGTTCATCGAGGTCGATCTTTCCGCGCTCGAAGTGGGGGACATCATCCACATGTCGAGCCTGAAGCTCGGCGCGGAAGTCGAGATTCCGGCGCTCAAGCTGGGCAAGGAACACGATCTTGCCATCGTCATCGCCAAGATGCAGAAGGCCGAGGTCGAAGGCGAAGCCGAAGCTGCGACGGGCGACGTGCCCGCGGCCAAGGTCGCGGCGCCAGCCAAGGGTGCTGCTCCCGCCAAGGGCGCCGCACCGGCCAAGGGCGCAGCACCGGCCAAGGGCGCCGCACCGGCCAAGGGCGCAGCACCGGCCAAAGCTGCACCGGCGAAGAAGAAGTAATCCTCGCGCGGGTTGTGGGACATTTGCCCGCAAGTCGCGCAATGGGTGCTTTCATGGCTGCATTGCGCCTCATCGTCGGCTTCGGCAACCCCGGCGCCGACTACGCCAGAACCCGGCACAATGCCGGGTTCTGGTTTTTGGACGCGCTCGGCGAGTCGCTGGGTGCGCGCTTCGGGGTGGACGGCAAGTTGCACGCCGAAACCGCCAAGGCAGAGATCGACGGTCATCCGGTCTGGTTGCTGAAACCGACCACCTTCATGAATCGCAGCGGGCAGTCGGTCTTGGCGGCGCTGCGCTACTACAAGATCGAGCCGGACGAGATGCTGGTCGCGCACGATGAACTGGATCTGCAGCCAGGCGTGGCGCGGCTCAAGTTCGACGGCGGCCACGGCGGCCAGAATGGACTGCGCGACACCATCGTGGCACTCGGGCATGGCCGCTTTCACCGCCTGCGCCTGGGTATCGGCCATCCCGGAGACAAGCACGAAGTCACGAACTGGGTGCTGGGCCGCCCGGGTCGCGACGATGAGAGCGCGATCCGCGACGCGGTCGCGCGCGGCCTGCAAGTCCTGCCGCAGGCAGTCTCCGGCGACCTTGGTGGCGCGATGAAATCGCTGCATACGCCGCCCGGGGCAGCGCGGCCTTCGACCGGCACTCGTCCGGTTCTGTAACGAATTCGAAAAAGGAAACAGCATGGGTATCAAGTGCGGCATCGTCGGCTTGCCGAACGTCGGAAAATCTACTCTTTTCAATGCGTTGACCAAGGCCGGCATTCCCGCCGCGAACTTCCCATTCTGCACCATCGACCCCAACGTCGGGGTGGTTGCGGTGCCGGACGAGCGCCTGCAGATGCTGTCGTCCATCGCCAAGCCGCTCAAGATCATCCCGACGCTGATCGAGTTCGTGGATATCGCCGGCCTGGTCAAGGGCGCAGCTGCGGGCGAGGGGCTGGGCAACAAGTTCCTCTCGCACATCCGCGAGGTCGATGCGATTGCGCACGTGGTGCGGTGCTTCGAGCACACCGATATCGTGCATGTGGCGGGCAAGATCGACCCGCTGGACGACATCGACACCATCGATACCGAATTGGCGCTCGCCGATCTTGATTCGGTCGAAAAGGCACTGAATCGCGCCGAAAAGATGGCGAAAGCCAACGACAAGGAAGCGATCGTCAAGAAAGAAGTGCTGACTCGCGTGCGCGATCATCTGAATACCGGCAGGTCGGCGCGCAGTGCCGGCCTGAGTCCCGAGGACAAGGCGGCGATCCGGGATCTCTTCCTGCTGACGCTGAAGCCGGCCATGTACATCGCCAACGTCAAGGAAGACGGTTTCGTCAATAATCCGTTCCTGGATGCCGTTCGCGCCCGCGCCGCCACTGAAGGGGCCGAAGTGGTTCCGGTCTGTGCGGCGATCGAGGAGGAGTTGTCGCAGCTTGAGGATGGCGACAAGCTGGCCTTCCTTGCGGACATGGGGCTGGACGAGCCGGGGTTGAACCGGGTCATCCGCGCTGGCTACCGGCTGCTTGGCCTGCAGACCTACTTCACCGCCGGCGAAAAGGAAGTGCGGGCCTGGACCATCAAGGCGGGATTCACCGCGCCGCAGGCTGCGGGCGTGATCCACACCGATTTCGAGAAGGGCTTCATCCGCGCCGAGACCATCGCCTATGGCGACTACATCGAATACCGGGGCGAGGCTGGTGCAAAGCAGGCAGGAAGACTGCGCCTGGAAGGCAAGGACTACGTCGTCAAGGAGGGTGATATCCTGCATTTCCGGTTCAATGTCTGAACCGATCTGGGTCTGCACGCAACATTTCTCCTCCCGACCGTTGACGGACGCCGGGCTCGTCGTCAGAATGCCGGGCTCGTTCGCTGGAGGAATACCCAAGCGGCCAAAGGGGACTGACTGTAAATCAGTTGGCTCATGCCTTCGGTGGTTCGAATCCACCTTCCTCCACCAGTCGAACCGCGACCGGCGGGCCGGCTGGGGCAGCGGAAACGCTGCACCGAAGCGGGAGTAGTTCAATGGTAGAACTGTAGCCTTCCAAGCTACTAGCGCGGGTTCGATTCCCGTCTCCCGCTCCATTGGCGGCTTTCGCACGAACACAATTTGCTTTGCTCACGTAGCTCAGCCGGTAGAGCACTTCCTTGGTAAGGAAGAGGTCATGGGTTCGATTCCCGTCGTGAGCACCACGCAGTTCCCAACCACCAAAACTGATTGACCGGAGTCCGCAATGGCAAAGGGTAAATTCGAACGCACCAAGCCGCACGTGAACGTGGGGACGATTGGTCACGTGGATCACGGCAAGACGACGCTGACAGCGGCGCTGACGAAGATCGGTGCGGAGCGTTTTGGTGGCGAGTTCAAGGCGTACGACCAGATCGACGCGGCGCCGGAAGAGAAGGCGCGCGGGATCACGATCTCGACGGCGCACGTGGAATACGAGTCGCCGAAGCGCCACTACGCGCACGTGGACTGCCCTGGGCATGCGGACTACGTGAAGAACATGATCACGGGAGCAGCGCAGATGGACGGTGCGATCCTGGTGTGTTCGGCGGCGGACGGACCGATGCCGCAGACGCGCGAGCACATTCTGCTGGCGCGCCAGGTGGGCGTGCCGTACATCGTGGTGTTCCTGAACAAGGCGGACATGGTGGACGACGCCGAGTTGCTGGAACTGGTCGAGATGGAAGTGCGCGACCTGCTTTCGAAGTACAACTTCCCGGGCGACGACACGCCGATCATCAAGGGATCGGCGCTGAAGGCGCTGGAAGGTGATCAGAGCGAAATCGGCGTGCCGGCGATCATCAAGCTGGTGGAAGCGCTGGACAGCTACATTCCGGAGCCGAAGCGCGACGTGGACAAGCCGTTCCTGATGCCGGTCGAAGACGTGTTCTCGATCTCGGGTCGCGGCACGGTGGTGACCGGACGCATCGAGCGTGGTGTGGTCAAGGTGGGCGAGGAAATCGAAGTGGTCGGAATCCGTCCGACGACGAAGACGACGGTGACCGGCGTCGAGATGTTCCGCAAGCTGCTGGATCAGGGTCAGGCGGGTGACAACGCGGGTCTGTTGCTGCGCGGCACGAAGCGCGAGGACATCGAGCGCGGTCAGGTCATCTGCAAGCCGGGCACGATCACGCCGCATACCAAGTTCGAAGCCGAGGTGTATGTGCTGTCGAAGGAAGAGGGCGGACGTCATACGCCGTTCTTCCGCGGCTACCGCCCGCAGTTTTACTTCCGCACGACCGACGTGACTGGCGCCTGCGAGTTGCCGGAGGGTGTCGAGATGGTGATGCCGGGCGACAACACCAAGATGGTGGTGACGCTGATTCACCCGATCGCGATGGAAGAAGGTCTGCGCTTTGCGATCCGCGAAGGTGGCCGCACCGTCGGCGCCGGCGTGGTGGCGAAGATCCTCGTCTGAGCAATTCCTGCCACCGGTCAAACCCGGTGGCGCTGTACCCGAAGCGGCGGATCGCAAGGTCCGTCGCTTCAGTGCGTTCACCATACGCCAGTAGCTCAATTGGCAGAGCAGCGGTCTCCAAAACCGCAGGTTGGGGGTTCGAGTCCCTCCTGGCGTGCCACCTACGACATTGCGGCGACGAAACCCAGTCGCGGCCCGGGATCTGAATGAGTACGAATACCGAATCATCCGGTCATGGCGCAACCGACAAGGGCCGCCTCGCCCTGTCGATCCTGCTGATCATCGGCGGCCTCGCGGCCTACTACTACTTCACCCGCACCTCTGCAGCGCTGCGCGTGATCGGGGTTCTGGGAGCCTTCGCCGCAGCGGTTGCCGTGAGCTATACCAGCAGCTTCGGCCGCTTCGTGCGCGAGTTCGTGACTGAGTCGCACTTCGAGTTGCGCAAGGTGGTGTGGCCGACCCGTCAGGAAACGACGCAGACGACCCTGGTCATCTTCGTCGTGGTCGCCATCATCAGTCTGTTGCTGTTCCTGTTCGACAGCATCCTGGTGTGGATCTTCGGCATGCTGTTCGGATCGGGTAGTTGAGCAGGGACGCACAAATGAGCAAACGTTGGTACGTGGTCCATGCCTACTCCGGCTTCGAGCATCAGGTCGCGAAGTCCTTGCGCGAGCGCATCTTGCGCGCCGGCATGGAGGACAAGTTCGGTGACGTGCTGGTCCCGACCGAAGAGGTCGTGGAAATGCGCGGCGGCCAAAAGCGCAAGTCGGAGCGCAAGTTCTTTCCGGGCTACGTGCTGGTGCAGATCGAGACCCACCAGGACGCCAAGTCCACGCGGATCGACGACGAGAGCTGGCACTTGATCAAGGAAACCGCAAAGGTCATGGGTTTCATCGGCGGCACCGCAGATCGGCCCCTGCCGATCAAGGACAGCGAAGCAGAGGTAATCCTGCAGCGCGTTCAGGACGGCGTCGAGAAGCCGCGACCCAAGGTGTTGTTCGAGCCGGGCGAACTGGTGCGCGTCACCGAAGGTCCGTTCAACGACTTCAACGGCACGGTCGAGGAAGTGAATTACGAAAAGAGCCGATTGCGCGTCGCGGTGTTGATCTTTGGCCGCTCGACACCGGTGGAACTCGAATTCGGTCAGGTCGAGAAGGCCTGATCCATCGTGGTTGTGCGTGAAGCCAGGGCACGCTGATTCCCTGGTCCGATGGGGAGCCTGATTTCAGGCGCTGGTACCCGGAGAGAAGGCAATGGCAAAGAAGGTAGTTGGCTACATCAAGCTGCAGGTGAAGGCCGGTCAGGCCAATCCCTCGCCGCCGGTCGGTCCCGCGCTCGGTCAGCGCGGCCTGAACATCATGGAGTTCTGCAAGGCGTTCAATGCCGCCACGCAGAAGATGGAGCCGGGCATTCCGATTCCGGTGATCATCACCGCGTACTCGGACCGCAGCTTCACGTTCATCACCAAGACCCCGCCGGCGACGATTTTGCTCAAGAAGGCGGTCGGTATCCAGTCGGGCTCGAAGCGTCCGAATACCGAAAAGGTCGGCAAGGTCACGCGTGCGCAGTTGGAAGCGATCGCGACCCAGAAGATGCCGGACCTGACGGCAGCCGATATGGACGCTGCGGTGCGCACGATCGCCGGCAGCGCGCGCAGTATGGGTCTGGTGACGGAGGGCTAAGACATGGCAAAGATCAGCAAGCGTATCCAGCAAATGACCCCGACCGTCGCGCCGGGCAAGGCCTATGGCATCGACGAGGCTCTGGCCATCGTCAAGAAGAATGCGACCTCGAAGTTCAACGAGTCGGTGGACGTCGCGATTCGCCTCGGCATCGACGCCAAGAAGTCGGACCAGGGCGTGCGCGGTTCCACAGTGCTGCCGAACGGCACCGGCAAGACCGTCAAGGTCGCCGTGTTCTGCCCGCCGGGCGAGAAGGCGGAAGCGGCCAAGGCCGCCGGTGCCGATGTCGTCGGCATGGATGATCTGGCCGAGAAGATGCAGGCCGGTGATCTCAGCTACGGTGTCGTGATCGCTTCGCCGGACGCCATGCGCGTTGTCGGCAAGCTCGGCCAGGTGCTCGGCCCGCGCGGCCTAATGCCCAACCCCAAGGTCGGCACGGTTACACCCGATGTCGCCGGTGCGGTACGCAACGCGAAAGCGGGCCAGGTCCGCTTCCGCAATGACAAGGCTGGCATCATCCACTGCACGATCGGCAAGGCCAGCTTCGAGTCGGATGCGCTCAAGAGCAATCTGAACGCGTTGCTCGGCGACATCCTCAAGGCCAAGCCCTCGACCGCGAAGGGGCAGTACCTGGTCAAGGTGTCGCTGACCAGCACGCACGGTGTCGGCGTCATCGTCGACCAGGGCACGCTGTCCACCAAGTAATCGATTCAACGCCGGCCGGTGTTCCGGCTGGCGCTTCATTTGAGGGCTCTGCGCGACCCACATCGCGCGGTGTCCGTCAAAGACCGCAGGTGGTGTGCCCACGCGCGACTCGAGTCGCCCATCGCAAGATGGCCACGTGAAGCCGCCTTAATCGGAAGGATGCCGACCTGCGTAGATGGTGCCCCTGTCCAATCTTCTGGAAAGGCCACCACCGGGATGCTCGCGCATCCCCGGTGCTGAAGGATCAGCGCCGCTTCGGACCGTTCGTGGCAGGAGCCGCGTACGGATATTAACAGGAGGAGTGAAATGGCTCTCAATCTGTCTCAAAAGCAGGAAGTCGTTGCTGAACTGGCTGGGGTGGCTGCCAAGGCGCATTCCCTGATTGCCGCCGAATACGCCGGCGTCAATGTCAGCAGCATGACGGCGATGCGCAAGAAGGCCCGCGAATCCGGCGTCTTTCTCAAGGTCGTGAAGAACACCCTCGCCTCGCGCGCGGTGGTCGGAACCGACTACGAGGTCGTCAAGGACGCGCTGACCGGTCCGCTGCTCTACGCGTTTTCCATGGAAGAGCCCGGCGCCGCCGGTCGCCTGATCAAGGAATTCTCGAAGGGCAACGACAAGCTCAAGGCCAAAGTCGTCGCCGTCGGCGACAAGCTGTATCCGGCCTCGCACGTCGAAGTGCTCGCGGCACTGCCGACCCGCGACCAGGCCCTCGCCATGCTGGCGCGCGTGCTGTCCGAACCGGCGGCGATGTTCGCCCGTGCGGTCAAGGCAGTCGCCGACAAGCAAGGTGGCGGCGAAGAAGCTGCAGCAGCCTGATCGAACGATTCTGCATTTCGAACTACATCATCCAGAAAACTCTCAGAGGTAATCACAATGTCCCTTTCCAACGAACAGATTGTCGACGCGATCGCCAGCAAGTCGCTGATGGAAGTGATGGAACTGGTCCGCGCCATCGAAGAGAAGTTCGGCGTTTCCGCCGCTGCTCCGGTCGCCGCGGCAGCCGGTCCCGCCGCCGCCGCCCCGGTCGAAGAGAAGACCGAGTTCACCGTCGTGCTGAAGGCCGCCGGCGAGAAGAAGGTCGAAGTCATCAAGGCCGTCCGCGCCATTACGGGTCTCGGCCTGAAGGAAGCGAAGGATCTCGTCGAGGGCGCCCCGCAGACCGTCAAGGATGCGGTCAGCAAGGCCGACGCCGAGAAGTTCAAGAAGGAACTGGAAGCTGCTGGCGCCGCGGTCGAGCTGAAGTAAGGCTCGCTTGGCGCTCGGAGCAGTTTCCGAGCACGCAAGGCTGGGGACGAAAGTCCCCGGCCTTTTGCGCTTGTCCGAAGTGGTCATCGGAAAGTGCGTTTGAGAAGCAACGCATTTTCCGATTCCCGTTTCTTTACTCCGGGCCGATCTTGGCCCGCACAACCAGGGTGGTAGCGCGACCATGACCTACTCGTTCACTGCGAAAAAGCGGATCCGCAAGGACTTCGGCAAGCGCAAGGCGGTACTCGAAGTGCCGTACTTGTTGGCGATCCAGACCGACTCCTACAAGGAATTCCTGCAGGAAAACGCCCCCATCAACAAGCGTGAGGACAAAGGCCTGCACGCCGCCCTGAAGTCGGTATTCCCGATCACCAGCTATTCCGGCAATGCCGCGGTCGAGTACGTCAACTATCGCCTCGGCGATCCGGCGTTCGACGAGAAGGAGTGTCGCTCGCGCGGCATGACCTTCGGCGCGCCGCTGCGCGTCAACGTGCGTTTGGTGATCTACGACCGTGAGAGCCCGGCCAGCCAGAAGGTCGTGAAGAAGGTCAAGGAGCAGGAGGTCTACATGGGCGAATTGCCGCTCATGACCGACAACGGCACCTTCATCATCAACGGCACCGAGCGCGTCATCGTCTCACAGCTGCATCGATCGCCCGGAGTGTTCTTCGACCACGACCGCGGCAAGACGCACAGTTCGGGCAAGCTGCTGTACTCGGCGCGCGTCATTCCCTACCGCGGTTCCTGGCTCGACTTCGAGTTCGACCCGAAGGACTGCCTGTTTACCCGCATCGATCGCCGGCGCAAGCTGCCGGTGACGATCCTGCTGCGCGCGCTCGGCTACAACAACGAAGAAATGCTGAACATGTTCTTCGAGCGCAACGAGTTCACCCTGAACAAGCAGGGTGGCGCGGAGCTGCAGTTGATCCCGGAGCGCCTGCGTGGCGAAACCGCCGCGTTCGACATTCGCATCGGCGACAAGCTCGTGGTCGAGGCCGGCAAGCGCATCACCGCGCGCCACGTGCGCGACCTGCAACAGGCCCAGATCGGCGCGCTGGAAGTGCCGGACGAATACCTGTTGGGCCGCATCCTCGCGCACGACGTTATCGACAAGAAGACCGGTGAACTGCTCGCCGCAGCGAACGAGGAGCTCAACGACGACCATCTCGCAAAGTTCCGCAAGGCCGGAATCGAGACGATCGGCACGTTGTTCGTGAACGACCTCGATCGCGGCCCGTACATCTCGCAGACCTTGCGCATCGACCCGACGCGCACGCCGCTCGAGGCGCTGGTCGAGATCTACCGCATGATGCGTCCCGGTGAACCGCCGACCAAGGAAGCTGCACAGAACCTGTTCCAGAACCTGTTCTTCACCTTCGAGCGCTACGACCTCTCGGCCGTCGGTCGCATGAAGTTCAACCGCCGTGTCGGACGAAAGGAAGTCACCGGCACCGGCGTGCTCTACGACGGCAAGTTCTTCTCGACCCGCAACGACGAAGACGCCAAACGCATGTTCAAGGCGAATGGCCCGGACTTCTCGGACATCATCGATGCGCTGAAGGTGCTGATCGGCATCCGCAATGGACAGGGCATCGTTGACGACATCGACCATCTCGGCAATCGCCGCGTTCGGTCGGTCGGAGAGATGGCCGAGAATACGTTCCGCGTCGGCCTGGTCCGTGTCGAACGTGCGGTCAAGGAACGCCTGTCGCTGGCCGAGTCGGACGACCTGTCGCCGCAGGATTTGATCAACGCCAAGCCGGTGGCGGCCGCGATCAAGGAGTTCTTCGGTTCCTCGCAGCTGAGCCAGTTCATGGACCAGAACAACCCGCTGTCGGAGGTGACGCACAAGCGCCGCGTTTCGGCGCTGGGCCCGGGCGGCCTGACGCGTGAACGCGCCGGCTTCGAAGTGCGCGACGTGCACAACACCCACTACGGACGCGTCTGCACCATCGAAACCCCGGAAGGTCCGAACATCGGCCTGATCAATTCGCTCGCAGTTTATGCGCGCACCAACAGCTATGGCTTCCTGGAGACTCCGTTCCGCAAGGTAGTGAACTGCAAGGTCACCAACGAGTGCGAGTACTTCTCGGCGATCGAGGAGGCCGAGATCGTGATCGCGCAGGCGAACTCGGACATCGACGACAAGGGCAACCTCACCGAGGACCTGGTCTCGGCCCGCTACCGCGGCGAGTCGGAATTGCGGCAGCGCAAGGACATCCAGTACATGGATGTGTCGCCCATGCAACCGGTGTCGGTCGCTGCGGCGCTGGTGCCGTTCCTGGAGCACGACGATGCCAACCGTGCGCTGATGGGCGCGAACATGCAGCGCCAGGCGGTGCCGACGCTGAAGGCGCAGACGCCGATGGTTGGTACCGGAATCGAGCGCGTGGTTGCGCGCGACTCGGGCGTGGTCGTCAATGCCCTGCGCGGCGGTCAGATCGAGCAGGTCGACGCAGCGCGCATCGTGGTGCGCGTGCATGAAGCCGAGATCGGCGACAACGATGCCGGTGTCGACATCTACTCGTTGGTGAAGTACACGCGTTCCAACCAGAACACCTGTCTGAACCAGACGCCGCTCGTGAAAGTGGGCGATGTCGTCGCCAAGGGCGATGCACTGGCGGATGGTCCGTCCACCGACATCGGCGAGCTTGCGCTCGGCCAGAACATGCTGGTCGCGTTCATGCCGTGGAATGGCTACAACTTCGAAGACTCGATCCTGCTGTCGGAGCGCGTCGTCCAAGAGGACCGCTACACCACGATCCACATCGAGGAACTGGCCTGCGTCGCGCGCGACACCAAGCTCGGTCCGGAAGAGATCACCGCCGACATTCCGAACGTCTCGGAGCAGGCGCTGACGCGTCTCGATCAGAGCGGCATCGTCTACATCGGCGCCGAGGTCAAGGCCGGCGATATCCTGGTCGGCAAGGTCACGCCCAAGGGCGAGAGCCAGCTGACGCCGGAAGAAAAGCTGCTGCGCGCGATCTTTGGTGAGAAGGCCTCCGACGTGAAGGACAGCTCGCTGCGCGTGCCGCCGGGCATGGACGGCACCGTCATCGACGTCCAGGTGTTCACCCGTGACGGCATCGAAAAGGACAAGCGCGCGCGCCAGATCGAGGAAATGGAGATCAAGCGCGTCAAGAAGGACTTTGATGACCAGTTCCGCATCCTGGAAGGAGCCATTTACGCCCGACTGCGGATGCAGATCGTGGGGCGCGTCGCCAACGGTGGACCGCAGGGCTTGAAGAAGGGTGCGGAACTCACGAACGACTTCCTCGACGGACTGAAGAAGGACGAGTGGTTCCAGATCCGCATGAAGGACGAGGACGCTGCCGAGTACATCGAAAAGGCGCAGGAGCAGATCGCTCGGCATCGAGCCGAGTTCGACAAGCGCTTCACCGAGAAGAAGGGCAAGATCACTGCCGGCGACGACCTCGCCCCCGGCGTGCTCAAGATGGTCAAGGTCTACCTGGCGGTGAAGCGTCGCATCCAGCCTGGCGACAAGATGGCCGGCCGCCACGGCAACAAGGGTGTGGTCTCGACCATCGTGCCGGTCGAGGACATGCCGTTCATGGCCGACGGCCGTCCGGTCGACATCGTGCTCAATCCGCTTGGCGTGCCTTCGCGCATGAATATCGGCCAGATCCTAGAGACGCATCTGGGTTGGGCGGCCAAGGGACTGGGCGAAAAGATCCGCCGCATGATCGAGGCGAACGAGAAGGCTGCGGAACTCCGCAAGTTCCTCGACACCATCTACAACCACGATAAGAAGACGCATGGCGAGCGCGAAAAACTCTCCTCACTGAGCGATGCCGAGATTCTTTCGCTGTCGCGCAAGTTGACCGAAGGCGTGCCGATGGCGACCCCGGTGTTCGACGGGGCAGCGGAGTCCGAAATCAAGGCGATGCTGCGGCTGGCGGAGCTGCCCGAGTCGGGCCAGACGACGCTGTTCGACGGGCGTACCGGTGAGGCCTTCGATCGTCAGGTTACCGTCGGCTACATGTACATGCTCAAGCTCAACCATCTCGTCGACGACAAAATCCACGCGCGTTCGACCGGTCCGTACTCGCTCGTCACCCAGCAGCCGCTGGGCGGCAAGGCCCAGTTCGGCGGTCAGCGCTTCGGCGAAATGGAAGTCTGGGCGCTGGAAGCCTACGGTGCAGCCTACACGCTGCAGGAGATGCTCACGGTCAAATCCGACGACGTCGGCGGCCGCAACCAGATGTACAAGAACATTGTCGACGGCAATCACGAGATGACCGCGGGCATGCCGGAGTCCTTCAATGTGTTGGTGAAGGAAATCCGTTCGCTTGCGATCAATATCGAGCTGGAAGGCCAGTGAGCTTTAGGAGATTGATGCCATGAAAGATTTGCTCAACTTGTTCAACCAGCAGCGCCAGTCGCTCGACTTCGACTCGATCCGCATCGGGCTGTCTTCGCCCGACCTGATCCGATCCTGGTCGTTCGGCGAGGTGAAGAAGCCGGAGACCATCAACTACCGCACGTTCAAGCCCGAGCGCGACGGCCTGTTCTGCGCCGCGATCTTCGGACCGATCAAAGATTACGAATGCCTCTGCGGCAAGTACAAGCGCATGAAGCACCGTGGCGTGGTCTGCGAGAAGTGCGGCACCGAAGTGACTTTGGCCAAGGTGCGTCGCGAGCGCATGGGCCACATCGAGTTGGCCTCGCCAACCGCGCACATCTGGTTCCTCAAGTCGTTGCCGTCGCGCATCGGCCTGATGCTGGACATGACCTTGCGTGACATCGAACGCATCCTGTACTTCGAAGCCTATGTCGTGGTCGACCCGGGTCTGACCCCGCTTGATCGTGGTCAGATCCTGTCGGAAGAACAGTTCCTGCAGTCGGTCGAGGAACACGGCGACGAGTTCGACGCCCGCATGGGCGCCGAAGCCGTGCACGAGTTGCTGAAGACGATCGACCTGAACGCCGAGCTTGTGCGTCTGCGCGAGGAAATGGGCAGCACCTCGTCCGAGACCAAGCTCAAGCGTTATTCCAAGCGCATCAAGCTGATGGAGAGCTTCATCGATTCTGGTAACCGCCCAGAGTGGATGGTGATGACGGTGTTGCCGGTGCTGCCGCCGGACCTGCGTCCGCTGGTGCCCCTCGACGGTGGTCGTTTCGCGACATCGGATCTCAATGACCTTTATCGTCGCGTCATCAACCGCAACAACCGCCTGAAGCGACTGCTCGAACTCAATGCGCCGGACATCATCGTGCGCAACGAAAAGCGCATGTTGCAGGAATCGGTGGATGCGCTGATGGACAACGGCCGTCGCGGTCGCGCCATCACCGGAACCAACAAGCGTCCGCTCAAGTCGCTGGCCGACATGATCAAGGGCAAGCAGGGACGGTTCCGCCAGAACCTGCTCGGCAAGCGCGTTGATTATTCGGGGCGTTCGGTCATCGTGGTTGGTCCCAAGCTCAAGCTGCACGAGTGCGGCCTGCCGAAGAAGATGGCGCTGGAACTGTTCAAACCGTTCATTTTCTCGAAGCTGCAGTTGCGCGGTCTGGCGACGACGATCAAGGCGGCCAAGAAGTTGGTCGAGCGAGAGTCTGCAGAGGTGTGGGACATCCTTGAAGAGGTGATCCGCGAGCATCCGGTGATGCTGAACCGCGCACCGACTCTGCACCGTCTCGGCATCCAGGCGTTCGAGCCGGTGCTGATCGAAGGCAAGGCGATCCAGTTGCACCCGCTGGTCTGTACGGCATTCAACGCCGACTTCGACGGTGACCAGATGGCGGTGCACGTGCCGCTGTCGATCGAAGCCCAGTTGGAAGCGCGTGCGCTGATGATGTCTTCCAACAACATCCTCAGCCCGGCCAACGGTGAGCCAATCATCGTTCCGACCCAGGACGTCGTTCTCGGTCTGTACTACATGACCCGTGAACTCGTGAATGCGAAGGGCGAGGGCATGATCTTCGCGAATATCAGCGAAGTTAAACGCGCTTACGACAACCGCGCGGCCGCGCTGCACGCCAAGATCAAGGTGCGTCTGCCCGATCCCGAAGGCGATCGCTCCGGCAAGCACTCGATTGTCGAGACCACGGTGGGTCGCGCCTTGCTGGCCGAAATATTGCCGCAGGGCATGCCGTTCGCAGTGATTAATCAGGACCTGACCAAGAAGGCGATCTCGCGGCTGATCAATGCCTCCTACCGTACCCTCGGGCTCAAGGAAACAGTCGTTTTTGCTGACCAGCTGATGTACACGGGATTCGCTTATGCGACCCGCGCCGGAGTGTCGATCGGCATCGACGACATGACGATCCCGCCGGAGAAGGCGCAGATCGTGGGCGAGGCCGATAAGGAAGTGAAGGACATCCAGGAGCAATTCGCTTCTGGCCTGGTGACAGCAGGCGAGCGCTACAACAAGGTAGTCGACATCTGGTCGCGTACCAACGAGCGCGTCGCGCAAGCGATGATGAAGGGTATCGGCACCGACAAGGTGAAGAATGCCAAGGGCGATATGGTCGAGCAGAAGTCGATGAACTCGATCTTCATCATGGCCGACTCCGGTGCGCGCGGCAGCGCCGCACAGATTCGTCAGCTCGCAGGCATGCGTGGACTGATGGCGCGACCGGACGGCTCGATCATCGAGACGCCGATCAAGGCCAACTTTCGCGAAGGCCTGGACGTGTTGCAGTACTTCATCTCGACCCATGGTGCTCGCAAAGGACTGGCGGATACCGCGTTGAAGACCGCCAACTCGGGTTATCTGACGCGGCGCCTCGTCGATGTTGCACAGGATGTGGTCATCACCGAGCCCGATTGCGGCACCTACGCCGGCTTCACCATGACCGCCATCGTCGAAGGTGGCGATGTGGTCGAACCACTGCGCGATCGCGTGCTCGGTCGCGTCGTCGCCGAGGATGTCTACGCGCCGGGCAACGAAGACAAACCGATCGTCGAGCGCAATGCGCTGTTGGACGAGAGGGCTGTCGAGCAGCTCGAAACTGCGGGAGTCCAGTCGGTCAAGGTGCGCTCGACGATCACCTGCGAGTCGCGACATGGCGTCTGCTCGAGTTGCTACGGGCGCGATCTTGCCCGCGGTCATCTGGTGAACATCGGCGAAGCGGTTGGCGTCATCGCCGCGCAGTCCATCGGTGAGCCCGGCACGCAGCTGACCATGCGTACCTTCCATATCGGTGGGGCTGCGTCGCGTGCGGCCGCGGTGGATAGCGTGCAGGTGAAGACCAATGGCTCGCTCAAGTTCAACAACGTCAAGACCGTGCAACATGCCGCCGGTCACCTGGTGGCGGTGTCGCGTTCTGGCGAGCTGTCGGTGATGGATGCTCACGGTCGCGAGCGTGAGCGCTATCGAGTGCCGTACGGCGCGACCATCTCGGTCAAAGACGGCGCTCCGGTCAAGGCTGGCCAGACCGTTGCGAACTGGGATCCGCATACCCATCCAATTGTTTCGGAAGTTGCCGGCACCCTGCGCTTCAGCGACTTCGTGGACGGCATCACCGTTCAGGAGCAGATCGACGAGCTGACCGGACTGCAGTCTGCAGTCGTGACTGATCCGAAGCGTCGTGGCTCGGCGGCGAAGGACCTGCGGCCGATGGTTCGCCTCGAAGACAAGAAGGGCAAGGAGCTCAAACTGCCTGGTACCGATATCCCGGCGCAGTACTTCCTGCCGCCAGGTGCGATCGTGTCGTTGCAGGATGGTGCCCAGGTCGGCGTGGGTGACGTGGTTGCCCGAATCCCGCAGGAAACATCGAAGACCCGCGACATCACCGGCGGTTTGCCGCGCGTGGCAGACTTGTTCGAGGCGCGCAAGCCGAAGGAGCCGGCGATTCTCGCCGAGCGCACTGGCATCATCAGTTTCGGCAAGGACACCAAAGGCAAGCAGCGGCTGATCATTACCGACAAGGATGGCGACACCCACGAGGAATTGATCCCGAAGTGGCGCCAGGTGATCGTTTTCGAGGGCGAGCACATCGAGAAGGGTGAGACTGTTGTCGACGGCGAACCGAATCCGCAGGACATTCTGCGGCTGAAGGGCGTGGAGCCGTTGGCCGAATACCTGACCCGAGAAATTCAGGACGTGTACCGTCTGCAGGGCGTGAAGATCAACGACAAGCACATCGAAACGATCATTCGTCAAATGCTGCGAAAGGTCGAGATTTCGGACGGCGGCGATACTCGATACATGCGCGGTGAGCAGACTGATCGCGTGCGCGTGCTCGACGAGAACGCGCGGGTGCGTGTACGCAATGAACGAGTCGCGAGCTACGACCCGGTCCTGCTCGGCATCACCAAGGCTTCGCTGGCAACCGAGTCGTTCATCTCGGCCGCCTCCTTCCAGGAGACAACCCGCGTTCTGACCGAGGCAGCAGTGCGCGGGACGCGTGACACCTTGCGTGGCCTGAAGGAAAACGTTATCGTTGGCCGCTTGATTCCCGCCGGTACCGGGTTGGCCTACCACGCGAAGCGACGTGCGGCGAACTCCGGGCTTACCCAGGCTGAGCTGGATTCGTTCCGAGGTGCGTCCAGCGTGACGTTCGCGGAGCCTCTCGCGGAAGATGGCGGTTCAGACGAGGCCTGAAGGCTCGTTCTACATACGAAATGAGGCGCATGAAGCGCCTCGTGTTCGCGGCCAGGGAAGGTTGTTGTGTCGTTGACAGTCGGGTGAACCGGCTGTTAAAGTCTCAAAGCTGACAGGTCGGCTGGTGCCGGCCTGTCTTTCGTTTCTCAGGACTCTTTCACATGGCGACGATCAACCAGTTGGTGCGCACTGCGCGCCGTCCGAAGACCTACAAGAGCGCATCGCCGGCCCTGGCCAGCTGCCCGCAACGCCGCGGCGTCTGCACCCGCGTGTACACCACGACCCCGAAGAAGCCGAACTCGGCGCTGCGCAAAGTCGCCAAGGTGCGACTGACCAACGGCTTTGAAGTCATCAGCTACATCGGTGGCGAAGGTCACAACCTGCAGGAGCACTCGGTCGTTCTGATCCGCGGTGGTCGAGTCAAGGACCTGCCGGGCGTTCGCTACCACACGGTACGCGGTTCGCTCGATGCCGCCGGCGTCGCCAAGCGTCGCCAGAGTCGTTCGAAGTACGGCGCCAAGCGCCCGAAATCCTAATTTCCAGTCTGGGTTGAATTCCTATGTCGCGTAAAGGCTCCACTCCGCAGCGCAGCTTGCTCCCCGATCCAAAGCACGGGAGCGAGACGATCGCGCGTTTCATCAACATGATCATGAAGAGCGGCAAGAAGTCGACGGCCGAAGGCATCGTGTACGGCGCGCTCGACGTGATTGGTGAAAAGAACGCGGACGCCATCGCGCTCGTCGACAAGGCGCTGAGCAACGTCGCTCCCGCGGTCGAAGTGAAGTCGCGTCGTGTCGGCGGTGCCACCTATCAGGTGCCGGTCGAAGTACGTCCGTCGCGCCGTCTGGCGCTGGCCATGCGCTGGACCATCGATGCGGCGCGCAAGCGTGGCGAGACATCGATGCCACGCAAGCTCGCCGGCGAGCTCGTCGACGCCGCCGAGAGCCGTGGTGGTGCCGTCAAGAAGCGTGAAGAAACGCATCGCATGGCCGAAGCCAACAAGGCTTTCGCGCATTACCGCTGGTAACCGGACAGGAATCTGATCATGGCGCGCATCACGCCCATCGAGCGTTACCGCAATTTCGGCATCATGGCCCACATCGATGCCGGCAAGACCACCACGACCGAGCGCATCCTGTTCTACACCGGCGTCAACCACAAGATCGGCGAAGTCCATGACGGCGCCGCGACGATGGACTGGATGGAGCAGGAACAGGAGCGCGGCATCACCATCACGTCCGCGGCCACGACCTGCTTCTGGAAGGGCATGGACAAGTCTTTCCAGGAGCATCGCTTCAATATCATCGACACACCTGGACACGTCGACTTCACCATCGAGGTGGAGCGCTCGCTGCGCGTGCTCGACGGCGCTGTGTTCGTGTTGTGTGCGGTTGGCGGTGTGCAGCCGCAGTCAGAGACCGTCTGGCGCCAGGCCAACAAGTACTCCGTGCCGCGGCTTGCATTCGTCAACAAGATGGATCGCACCGGCGCGAACTTCTACAAGGTCGTCGATCAGCTGAAGACCCGGCTGAATGCCTATCCAGTCCCGATGCAGTTGCCGATCGGCGCTGAGGAAGGCTTCGAGGGCGTGGTCGATCTGATGAAAATGAAGGCCATCATCTGGGATATGGCCAACCAGGGAACGACATTCACCTACGGGGAGATTCCTGCTGCGCTTGTGGCTGACGCCAAGAAGGCGCGCGAGTTTATGGTCGAGGCCGCCGCCGAGTCCTCCGAAGAGCTGATGAACAAGTATCTCGAAGAGGGTGACCTCTCCGAGGCAGAGATCATGAGCGGCATTCGCGCGCGCACGCTGACCTGCGACATCATTCCGATGTTCTGCCGCACGGCGTTCAAGAACAAGGGCGTCCAGGCCATGCTGGATGCGGTCATCCACTTCCTTCCGGCACCGTCGGATCGTCCGCCGGTCCAGGGGATGGATGAAAATGACAGGGAAGCGAGCCGCACTTCCGGCGACAAGGAGCCGTTCTCGGCGCTCGCGTTCAAGATCATGACCGATCCTTACGTAGGCTCGCTGACCTTTTTCCGCGTCTACTCGGGCACGCTCAATGCGGGCGACCATGTCTACAATCCGGTCAAGAGCAAGAAAGAACGTATAGGTCGCATCTTGCAGATGCACGCGAATCAGCGCGACGAGATCAAGGAAGTCCTGGCCGGCGATATCGCCGCCGCGGTCGGTCTCAAGGATGTCACCACGGGCGACACGCTCTGTTCTCAGGATCATGTGATCACGCTGGAGCGGATGATCTTCCCGGAGCCGGTGATCTCGATGGCGGTGGAACCCAAGACCAAGTCGGACCAGGAACGCATGGGTATCGCGCTCGGTCGATTGGCGCAGGAAGACCCATCGTTCCGCGTTCGCACCGACGAGGAGTCGGCGCAGACGATCATCTCGGGCATGGGCGAGTTGCATCTTGAAATCCTCGTTGACCGCATGAAGCGCGAGTTCAACGTCGAGGCCAATGTCGGCAAGCCGCAGGTTGCGTATCGTGAAGCAATCCGCAAGGCAGTACGACAGGAAGGCAAGTTCGTGCGCCAGTCCGGTGGCCGCGGTCAATACGGTCACATCGTGATCGAGATGGAGCCGATGGAGCGCGGCGGTGGTTATCTTTTCGAGAACGCCATCGTCGGTGGCGTCGTCCCGAAGGAATACGTCACTGCCGCGGACAAGGGCATCCAGGAAGCGATCAAGAACGGCGTTCTCGCCGGTTTCCCGGTGGTCGACGTGAAGATCAAGGCGGTCGACGGTTCGTATCACGATGTCGACTCGAACGAAATGGCATTCAAGGTCGCGGGTTCGATGGCGTTCAAGGAGGCCTTCCACAAGGCCAACCCGGCGCTGCTGGAGCCGATCATGAAGGTCGAGGTGGTGACGCCGGAAGACTACATGGGCGACGTGATGGGCGATCTGAGTCGCCGTCGCGGCATCCTGCAAGGATCGGACGACACGCCATCGGGCAAGGTCATCAATGCGATGGTGCCGCTGGGCGAGATGTTTGGTTACGCAACCGCGATGCGCTCGATGTCGCAGGGTCGAGCCACATTCACCATGGAGTTCGATCACTACGCCGAAGCGCCGAACAACATCGCTGAAGCGGTGATCAAGAAGAACGCCTGATCCACTCCAGTTTTCCGACTATTCATTCAAGGGTTTGCAGTCATGGCAAAGGGTAAATTCGAACGCACCAAGCCGCACGTGAACGTGGGGACGATTGGTCACGTGGATCACGGCAAGACGACGCTGACAGCGGCGCTGACGAAGATCGGTGCGGAGCGTTTTGGTGGCGAGTTCAAGGCGTACGACCAGATCGACGCGGCGCCGGAAGAGAAGGCGCGCGGGATCACGATCTCGACGGCGCACGTGGAATACGAGTCGCCGAAGCGCCACTACGCGCACGTGGACTGCCCTGGGCATGCGGACTACGTGAAGAACATGATCACGGGAGCAGCGCAGATGGACGGTGCGATCCTGGTGTGTTCGGCGGCGGACGGACCGATGCCGCAGACGCGCGAGCACATTCTGCTGGCGCGCCAGGTGGGCGTGCCGTACATCGTGGTGTTCCTGAACAAGGCGGACATGGTGGACGACGCCTGAGTTGCTGGAACTGGTCGAGATGGAAGTGCGCGACCTGCTTCGAAGTACAACTTCCCGGGCGACGACACGCCGATCATCAAGGGATCGGCGCTGAAGGCGCTGGAAGGTGATCAGAGCGAAATCGGCGTGCCGGCGATCATCAAGCTGGTGGAAGCGCTGGACAGCTACATTCCGGAGCCGAAGCGCGACGTGGACAAGCCGTTCCTGATGCCGGTCGAAGACGTGTTCTCGATTTCGGGTCGCGGCACGGTGGTGACCGGACGCATCGAGCGTGGTGTGGTCAAGGTGGGCGAGGAAATCGAAGTGGTCGGAATCCGTCCGACGACGAAGACGACGGTGACCGGCGTCGAGATGTTCCGCAAGCTGCTGGATCAGGGTCAGGCGGGTGACAACGCGGGTCTGTTGCTGCGCGGCACGAAGCGCGAGGACATCGAGCGCGGTCAGGTCATCTGCAAGCCGGGCACGATTACGCCGCACACCAAGTTCGAAGCCGAAGTGTACGTGCTGTCGAAGGAAGAGGGCGGACGTCACACGCCGTTCTTCCGCGGCTACCGCCCGCAGTTTTACTTCCGCACGACCGACGTGACTGGCGCCTGCGAGTTGCCGGAGGGTGTCGAGATGGTGATGCCGGGCGACAACACCAAGATGGTGGTGACGCTGATTCACCCGATCGCGATGGAAGAAGGTCTGCGCTTTGCGATCCGCGAAGGTGGCCGCACCGTCGGCGCCGGCGTGGTGGCGAAGATCCTCGTCTGAGCAACGATTGAAACATCACGAGCGTCGCGGGGTGTGCGCGCCCCGCGGCCCGTCAACAAGAAGGACACGGCAATGGCAGACCAGAAAATCCGAATTCGTCTTAAGGCTTTCGATCATCGCTTGATCGACAAGTCCGCGAGCGAAATTGTCGAAACCGCGAAGCGTACCGGCGCGCAAGTGCACGGTCCGATTCCGCTTCCGACGAAGATCGAGCGTTACACCGTGCTGGTCTCGCCGCACGTGGACAAGGACGCGCGTGACCAGTACGAGACCCGTACCCACAAACGCGTTCTGGATATTGTCGATCCCAACGACAAGACCGTAGACGCGCTGATGAAACTTGACCTCGCCGCCGGCGTGGATGTCCAGATCAAGTTGTATTAAAGCGCCGCAATTAGGACAGGAACATGAGTATCGGTTTGGTAGGCCGCAAATGCGGCATGACGCGGGTCTTCACTGAAGACGGTGTGTCGGTACCGGTGACGCTGATCGAGGCATCGCCGAACCGCATCACGCAGGTGAAGACCAAGGAAACGGATGGCTATTCGGCGATCCAGGTTACGGCCGGCAGGAAGCGCGCAGCGCTTGTCACCAGGCCGCTGGCCGGGCACTACGCCAAGGCCAAGGTTGAGGCCGGTCGGGGTCTCTGGGAGTTCCGTGTGGACGACGCGCAGATCGGCGGTTTCGCCGTCGGCGGCGAACTCAAGGCGGACGAACTGTTTAAGGTCGGGCAGGCGGTCGATGTTGCCGGCGTGACCAAGGGCAAAGGCTTCCAGGGCACGATCAAGCGCCACCATTTCACGATGGGCGACGCGACCCACGGTAACTCGTTGTCGCATCGTTCTCCGGGCTCCATCGGTCAGCGCCAGACGCCTGGTCGCGTGTTTCCAGGCAAGAAGATGTCCGGTCACATGGGTGCCGTCAATCAGACTTCGATGAATCTCGAAGTGGTGCGCATCGATGCGGAGCGCGGCCTGATAGCGATCCGTGGCGCTGTGCCGGGTGCACCGGGCGGCGACGTGATCGTGCGTCCCGCAGCCAAAGCGGCGAAGTGAGGAACGCGATCATGGAATTGAGCATTATTGACAGCAAGCAGCCACTGAGCGTGTCCGACGCGATTTTCGGACGTGCCTACAGCGAAGACCTGGTGCACCAGGTGGTGAACGCGTTCCGTGCGGCCGGTCGATCTGGCACCAAGGCGCAGAAGTCACGCGCCGACCTCTCCGGCACCACCAAGAAGTTCAAGAAGCAGAAAGGTGGTGGCGCCCGTCACGGCGACTACCGCGCTCCGATTTTTGTCGGCGGTGGCGTTACTTTTGCCGCGCGTCCGCGCAGCTTCGAGCAAAAGGTGAACCGCAAGATGTACCGCGGCGCCATGGCCGCGATCCTCTCGGAACTGGCGCGAAGCGGCCGTCTCAAGGTGGTCGAGAGCTTCGATATCGAAGCGCCCAAAACCCAGCAGCTGCACGCCAAGATTGTTGCGATCGGTGGTGGAAAGACGCTGATCGTCACCGAGAGTGGCAGCCAGAATCTATTTCTTGCCTCGCAGAACCTGCCGTATGTCGGCGTCGTGGATGTGGCCGGTTTGAACCCGGTGGATCTGGTCTACGCCGACAACGTCGTGATGACCGTCGATACCGTCAAGAAGATCGAGGAGTGGCTGGCATGAGCAACGAACGATTGTTGCAGGTGTTGCGCGCGCCGCTCGTCTCCGAGAAGAGTGCACGCATCCAGGACAGCGCCAACCAGTACGTCTTCGAGGTCGCGTCCACCGCAACCAAGGCCGACGTCAAGATGGCTGTAGAGGAACTGTTCAAGGTCAATGTCAAGGCGGTCAACGTCCTGAACGTCAAGGGCAAGGCCAAGGCGTTCAAGGGTCGACTCGGCGGTCGCGGCGGTTTCCGCAAGGCGTACGTCAGCCTTGCAGAAGGCCAGACGATCGACATCGTGGCCAAGGCCTGAGGTAAGCACACATGGCACTGATTACATTCAAGCCGACTTCGCCCGGACGCCGCCAGATGGTGCGTGTCTCGACGCAGGGTCTGCACAAGGGCGGGCCGCTGGCTGCGCTGACCGAGTCGCAGGGCAAAACCGGCGGCCGCAACAACCACGGTCGCATCACTACCCGGCACCAGGGCGGTGGACACAAGCAGAACTACCGCATCATCGACTTCAAGCGTGACAAGGAAGGCATCGCCTGTCGCGTCGAACGCGTCGAGTATGATCCGAACCGCACCGCGCACATTGCGCTCGTCTGCTACGTCGATGGTGAACGCCGTTACATCATTTCGCCCAAGGGGCTGAAGGTCGGCGACCAACTGATTGCCGGCAAGGACGCGCCGATCAAGGTCGGCAATTCGATGCCGTTGATCAACGTTCCGGTGGGTACTACCGTGCATTGCATCGAGATGCGTCCCGGCAAGGGCGCGCAGATCGCACGTAGTGCCGGAGCGGGCGCCCAGTTGATTGCGCGCGATCAGGGCTATGCGACCTTGCGTCTGCGTTCCGGCGAAATGCGCAAGGTCCCGTCCGACTGCCGCGCGACGATCGGCGAGGTCGGCAACAACGAGCACAGTCTGCGCAAGATCGGCAAGGCCGGTGCGCAGCGCTGGCGCGGCATTCGCCCCACCGTTCGTGGCGCGGCGATGAATCCGGTTGACCACCCGCACGGTGGCGGTGAGGCGCGTGCTGGCCAGGGCAATCCGCATCCGGTTTCGCCCTGGGGCCAGCCGAGCAAGGGTTACAAGACGCGCAAGAACAAGCGCACGCAAGGTTCCATCGTTCGCGACCGCAGGGGTTAATCGACTATGCCACGTTCACTCAAGAAGGGTCCCTTCGTGGACCTGCACCTGGCGAAGAAGGTTGATACCGCTGTCGCCACCAGCAGCAAGCGACCGATCAAGACCTGGTCGCGCCGCTCGATGATCCTGCCGGAAATGGTCGGCCTGACGATTGCCGTGCACAACGGCAAGGCGCATGTGCCGGTGCTGGTCAACGAGAACATGGTCGGGCACAAGCTCGGCGAGTTCGCAGTGACCCGCACCTTCAAGGGCCACGGCGGCGACAAGAAGTCGGGCAAATAAGGAGCGATGACCATGGAAGCCAAAGCCATTCACCGTACCGCCCGCATCTCGCCGCAGAAGGCACGCCTGGTCGCCGACCAGGTGCGCGGGCTGCCGGTTGGCCGCGCCGCCAATATCCTGACCTTCAGCACCAAGAAGGCTGCGGAAATCGTCAGGAAGGTGTTGCAGTCCGCCATCGCGAACGCAGAAAACAACCAGGGCGCCGATATCGACGAACTGAAGGTCACCCAGATCTTCGTCGACGAAGGCCCGACCATGAAGCGCATGCATGCCCGAGCAAAGGGCCGCGGTACGCGCATTATCAAACGCACGAGCCACATCACTGTGGTCGTGGGTTCCGGCAAGTAAGCGAGGACGACGATGGGTCACAAAGTTCATCCCACCGGCATCCGCCTTGGAATCTCCAAGGACTGGAATTCGACCTGGTATTCGGGCAAGAAAGACTTCGCCTCGTACCTTGCTGCCGACCTGAAAGTACGCGAAATGCTGCGTGAGCGCCTGGCTGCTGCCGGGATCTCGCGCATCCAGATCGAGCGCCCGGCAAGACCGCCCGCGTCACCATCCACACGGCGCGTCCGGGTGTCGTGATCGGCAAGAAAGGCGAGGACATCGAGAAGCTGCGCAAGGATGTATCCGACATGATGGGCGTTCCGACGCACATCAACGTGTCGGAAGTCCGCAAGCCCGAACTTGATGCCCAGTTGGTGGCCGAGTCGATTGCGCAACAGCTTGAGCGTCGCATCATGTTCCGCCGCGCAATGAAGCGCTCCGTTGGTAATGCGATGCGCCTTGGTGCTCTGGGCATCAAGGTCAATGTTGCTGGCCGCTTGAATGGTGCGGAAATCGCCCGCACCGAGTGGTACCGCGAGGGTCGTGTGCCGCTGCATACGCTGCGCGCCGATATCGATTATGGATTCGCCCAGGCCAAGACCACCTACGGCATCATCGGCATCAAGGTCTGGATCTACAAGGGCGACATCTTCGATCTCGCCGCCGCGACGGCGGACGCCGCCAACGCCGACAAGAACGAACGCAATGATCGTTCCGAGCGTCCGAGCCGTGAGCGTGGCGATCGTCAGGATCGTGGCGACCGTGGCGATCGCCCGGGCCGAGGAGCATAAGTCATGCTGCAACCATCTCGAACCAAGTACCGCAAGGTATTCAAGGGCCGCAATCGCGGGCTCTCACACAATGGAGCGAACGTAAGCTTCGGTGAATATGGTCTGAAGGCGATCACCCATGGTCACCTTACCGCTCGCCAAATCGAGGCCGGGCGTCGTACAATCTCCCGCTTCGTCAAGCGCGGCGGCAAGCTCTGGATCCGAGTGTTCCCGGACAAGCCGATCACGCGCAAGCCGGTTGAAGTCCGCATGGGTAGCGGCAAGGGCAGCGTGGAGTTCTGGGTGGCGGTCGTCGCACCCGGTCGTGTCCTTTACGAGATGGAGGGTGTACCCGAGGCAACGGCGCGCGAAGCGTTCCGTCTGGCCGCGGCGAAGCTTTCCATTCAGACCACCTTCGTGACGCGTACGGTGCGCTAATGGATAACAAGAAGCTTCGCGACAAGTCAGCCGCCGACCTGCAAGCGCACGTCGGTGAGCTGCGCAAGGAACAGTTCAACCTGCGCATGCAGCGCGGTACCGGTCAGCTCGCGCATCCGCACGAGATCAAGCGCGTGCGTCGAGAAATCGCGCGCACCAAGACCGTGCTCGGCGAGAAGAAGTGAGACAACCGTCATGACTGATACCAACAAAGCGCTGCGCACGATCGAAGGTCGCGTCGTCAGCAACAAGATGCAGAAGACCGTGACGGTGGTGATCGAACGCCTCCAGTCGCACTCGCTGTACGGGAAGGCACTGCGTCGTACGACCAAGGTGCATGCTCACGACGAGAGCGGCAAGTGCCAGGAAGGCGACAAGGTGCGAATTGCAGAGTGCGCGCCGATGTCGAAGACCAAGAACTGGCGCGTCGTCGAAGTCGTTGAGAGCGCGGGCTGAGGAGCCAGACACCATGATTCAGATGCAATCCCATCTCGCGGCCGCCGATAACAGTGGCGCACGCGAACTGATGTGTATCAAGGTGCTCGGCGGCTCAAAGCGTCGTTATGCCGGCATTGGCGACATCATCAAGGTGTCGATCAAGGAGGCCATTCCGCGCGGCAAGGTCAAGAAGGGTGAGGTTTATGACGCCTTGGTCGTGCGTACCCGTAAGGGTGTGCGCCGTCCGGACGGCTCGCTGATTCGCTTCGATGGCAATGCCGCAGTTCTGCTCAACAACAAGCTCGAGCCGATCGGCACGCGCATCTTCGGACCCGTGACCCGCGAATTGCGCGGTGAGCGATTCATGAAGATCGTCTCGCTGGCGCCCGAAGTGCTCTGAGGGACTAGCCAATGAAACGCATCAAGAAGGGCGACCAAGTTCTCGTGATCGCCGGCAAGAACAAGGGTTCCAAGGGTGAAGTGCTGCGCGTTGTCGAAGACAAGGTCGTGGTGCAGAACATGAACCTGATCAAGCGCCACACCAAGCCGAACCCCCAGGCGAACCAGCCTGGCGGCATCGTGGAACGCGAAGCACCGATTCACGTCTCGAACGTGATGCTCCTGAACACCGTCACCGGAAAGGGCGAACGCGTCGGCTTCAAGACGCTGGCACCGGCCACTGCAGGCGACAAGCCGCGCAAGGTCCGTGTTTTTCGCAAGTCCGGTGAAATGGTGGACGCATAAGGAATCACCATGGCTACCCGTTTTGAACAACATTACAAAGATGTCGTCGTTCCGCAGTTGATGGAGCGTTTCGGCTACAAGAACCCGATGCAGGTGCCGCGTCTGGTCAAGGTCACGCTGAACATGGGCGTGGGCGAGGCCGCGGCGAACAAGAAGGTACTCGACAACGCGCTCGACGACATGACCAAGATCGCCGGGCAGAAGCCCGTGGCGACCAAGGCTCGCGTCTCCGTTGCGACCTTCAAGATCCGCGACGGCTGGCCGATTGGCGCCAAGGTGACGTTGCGCCGCGCGCGCATGTTCGAGTTCCTCGATCGCCTGATCACCATCGCGTTGCCGCGCGTTCGCGACTTCCGTGGCGTCAGCGGACGTTCCTTCGACGGCCGGGGCAACTACAACTTCGGCATCAAGGAACAGATCATTTTCCCGGAAATCAACTTCGATGCCATCGACGCGCTGCGCGGCATGGATATCGCGATCACCACGACCGCGAAGTCCGATGCCGAAGCCAAGGCGCTGCTCGAAGGCTTCAAGTTCCCGTTCCGCAACTAAACCGAACCGAGAGTCCTTCATGGCAAAGACGTCCATGGTCAATCGCGACATCAAGCGCGCCAAGACCGTCAAGAAATACGCTGCGAAGCGAGCCGAGCTGAAGCGTCAGTCGGTTGACCCCAAGGTCTCGTTCGAGGATCGCATGGAAGCGATCAAGCAACTGCAGAAGTTGCCGCGTGATGCCAGTCCGTGCCGTCAGCGCAACCGCTGCGAGCTGTCCGGGCGTTCGCGCGGCGTGTACAGCAAGTTCGGTCTTGGTCGCAACAAGCTGCGCGAAGCCACCATGCGTGGCGACGTTCCGGGTTTGCGCAAGGCCAGCTGGTAAGTCCCATCCACAATCGGTACCGGATATCGGTGCTAACTCACGGAGATTCATCCCATGAGCATGACTGATCCTATCGCCGACATGTTCACCCGCATCCGCAACGGTCTCGCGATCGGCAAGGTGTCGGTGAAGATGCCGGCTTCAAAGGTCAAGTTGGCAATCGCCAAAGTCCTCAAAGACGAGGGCTACATCAACGACGTCGCCGTGCGCGACCTTGATGGCAACAAGAAAGAGATCGAGATCGCGCTGCGCTATTACCTTGGCAAGCCGGCGATTGATCGCCTGCAGCGCGTCAGCAAGCCCGGTCTGCGCCAGTATCGCGGCAAGGACGGTCTGCCGCGGGTCCTGAACGGTCTCGGCGTGTCCATTGTTTCCACGTCGTCCGGCATCATGACCGACGCGCAGGCTCGCGCGAAGGGCTTGGGCGGCGAAGTGATCTGCCTCGTGGCTTAAGGAGAGAACCCCATGTCACGAGTTGCCAAGAAGCCGATTTCCCTGATCAAGGGCGTCGAATGCAATGTTTCCGGTGAAGTGGTCACGGTCAAGGGGCCCAAGGGCACGTTGACGACAGCGCGTCCGCTGGACATCGAGGTCAAGATCGAGGGCGGCACGGTCACCCTCGGTGCCACCGCCGAGCAAATGGCGATGGCCGGGACCTTGCGTGCATTGCTGAACAACATGGTTTCCGGTGTGGCCAATGGCTTCGAGCGAAAGCTTGAGCTGGTTGGTGTCGGCTATCGCGCTGCGATGCAGGGCAAGGATCTGAACCTTTCGCTCGGGTTCTCGCATCCGGTGTTGTTCACGCCGCCGGTCGGGGTCACGATCGAGACGCCGACCCAGACGGAAATCGTCATTAAGGGCGCGGACAAGCAGGTCGTTGGCCAAGCCGCTGCGAAGATTCGCGCCTTCCGTCCGCCGGAGCCCTACAAGGGCAAGGGCGTTCGCTACGCCGGCGAGAAGATCACGCTGAAAGAAGCGAAGAAAGCGTAATCGCGGGCTGACTGAGGATACCCACCATGGAAAAGAACCTTTCCCGTCTGCGCCGCGCCAAGAAGACGCGCGCACACATCCGTACGCTCGCTGTTGCGCGCCTGTCCGTGCATCGCTCGAGCCAGCATCTCTACGCCCAGGTCTTTTCGGCCCAAGGCGAAGTGCTGGCTTCGGCGAATACGTTGCAGGACGAGGTGATCGCCGGACTCAAGGGCACCAAGAACAAGGCGGCTGCAGCTGCCGTCGGCAAGGCCATCGCGGAACGCGCGAAGGCGGCCGGCGTCGAGACGGTCGCATTCGATCGTTCCGGATTCCTGTATCACGGCCGCGTGGCTGCGCTCGCCGATGCTGCCCGCGAGGGCGGTCTGAAGTTCTAGGCACGAGGTTTTACCCACAACTCCAAGCGGCCCAGCCGCAAATCATGCCGCCGCGCTTCGTGTGCGGCGAGCCACAGGTGAGATATGAGCAACAACGATCGTGAACAGGGCGATGGCCTCCAGGAGAAGCTGATCGCCGTCAATCGCGTGGCCAAGACCGTCAAGGGTGGCCGCCAGATGAGTTTTACCGCGCTGACCGTCGTCGGTGATGGCGAGGGCCGCGTCGGTCTCGGGTACGGCAAGGCGCGCGAAGTGCCGGCCGCGATCGCGAAGGCGATGGACCGCGCGCGCAAGGCGATGGTCAAGGTGTCACTCAAGAATGGCACGCTGCAGTACGCGGTAAAGGCAAACCACGGTGCGGCGCGCGTGTTCATGCAGCCGGCATCGGAAGGTACTGGCGTAATCGCTGGTGGTGCAATGCGTGCGGTGTTCGAAGTTGTCGGCGTGCGCAACGTGCTGGCCAAGGCCGTCGGTTCGCGCAATCCGATCAATCTGGTGCGCGCCACGATCAGGGGCCTTCAGGCGATCCAGTCGCCGGCCGATATCGCCGCGAAGCGCGGCAAGAAACTCGAAGACCTGGTGCCGAACCATGACTAAGCCAACCGAATCGACGGTTACCGTCCGTCTCGTCAAGAGCCCGAACAGTTGCCCAGCGATCCATCGCCTGAGCGTGAAGGCGCTTGGTCTTGGCAAGCTCAACAGCGTTCGTACCCTCAAGGACTCACCGCAGGTGCGTGGCCTGATCAACAAGGTCAACTACCTCGTCCGCGTCGAAAACTGATCGCCGCGAAGCACAGGAGAAAACTCATGCGTCTCAATACCATCAAGCCCGCTGCTGGCGCGCGTACGGCGCGCACTCGCGTCGGCCGCGGTATCGGTTCTGGTCTCGGCAAGACCGCGGGTCGTGGCCACAAGGGTTCGTACGCGCGCACCGGCAAGGGCAAGATCAAGCCGGGCTTCGAAGGCGGCCAGATGCCGTTGCAGCGCCGTTTGCCGAAGGTCGGTTTCCGCTCCAAGCTGAAGGCCGACACCGCGGAAGTCCGGCTGTATCAACTCGATGCACTTAAGGACACCATGGTGGACTTGGCAGCGTTAGTTGCAGCCAACCTGATCGATTCGGCCGCCAAGCGCTGCAAGGTGGTCGCCAAGGGCGAGGTCAAGCGTGCCTACACGCTGAGGGGCTTGCTCGCCACGGCCGGGGCCAAGGCTGCGATCGAAGCGGCCGGCGGCAAGATGGAGTAAGGCGTGGCGAATCCTTCGGCACCTGCACAGAATCCGCTCGCGAATCTTGGTCGCATGACCGAGCTTCGCGATCGCCTGATCTTCGTCGTGCTGGCGTTGATCGTTTTTCGTCTCGGCACCTTTGTGCCGGTGCCGGGTGTCAATCCGCAGGCGATGACGCAGCTGATGGAGAGCCAGGGTGGCACCATCCTCGACATGTTCAACATGTTCTCCGGCGGTGCGCTTGAGCGCCTGTCGGTATTCGCGCTGAATGTTGTCCCCTACATCTCGGCATCGATCATTATCCAGCTGATGGCGACGATGGTGCCGTCGATGCAGGCGTGGCGAAAAGAAGGAGAGGCAGGACGTCGTCGGCTTTCGCAATTGACGCGATACGGCGCGGTCGGCTTGGCGGCGTTCCAGGCCTTCGGCGTGGCGGTGGCATTGCAGAGCCAGACCACGTCGGCAGGAGGCTTCCCCGTCGTCGTGAACCCGGGTCCATCGTTCATCATCAGCGCGGTCATCGGACTGACTGCCGGGACCATGTTCCTGATGTGGCTCGGCGAACAGATCACCGAGCGCGGTGTGGGCAACGGCATATCCCTGATTATTTTCGCGGGCATCGTCGCCGGACTGCCGAGCGCGGTGGGCATTTCCTTGCAGAAGCTGGCCTCGGGCGAGATCAACGTGTTCATCGGGATCGGCATTCTTGTCGTGGTCGTCGCGACGATCTTGTTCGTCGTGTTCATGGAGCGAGGTCAACGGCGCATCACCGTGAACTACGCAAGGCGCATGGGCGGTTCGCGCGCTTACAACAACCAGAGTTCGCATCTGCCGCTCAAGATCAACATGTCGGGCGTGATTCCGGCCATCTTTGCCTCGTCCTTCATCATGTTCCCGGCGACGATCGCGGCCATGGGTGGCAACATTAGTGGCGAAGGCTGGCTGGCCCAGTTGTCCACGTTCCTGCGGCGGGTTTCCAACTTGCTGATGCCGGGCGAGCCGCTTTATCTGGTGACCTTCGCCACCCTGATCATCGTGTTCGCCTTCTTCTACACGGCGATGGTGTTCAACTCGGCTGAGACTGCAGAGAACCTGAAGAAGTCCGGCGCGCTGATCCCCGGCATTCGTCCCGGCAAGTCGACAGCGGATTACGTCGATGGCGTGATGACGCGACTCACCGGGATCGGAGCGTTGTATCTGGTGGCGGTTTGTCTGTTGCCGACGATCCTGCAGACCGGCTGGAATGTGCCGTTCTATTTCGGCGGAACCTCGCTGCTGATCGTGGTGGTCGTGGTGATGGATTTCACCGCGCAGATTCAGGCGCACCTGGTGTCGTCTCAGTACGAGAGCCTGCTGAAGAAGACGAACTTGAAGAATTATGGTCGCAGTGGATCCGTCCGCTGAGGCAACTGCGCAGGATGTGCGGGTCGCGACGGTGATGCCGGAGCGCGATTTAGTGTGTACAATGTTTGGTTCGCTGCGCTAACAGTTTTGGAGAAGACGCGATGGCGCGTATCGCCGGTGTGAATATTCCGGTCCACAAGCATGCGTGGATCGGGTTGCAGAGCATTTTCGGGATCGGACGATCCCGTTCGAAGAAGGTTTGTGTGGCGGCGGGTGTCGACCTGGCCACCAAGGTCAAGGATCTGACGGACGCCCAAGTCGAGCGTCTGCGTCAGGAGATCACGAAGTTCACGGGCGGGGGCGGCGTGCGCCGGGAGGTCGGCATCAGCATCAAGCGCCTGCAGGATCTCGGTTGCTACCGTGGCCTGCGCCATCGTCGTGGTCTGCCGGTGCGCGGACAGCGAACGCGAACCAATGCGCGTACGCGCAAGGGTCCGCGCAGGGCGATCAAGAAGTAATCGAGCCGGGAAACCTTCATCATGAATGCCAAGACTCAAGGGGCTGTCAAGCCCAGGAAGAAGGTCAAGCGCGTCGTTACCGACGGTATCGCGCATGTCCAGGCTTCGTTCAACAACACCATCATTACGATCACCGATCGGCAGGGCAACGCCCTGTCGTGGGCGACTTCGGGCGGCGCCGGCTTTCGCGGTTCGCGCAAGTCGACCCCTTTCGCTGCGCAGGTGGCTGCCGAGAAGGCCGGTCGTGCGGCGCTCGACTACGGGCTGAAGTCCGTCGAAGTGCGTATCAAGGGCCCCGGCCCGGGCCGCGAGTCCGCGGTTCGTGCTCTCAATGCCCTCGGCTACAAGGTGTCGAACATCATCGACATCACGCCGATCCCGCACAACGGCTGCCGTCCGCCGAAGAAGCGTCGCGTCTAAGGAAGAATAGCCATGGCTCGTTATATCGGTCCTACCTGCAAGCTCGCGCGTCGTGAAGGCGCCGATCTCAGTCTCAAGAGCCCGGCGCGCGCGCTGGACTCGAAGTGCAAGCTCGAACAGAAGCCCGGCCAGCACGGTGCTGCCAAGAAGGGCAAGATGTCCGACTACGCCGTCCAGCTTCGCGAGAAGCAGAAGGTGAAGCGCATCTACGGTCTGCTCGAACGGCAATTCCGCCTGTATTACGCGAAGGCTTCGAATCTCAAGGGTGCAACCGGCGAAAACTTGCTGCGCCTGCTCGAAAGCCGCCTCGACAACGTCGTTTTCCGCATGGGTTTCGCGGTGACGCGTGCCGGTGCCCGACAACTGGTCGCACACAAGTCGATCACCGTCAACGGCAAGAAGGTCAATCTCGCCTCCTACCAGGTGAAGCCGGGCGACGAAGTCGCCGTGGCCGAAGGCGCACGCAAGCAGTTGCGTATCCAGGAAGCGCTGACCCTGTCCCAGGAGATGGATCTGACGCCGGGATGGGTCGAAGTGGATGCGAAGAAGATGGCCGGTACGTTCAAGGTTGCGCCTGACCGCGCGGACTTGCCGTCGGACATCAACGAGAACCTCATTGTCGAGTTGTACTCGAAGTAACCGGAGAGCCCAATCACCATGGTTGCAAACGCCACAAGCGTCATGCGCGCCCGCGGCATCACCGCCGAGCGACTCGCGCCCAACCGCGCGCGCGTCGCTGTCGAACCGCTCGAGCGCGGGTTCGGCCACACGCTCGGCAACGCGCTTCGGCGCGTGCTGCTCTCGTCGATTCCGGGCTGCGCCATCACCGAAGTCGAGATCGACAACGTCCTGCACGAGTACACCACTCTGGAAGGGCTGCAGGAGGACGTGATCGAAGTCCTGTTGAACCTGAAGGATGTGGCCCTGCGCATGCACGGTCACGACGAGACCTTGCTCACCCTGGTCAAGAAGGGCCCGGGTGTCGTCACTGCCGGTGACATCAAGGTGGACCATAGCGTCGAGATCATCAATCCCGATCACGTGATCTGCCACCTGACCAAGGACACGCAGATCAACATGCGCCTGCGCATCGCGCGCGGCGTCGGCTACCAGCCGGCGCTGTCGCGTCGTCGCCCAGACGAGGAGTCGCGTCCGATCGGCCGCCTGCAACTCGATGCGAGTTTCAGCCCGATTCGTCGTGTCGCCTTCGAAGTCGACAACGCCCGCGTTGAGCAGCGCACCGACCTCGACAAGCTCGTGCTCGATATCGAGACCAACGGCACCATCGAAGCGGAAGAAGCAGTGCGCCGCGCTGCCGACATCCTCGCCGATCAACTGTCGGTGTTCGGCGACTTCACGCGTCGCGAGAGCGCCGCCGCGAAACCGGCCGCAACCGGCATCGATCCGCTGCTGATGCGTCCGATCGACGACCTCGAACTCACCGTCCGGTCGGCGAACTGCCTGAAGGCCGAGAGCATCTACTACATCGGAGACCTGGTGCAGCGCACCGAGGTCGAGCTGCTGAAGACGCCGAATCTCGGCAAGAAGTCGCTCACCGAAATCAAGGAAGTGCTCGCCGCCCGCGGTCTCTCGCTCGGCATGAAGCTCGAAAACTGGCCCCCGGCCGGCGTGCAACACGGCATGCTGGGCTGAGGCACAAAGGAAATTATTTATGCGCCACCTCAAATCCGGTCGCAAGTTCAATCGCACCAGTTCGCACCGCGAAGCCATGTTCAAGAACATGGCCAGCTCGCTGTTCGTGCATGGCCTGATCAAGACCACCCTGCCGAAGGCCAAGGAACTCCGTCGTGTTGCCGAGCCGCTGATCACGCTCGCCAAGATCGACGGCGTCGCCAATCGCCGCCTGGCCTTTGATCGCCTGCGCGACAAGGCTGCGGTCGGCGTGCTGTTCACCGAGCTTGGTCCGCGTTACCGCGAACGCAAGGGTGGCTATCTGCGCATCCTCAAGTGCGGCTTCCGCGCTGGAGATGCCGCCCCGATGGCCTACGTGGAACTGGTCGACCGTCCGCAAGTCGAAGCCACCGCCGAAGCGTAAGCTCTCGCCGCGGTGAACTTCTGAGCAGAGGCCTCGGTCGAAAGACCGGGGCCTTTTCGTCTTTCGGCATCAGTACATGAGGAAATTCCATGAGTCTCAATCTGCTCGCCTGGAGTAATCGGTCCGCATTCCTCGCGGCCTTCCTGATCTGCACCGGGCTGATGGGCTATGCCTTCTACGCGCAGTACGTGCAGGGCCTTGAGCCGTGCATGTTGTGCATGGTGCAACGCGTTTTCGTGTGCGCCGTGGGGCTGACCGCATTGATCGCCGCCCTGCATGCACCCAAGGCCTGGGGTTGGCGCGTGTACGGCGCGCTGACTGCGCTGTGGGCTGCGCTTGGCATCTACATCGCGGGACGGCATGTGTACCTGCAGAGTCTGTCGCCAGAAGAGCTCGATGGCTGCGCCCCGTCGCTGCAGTATGCGCTTGAATACTTTGATGCGTTGAAGGTATTGAAGACCATCTTCATCCGCGACCAGGACTGTGGCGTCATCGACTGGACCTTTCTCGGGCTGTCCATGCCGAACTGGGTGCTGTTCTGTTTCATCGCCTTCTTCATTGCGGCGCTCTACTACGGTTTTCGCCGCGTCCGTTGAGTGCGGCTCTGTCAGGACATCACGACGCATGACCACCTGGACCCCCGCGCAGTGGCGCGAACGACCCGCCGCGCAACAGCCGACGTATCCGGATGCCGAGCATCTGGAGCGTTGCATGGCGCAACTTCGCCGCTTGCCGCCGCTCGTCACCTCGCTCGAGATCCTGACCCTGAAGCGACACCTGGCAGAGGCCGCCGAAGGCAGGCGTTTCCTGCTGCAGGGGGGGGATTGCGCCGAGAGTTTCAGTGAGTGTGATTCGACCACGATCACCAATCGCCTCAAGGTGCTGCTACAGATGAGTGTGGCCTTGGTGCACGGCCTCAAGCTGCCGGTAGTGCGTATCGGCCGCTTCGCCGGTCAGTACGCGAAGCCGCGTTCCACCGATCTGGAGGAACGCAACGGGGTATCGCTACCGAGCTATCGCGGCGATATCGTCAATGCGCCGGAGTTCAGCGCGCAGGCGCGCATCCCGGACCCGGAGCGCTTGCTGCGCGCACATGCGCACTCGGCGATGACGATGAATTTCGTGCGCGCGCTGATCGACGGCGGCTTCGCCGACCTGCACCATCCCGAGTACTGGGATCTTGGCTGGGTCGAGTACTCGCCGCTGCAGCGCGAATATCGGCGCATGGTCGAAGCCATCGGCGAGTCGGTGCGCTTCATGGAGACGCTGGCAGGAGAACCGATCGGCAGCTTCACTCGCGTCGATTTTTTTACGTCGCACGAGGCATTGTTGCTGCACTACGAAGAAGCCGTGACGCGCCAGGTGCCGCGCAATCCCGGCTGGTTCAACCTGTCGACGCATTTTCCGTGGATCGGCATGCGGACCGCGGCACTCGATGGCGCGCATGCGCAGTACTGCCGCGGCATCCAGAATCCGGTCGGGCTGAAAGTGGGGCCAGGCGTGAGCGCGGATCAGTTGCTGGCGGTGATCGACTTCCTGAACCCGCTCAACGAGCCGGGCAAGCTGACCCTGATCCACCGCATGGGCGCGGCCAAGATTGCCGCCGCACTACCGCCACTGCTGGAGGCAGTGCGTCGCGAGGGCAAGAATGTGCTGTGGTGCGCCGACCCGATGCACGGCAACACCGAGAGCACGGCGAATGGCTACAAGACGCGCCGCTTCGAGAACATCCGCGACGAGCTTGAGCAGGGCTTCGATATCCATGCTGCCGCCGGAACGCGGCTTGGCGGCGTGCATCTGGAATTGACCGGCGAAAATGTCACCGAATGCATGGGCGGCGCGCGCGATCTGACCGAAATCGATCTGGAACGCGCCTACAAATCCAGCGTCGATCCGCGCCTGAACTACGAGCAGTCGCTGGAATTGGCGATGATGATCGTGCACAAGCGCGGCCGCGTGCAGGAAGATCAGTCGTCACGAGCGGGACTGGCCGCAACCTGAGCCGTTCGGGTCAGTAGTCGGAGCGGGCGGCGCCGAGTTGGGCGAGCGCGCGCACGTAGGCGTCGGTCAGCGCGCCATGCTGCGCCGTGGTGATGCCGAGGTCGCGCAGGCGACCATCGAACAGCGAGTAGACCAGCCCATGCACGGCCAGTTTCTGGCCGCGCTCCCAGGCGTCCTGCACCATCGTGGTCTGGCAGATGTTGACCACCTGCTCGATCACGTTGAGTTCGCACAGCCGCGCGTGCTGCATTGCAGCAGTGTCGATCTCCCCGATGACGTCGCGGTGTTTTTGCAGCACGGCCCCGACATGGCGCAACCAATTGTCGACCAGGCCGAGGCGGACACCGTCGAGCACCGCGCGCACGCCGCCGCAGCCGTAGTGTCCCACCAGCATGATGTGCTCGACCTGGAGCACGTCGATCGCGAATTGCAGCACCGAGAGGCAATTCAGATCGGCATGCACGACGACGTTGGCGACATTGCGATGCACGAAAATCTCGCCCGGCAGCAGGCCCAGAATCTGATTCGCCGGAACCCGTGAGTCGGAACAGCCGATCCACAGATAGCGCGGATTCTGCTGCTGCGACAGCTGCCGGAAGAAATCCGGATCGCCCAGTTTGACCGACTCGGCCCAGTGGCGATTGCGTTCCAGCAAGTCGTCGAGTTCGTCCATCGTGGCTCCGCAGCGCGCTTGGTCGTGGCCGGTCCCTGGAGGCGGGCACGGGGTGCGGATTGTCGCACCTCCGCCAGCCTCGAAGTCATTGGCGATCGGCCAGCCAGTCGCGCAGTCGTTCTTCTCGGACCGCGCGGGCGACGAAGATCATGGCGGCGAGGACGGCGGTCATCGCCGCCGCTGCCGCGCCCGCGAGCGAGAGCCAGGCGTCGCTGCCGGATGCGTCCAGTTGCCGCAGCGCGAGCCATGCCGAACCCGCAGCCACGGCGGCAAATATGCCTTGGGTCGTGGTGCTCGATGGGACAAACAGATGCAGCAGCAGGCGCCGACGCGACGCGCCGAGGGCGGCGCGGATGGCGAGCTGGCGCGCGTGCATGGCGGCGGCGGTCATCACCGTTGCGGCGCAGACAGCGATGCCGAGTGCCAGCGCGAGTGTGAGCGCCAGCAACCCGGATTGGCTGAGCATGCGTTCGTCCTGAAGCTGCGTCTCGATCCGGGCGGTGAGCGTTTGCCAGGGCTGCCACTCGATGTCGTGTGCATGGCGATCGAGCACCGACGCGAGCGCATCACCGCCGTTGCCGGACGATCGGGTGGATGCGATCAACACCCCCAGGTCACCCAGGCGTTGCAGCGGCATGTAGAGGGTCGGTCGCGGATCGGCACGGACATCATCGAACTGACCGTCGGCGACGCTGCCGCACAGGGTGATCGCCGACTCGCCGCCGGGCAGCGACAGCGTCAGCGTCGGCATGGGTTGCCCCGGGTGCAGGTCGAACTTGCGCAGGAAGGCGCGGTTGGCGATGGCTTGCGTCGGCGCGAATGCGGCAAAGGCACCGCAGTGGCTTTCGGCGCGCAGGCCGATCACATCGAAGTAGTTCGCGGAGACGAAGTTCACCGTGAGGAGCTGCACTTCGCCCGTGCCGCCGTCGCGGGCCAGGCTACCCTGGATCAGAGACGGATGTTGCACTGGGCCGGCGTTGGCAGCGGCAATGCCGAGTTGCGCCAGATCGGCGAGCAGCGGTGTCGCCGCGCGGCCGTCGGTCATGCGCGAGAGAGCGCTGTCGGATAAGGCGGAGGAGCGCTCTGTGATCGAGAGCCGCTTGGCGTCGAAGCCGAGATCGCGCTCGCGCAAGTGCTCCAGTTGCAGCACTCCGAGCGCAGAGGCGGCCGCCAGTGCCGCCACCGCGGAAATCGCGAGCACGATCAGCATGCGCGCGACAGCCAATGGCGGATGCGCGTACGCGCCGCCTTGGCCCAGTCGCCGCTGCAATCGCTGCGCCGCCAGGGGCGCCAGCGCGAGCAGCAGTACAAACACGCCGACGACGAACCAGGAAATGGGCGCACCGGCAATGCCGTCGATGGCGGTCGCGAGCGGCCCCTCGCCGGCGGACCCGGATGCGAAGTGCACGAACAGCAGCGCGGTCGCGGTCGATACCAGCGTGCCGGCCACTTGCTGCGCGGAAATGCGCAGGTTGCGCCGCCACCAGTGGCTAGCGCGCTCGCCGAGTGCGGCGCGGGTGCGGTCCTCAGATTCCCGGTTCGCCAGATCCAGCCAGCGCATCGCGAACGCGAACGCGAGCAACATCGCGCCGAGACCACCGGCAAACAGCTGCAGGGTGCGGGCCCAACGTGCGTACACGAGGCGGGTGCTGCCCTCCAGTCCGAGTCCGGGCATCGCCAGCAGGCGCAGATCGCGTGCGCTGCCACTGGCTTGCATGGCCGCATGTAGTCGCGACTGCATCGCCACCACGCCATCCCCGGTCAGCGCGCCGATGAACTCGGTGGGCAACGAGCGCATGAGTTGCCGCTGCTGTGCCGGCATCATCATTTCCGGCCAGGTGCTCAGCGGAATCCAGACATCGGCTTGGGTCGCTGCCGACGGGCCGGCGAAGTCATCGTCGAACACGCCGGCGATGGCGAACGTGACGCGTTCGCCAGTCATCGGCGCGACCAGGGTATCGATTTCGACCCGTTGACCGAGTGCGGCGCGTGTGGAACCGAACCAGCGCAGCGCGAGCGAGCGCCGCACCAGCAGTTCCGGCTGCGCCGGCCGCGGTCCGGCGAGCGAAGCTTCCAGGCTCGGTTGCGCTGGAATGTGCCCTTCCACCTCAACCCCGAGGCCCTCGAACAGCGGGCCGCCGAAGAAGCCCATGGCGACGCGCTCGCCGCTGCCGTCACCGCGCACGACTTGTCGCTGTGTCGCGATTGCGGTGACTGCCTGGCTCGGAGCGGGGAACCAGTGTGCGAGCGAGTCGTAACTGATGTGACCACCGTCGCTGAACTCGGAGCCGATGCCGACCGGAACCAGTGTGACGAAGTCCGCGCGCGGCTGCGTGCCCGGCACACTCGGGTGCGCCGCCAGCCGCGCCAGCGCGAACGCCACCAGCACCCCGGCCAGCGCAACCCCGGACAGGATTGCCAGAGAACTCGCCAGCAGACGAGTCCGTGGCATCAGTAGCCGATATCCGCGAGCGCGATCTTCACGTCGAGCTTGCGCTTGCGCAGAAGCGAGCGAAGGGCCTCGGGCGCGGCCGCGCACGGCGCGCAAGGCTTTGCAAAGGATGGAATGAGTTCGAGCACCACGCGCCTGCCTTTTGCCTGTGCGAACGTTGCGGCGTCGATCTTGCGCAGATCGAGCGTATCGGTGCCCTGAATGCACTCAAACTGCAATTCTTCCAGGCGTTCTTGGCTGAAGTAGCCAGCGAAGCAGCCATCCGCAGCGAATGCGATTGCGGCTGGAAAAGGGATCGCCCCCTCCATGCCTGCAGCCATGGGTGTGCGCGCGTCGATGGTCGCCTTGGGTTCGGTGGTCGCCTGCATCATTTGACGCAGGACCTTTGGTTTCAGCGAAATGCCGGGGTCGGTTCCGGCTGCAGCAGTGGAGGCCTTGGCGAGTGCCATGCATGAAACTAGAAACAGACTGTGGGATCGACTCATGAATGGCTCCGAAAAGAAGCGGGACCATGAGGTCCCGCTATCGTTCAAAATTCAACGTAGCCGCAATTGCCGATGCGGACAGTATCGCAACACCAGAATCCTACGAGCTGGTGATTGGAGTTGAATCGGCCGACACAAACCTGGGCAGCCAAGGCCGTACCGGCTGACAAGGCCAATGCGATCGCGACGGTCCACTTGGCGAGATTGTTCTTCTTCATTCTCACTTCTCCTGTTTGCTTTGGCCTGATTGCCAAAGGGCGGCGGAGTCTGATTAGGGGGGGGGGATTGTCAAGCAATGTGGCAAAGACCACATCACAGCGACTGCGTGCGGCCGCCGTCGACGGGGAGGTTGATGCCGTTGATGTAGCTGGCGGCGGGCGAGGCGAGGAAGGCGATGGCGGCGGCGACTTCTGCGGCTTCGGCGAAGCGTGCGGCCGGGACCGAGGCGAGCATGCCGCTCTCGATCTCGTCGCGCGACTTGCCAGTGGCGGCGACGCGTTCCGCGATGATCTGTTCCAGGCGCTGTGTGCGCGTGAAACCGGGCAGTACGTTGTTGACGGTGATGCCGTGTGGCGCGAGTTCGGCGGCCAGCGTCTTGGCCCAGCTCGCGACGGCGCCGCGGATGGTGTTGGACACGCCGAGGTTGCGGATGGGTTCCTTCACCGAGGTCGAGATGACATTGATGATGCGGCCGTAACCGGCGGCCCTCATGCCGCCGATCGTGGCCTGCACCAGCGCGTGGCTTGCGAGCAGATGGCGACGGAAGGTATCGACGAACTGGTCGCCACTGGCTTCGATTGCGAGTCCCGGATTGGGGCCGCCGGTGTTGTTGATCAGAATCTGCACCGGGTGCGCCGCGACCATGGCTTCCACCGCACTGCGCAGCGCGATGGTGTCGGCGACATCCGCGGCCAACCAGCCATGACGCTGTGTGCCGTGCATCTTCGGCAGCGTGCGGGCCAGCGCATCGAGCGCATCGCGGTCGCGCGCGAGCACGGTTACGTCCGCACCCAGACCGGCCAAGGCCTCGGCAGCCGCGCGACCAATGCCGCGGGATGCGCCACAAACCAGCGCGTGCTTGCCGGTGAGATGCAGATTCATCGGTGTCGGATCAGTCACGCGGAGTCAGTTGCATGGTCATCTGTTCGAGCAGTGACTCATCGTCCGCCTCGGACGCATCCATGCCGGTATGCGGGGGGGTGACGCTGTCGAGGTCAAAGCCCATCAATTCGGCGTCGTCCTCGTCGATGCCGTCGAAGGCTCGATACTCGGCGTCGAACAGCGCCGACTTCGCGGCGTCTTCGTCGGGAAAGCGCTCGGTTTCGCCGTTGGCGCTGAAGACCTCGGCGGTGCCGTTGGCGAGTACCGTGAGTCGTGCCCAGTGCAGTCGGTCGCCGAAGGTGACGAGCCACCATTGTGTTGAGGACATCGGAATTCCTGGTTGCGGATCAGAGGATCAGGGCGGCGAGCAAGGTCAGCGGCGCCAGTAGCAGAAGGAACAGCACGCACCAGGCGCAGACGTAGGCGCCGAAGGCGAACGCATGTGCGCGCGGGTCGTTCAAATGCCGCGACTCGCGTGCTTTCAGGTAAGCATGCAGCCGCTGCGCACGGCCCGCGACGGGCTCGATCAGGTGCAGTGCCACCTTCGGGTGGCGCTCGACCAGCCGCGCCAGGAGCCGGCGCAGCAGCAGCGCGGCGGCTACCGCGAAGATTGCTGCGAACACCAGGTCGCCGAGCGCGGCAAACAGCAACAGCTGCGAGCGGTCCAGGCCGGCCATCGCTCAGAACTCGGCCGAGCCCGGCACGCGCGGATAGGGGATCGCGTCGCGGATGTTGCCAAGTCCGCAGACGTACACCACCAGGCGCTCGAAGCCGAGCCCGAAGCCAGCGTGTGGCACGGTGCCGTAGCGGCGCAGGTCGCGGTACCACTGATAGCTGTCGGGGTTCAGTCCGAACTTCGCGATGCGCGCGTCGAGATGGTCGAGGCGTTCTTCACGCTGCGATCCGCCGATGATCTCGCCGATGCCGGGAGCGAGCACGTCCATCGCGGCAACCGTGCGGCCGTCATCGTTCAGGCGCATGTAGAACGACTTGATCTGCTCCGGGTAGTTCATCACCACGGTCGGACGGCCGATGTGCTTCTCCGTCAGCCAACGCTCGTGCTCGGTCTGCAGGTCGAGGCCCCATTCGACCGGGTAGTCGAACTTCTCGCCGGATTTCTTCAGCAGATCGATGGCCTGACCGTAGTCGACGCGCTCGAACGGTGCGGAGATGAAGCTCTCCAGACGGGCGATTGCCGTCTTCTCGATGCGGTCGTTGATGAAGGCCATGTCGTCGCCGCGCTCGGCGAGCACGGCCTGAAAGATGTACTTCAGGAAATCCTCGGCCAGGCTCGCATCATCGTTCAGGTCGGCGAACGCGATCTCGGGTTCGATCATCCAGAACTCGGCGAGGTGGCGCGTCGTGTTCGAGTTCTCGGCACGGAAGGTCGGGCCGAAGGTGTAGACCTTGCTGAGCGCCAGGCAATAGGCCTCGACGTTGAGTTGGCCCGAGACCGTCAGGTAGGCCTCCTTGCCGAAGAAATCCTTGTTCCAGTCGATCGCGCCCTTGTCGGTGCGCGGAAGGTTCGCGAGATCGAGCGTCGAGACGCGGAACATCTGGCCGGCGCCTTCGCAGTCGCTGGCGGTCACGATCGGTGTGTTCACCCAGAAGAAGCCACGCTCGTGGAAATAGCGGTGGATCGCCTGGGCGATGCTGTGGCGGACGCGGGCAACCGCACCGAAGGTGTTGGTGCGCGGGCGCAGGTGCGCCACTTCGCGCAGGAACTCCATCGTGTGCGGCTTGGGCTGGATCGGATAGGTTTCGGGGTCGTCGACCATGCCGGTCACCTCGACCGAATCGGCCTGGATTTCGTAGCTCTGGCCCTTTCCCTGCGACTGCACCAGGGTGCCGGAGGCGATGACCGCACAGCCGGCGGTCAGGTGCACGATCTCGCGTTCGTAATTCGCGACCGTGTTCGGCACTACCAGCTGGATCGACTCCTGCCCGGACCCATCGTTGACGGTGACGAAGGAAATGCCGGCCTTCGAATCGCGTCGGGTGCGCACCCAGCCGCGAACCGTGATTTTTTCACCGATCGCGACACGACCGGCGAGTGCTTCGCGCACGCTTGCTACACTCATGCCCTGAAACTCCGTTGGCGGCGACCCGAACGGTCGCCATGGAACGCGCGATCATATCCGAGCGCGCACACCCGACGGCATGGAGTGGAGCACGATGGGCATTCAACTTTCCGAATCGGCGGCCGAGCGCGTGGCCGGCTTCCTGCGCGAGAAACCGGAGGCGGTTGGTCTGCGCTTTGGCGTACGCAAGACCGGATGTTCCGGCTTTGCCTATGTGGTCGATCTGGCTGATGCGATCGGGGCCAGTGATGTGGTGTTTGAATCACGCGGGATCCGCGTGCTCGTCGACCGCGATTGCCTGGCCTGGGTCGACGGCACCGAGATCGACTATGCCCGCCAGGGGTTTAACGCCCAGTTCCAGTTCCGCAACCCGAACGTGGCGGCCCAGTGTGGGTGTGGGGAAAGTTTCACCACCGCTTGAGATTGGTCTTCGGCGCCCCAACAAAAAGCCAATGAAAACAGCCGTGTCGACGTAGGTCATGGCGCTTGGCTTGAAGTGTCGGCCGAAAATTTTTTGCGCTTGTGGATAGATCGCCTAAGTCTCTGATACGGCTTGGGAAAGCTGAACTAATCCGCTGATTTTTCACGACTTTTGCATTGCGGCAGGGGCGGGCCTCGGCTAAGCTTCCGTCCCCTGTCAGCCGCTGGCCGACAGGACCTTGCCTCACCGGTTCCACTTCGGGAGGCCTACAAGTCCGCAAGGAGTTTTTTTGATGCGTCACTATGAAATTGTTTTCCTGGTCCACCCCGACCAGAGCGAGCAGGTTCCGGCGATGATCGAGCGATACAAGACGCTCATCGAAGGCGACCAGGGCACGATCCACCGTCTTGAAGACTGGGGTCGCCGCCAACTCGCCTATTCGATCCAGGATCTCGGCAAAGCCCACTACGTGTTGATGAACATCGAGTGCAGCCAAGCGGTCCTGAATGAACTGCAGTCCTCGTTCCGCTTCAACGACGCCGTGCTGCGTCATCTGATCACGACTCGCGAAGATGCGGCGACCGAACAGTCGCCGATCGCGAAGATGAAGGATGAGAAGCCGAGCCGTCGCAACAGCGAAGAAGGCTTCAGCGACGCCGAATTCGAAGACGCCGCCTGAGTCACGAGGAGCCAACATGTCCAAGTTTTTCCGCCGCAAGAAGTTCTGCCGATTCACCGCCGAAGGTGTCAAAGAGATCGATTACAAGGATCTCAACACCCTTCGTCAGTACCTGACCGAGACCGGCAAGATCGTTCCCAGCCGCATCACCGGCACCAAGTCGCGCTACCAGCGTCAGCTCACCACTGCCGTCAAGCGTGCGCGTTTCCTGGCGTTGCTGCCGTATTGCGACAACCACTGAGGAGCGAGCCGCAATGGAACTGATTCTTCTGCAGAAAGTTGTGAACCTCGGCGCCCTCGGCGACAAGGTCAACGTCAAGCCCGGTTACGGGCGTAATTATCTGGTCCCGCAGGGCAAGGCCGCTCCGGCCACTGCGACCAACGTGGCGGAGTTCGAGAAGCGCCGCGCCGAGTATGAAGCCAAGGCCAATGGCCTGCTGGCAGATGCCGAAGCGCGCAAGCAGAAACTCGAAGCCGCCGCGGTAACAGTTCGCGCCAATGCCAGCACGGAAGGCAAGCTCTACGGCTCGGTCGGTCCGCGAGATATCGCTGACGCCTTCACGAATGCGGGTTTCCCGCTTTCCAAGGCCGAAGTGATTCTCGGGGAAGGTCCGATCCGTCGAGCCGGCGAATTCGACATCCACGTCGCACTGCACGCTGATGTGCACTGCACCGTCAAGTTGTCGGTCGTCGGCGAAGGGTAATGGCCGAATATCTGCCGGCTTTCTTCGGCCGGTAGTGCTGCTTCAGGGAAACTCAAAGCCCGCTGCTGACCCCAGCGGGCTCTTTTTTGGCCCAGTGCGCAGCATCCGTCCTTGAACGCGCGGCAACGGCACCTCTCGGTACCGGAACTCGTCGTGCGCGACACGTTCCAATTCCCGCCCGTTTGCGTCCAGGCCAACTCGCCATGACAATACGCGGCCATTTTTCCCGGCCCACGCCGGTTCCAACCTGGAGCACACAAGAATGAAGCAGTTCTTTCGCAGCAGCTCTCGCAGCCGCAGTAGCGGTCGGTCTGGCCCTGCCGCTGTCGGCGAGCGCGCTCGACAAGCTGACCACGGAAAAGGAAAAGGTCAGCTACATGGTCGGCCTTGATCTGGCCAACGGCGTCGGCCAGATCAAGGACGAGATCGACCTCAACATCGTGATCGACGCGATGAAGACTCAACTCTCCGGCGGCAAGTTGCTGATGACGGCCGAGGAATCGAAAGCGGTGCGTGACACCTTCATGCAGAAGCTGCAGGCGGCACAGCAGGCGAAGACCGCCGAGCTGGCCGGAAAGAACAAGGCCGAGGGCGACAAGTTCCTGGCCGCGAACAAATCCAAGCCGGGTGTGAAGACGACTGCCTCGGGCCTGCAGTACTCGGTGGTCAAGGAAGGCACCGGCAAGAAGCCGACGGCCGAGTCGACGGTCAAGGTGCACTACACCGGCACCCTGCTCGACGGCACCAAGTTCGACAGCTCGGTCGATCGTGGCGAGCCGGCACAGTTCCCGCTGAATGGCGTCATCGCCGGCTGGACCGAAGGTCTGCAGCTGATGACCGTCGGCTCCAAGTACAAGTTCTTCATCCCCTCCAACTTGGCCTACGGTGATCGCGCCACGCCGGGTCCGATCGGGCCGAACTCGACGTTGATCTTTGACGTCGAACTGATCGAAATCGTCAACTGAGTCATCGCTTGACGAAGATTGCGGGACGCCGGCGCAAGCCGGCGTTCGCGTTTGGGGCGCATGCGCTGCTGCGGGGCGGATAAGATAGCGTCGCGGACATCGATGCAGGGAAGGAATGCATGCACGTCACCATCTTTGGTACCGGCTATGTCGGCTTGGTCACCGGCGCTTGTCTCGCCGAAGTCGGCAACCATATCCGTTGCGTGGATATCGATGCGCGCAAGGTCGAGGGGCTCAACCAGGGTGTCGTGCCGATCTACGAACCCGGCCTCGATGAGCTGGTCCATGCCAACCACAAAGCGGGGCGGCTGCAATTCACCACCGACGCAGCGAGCGCAATCGCGACCGCGGAGATTCTGTTCATCGCCGTCGGCACGCCGCCGGGCGAGGATGGCAGCGCCGACCTGTCGCATGTACTCGCGGTGGCGCGAACGATTGGCCAGCACCTGGTGCGTCATGCGATCGTCGTGAACAAGTCGACGGTGCCGGTGGGCACCGCGGATCGGGTGCTCATCGCCATCTCCGCCGAACTGGCCGCACGCGGTGTGGACGCGAGCTTCGAGGTCGTCTCCAACCCGGAGTTCCTGAAGGAGGGAGATGCGGTCAAGGACTGCATGCGTCCGGATCGCATTGTCATCGGCTCCGACAGCGCGCAGGCGGTGGAACGCCTGAAAGTGCTCTACGCGCCCTTCAATCGCAACCACGAGCGCTTCGTGCTGATGGACCTGCGTTCCGCCGAGCTGACCAAGTACGCCGCGAACGCGATGCTCGCGACCAAGATCAGTTTCATGAACGAGATGGCCAACATCGCCGAGCGCGTCGGCGCCGACATCGAGCATGTGCGCCACGGCATAGGCTCGGATCCGCGTATCGGCTACTCGTTCATCTATCCCGGCGCCGGCTATGGCGGTTCGTGTTTCCCGAAGGACGTGCAGGCGCTGGACCGCACCGCACGCCAGCATGGCTACACGCCGCGCATTCTGGCTGCGGTCGAGGCGGTCAATGACGCGCAGAAGAGCCGCGTGTTCGCGTTGCTGCAACAGCACTTCGGCGGCGACCTGCGAGGCCGCACCATCGCCGTCTGGGGGCTCGCGTTCAAGCCGAATACCGACGACATGCGCGAGGCCCCCGCGCGCGTGCTGCTCGCGCAGTTGTGGGAGGCCGGTGCCATGGTGCGCGCACGACCCGGAGGCGATGAAGGAAGCCGCGCACGTTTTTGGTCCGCGTGACGACTTCATGCTCTGTGATGAACCCTTTGCTGCCGTCGAGGGCGCGGACGCCCTGGTGGTGCTGACCGAGTGGAAACTGTTCTGGAGCCCGGATTTCGAGCGGATCCGCGCTGCCTTGAAGTCGCCGGTCGTGTTCGATGGCCGCAACATCTACGATCCAAAATCGGTCGAGGACGCCGGCTTGGCCTATTACGGCATCGGTCGCGGGCGATCGGTTGCTTCTCCTTCCATGACCTGAGGATTTCCGTGCGCGACTACGATTCGGTCAGACGTGTACTGGTCACCGGCGGCGCCGGCTTCCTTGGCTCGCATCTGTGCGACCGCCTGCTCGCCGACGGGCACGAGGTGCTCTGCGTCGATAACCTGTTTACCGGCAGCAAGCGCAATATCGCACACCTGCATGGACACCCGCGTTTCGAGTTCCTGCGCCATGACGTGACCATGCCGTTGTTTGTCGAGGTCGATGAGATCTGGAACCTGGCGTGTCCGGCATCGCCGATCCACTACCAGCACGATCCGGTGCAGACGACGAAGACCAGCGTGCACGGCGCGATCAATCTGCTCGGCTTGGCCAAGCGTCTGCGTGCGCCGATCTTTCAGGCCTCGACCAGCGAGGTTTACGGTGACCCCGAACAACATCCGCAGCGCGAGGACTACTGGGGTCACGTGAATCCGATCGGACCGCGTTCGTGCTACGACGAAGGCAAGCGCTGCGCCGAAACGCTGTTCTTCGACTACCACCGCCAGCATGGACTGCGCGTCAAGGTTGCGCGCATCTTCAACACCTACGGCCCGCGCATGCACCCTAACGACGGTCGGGTGGTGTCGAACTTCATCATGCAGGCACTGCGCAACGAGCCGATCACGCTCTACGGTGAAGGTCAGCAGACGCGTTCGTTCTGCTTCGTCGATGATCTGATCGAGGGGTTCATCCGGCTGATGGCGACCGAGGATCGGGTGACCGGCCCGATCAATCTCGGCAATCCTGCGGAGTTCACCATCCGCGAGCTGGCCGAAAAGGTGATCGCTCTGACCGGTTCGTCGTCGTGCATCGTGATGCGGCCGTTGCCCACCGACGACCCGCGCCAGCGGCAACCCGACATCAGCCGTGCCAGCAGCGAGCTGGGCTGGACGCCGAAAATCGACCTCGAGAGTGGTCTGCGCGTCGCCATCGCCTATTTCGAAGGCTTGCTTGCGGGGGGCGCGGAGCGAGGGCATGGCTGAGCAGCGCAAGGCGATGCGGATGCTCGGCGGCGCCACCGCGCTGGCACCCTTGCTGCCGTTCGTCGATCTGCACGTACACGCGTTGCCCGGTGTCGACAACGGCCCGGTTTCCTGGTCGGCGGCGGTGGAGCTGTGCGTGCAGGCTGCGCACAACGGCATCTCGCATGCGGTGCTGACGCCGCACTTTCGCGGAAAACCCTACGCCGAACGCATCGTGCGCTTGTCGACGCGCCTGATCCGGTTGCGCGAGGCACTGGTCGATCGCGGCCTGACGATGGAAGTCGCGCTCGCCGGTGAGTGCCGTTTCGACGCCGCTCTGCATCAGGCGATCCAGACCGGCGATCTGCCATGGCTCGGTCGCTGGCAGGATGACTATGTGGTGCTGATCGAGTTCTCCGATGCCCGACTGCCGGCGAAGATCGTGCCTGCGATCGAATGGATGCGTACCCGCGGCATTCGCCCGATGCTCGCGCATCCGGAGCGCATTCGCGAAGTTCAGTCGCGACCGCAATGCCTGGCGCCGCTGGTGGCCGCCGGGCTGCTGTTGCAGGTCGATGCCGACGCGCTGGCCGGCGGCTGCGGACCGTTTGCGCAGGAGACCTCGCTGCGCTTGCTGCGCGAAGGCTGGGTCACCATTCTCGCAAGCAACGCCCATGATCTGGTTCGCCAGCCGCCGCGCATCGAGCCCGGGCGCGTGGTCGCGGCGGAGATTCTGGGCGATGCCGTTTCCTGGGAACTGGTTGCGTTGCGCCCGGCGCGCATCGCCGCCATGCATTTTCCCGCGCTCGCTCCGAACTGAGGCGACTCGGCTCCAGTACACTTTCGCCATGCCCTCGACGCTCGCTGAAATCAATGCACGCCTGGCCGAACTGGAGTCGCGTTTCGCGTTCCAGGACGATGTCGTGGCAACCTTGAATCCGCAGGTCGCGACCCAGGAACGACGCCTGGTCGATCTGGTGGAGGAACTCCGGCAGTTGCGGCATGAAGTGATCCTGTTGCGCGCTGCGCTCGGACACGATGCGGCCGACGAGCCGCCACCGCCGCACTATTGAACCCACTCCCAGTCCAGTCATGACCGATTCCCTGCGCGACCAGATGCTGAAGCTCGGCTTCGCACCCAAGAAGTACGAGGTGCCGAAGCCGCGCCCGCAGCAGCCCAGGGCGACCGGCCCCGGGAAATCACCGGCACATGGCCGGCCGCACGCGCATGCCAAGCCGGTGACTGCGGCGCGTGCCGAGACCCGATCGCAGGAAGAAATCGACCTGGCGCGCGCCTATGCGTTGCGCGCCAAGCTCGAGCGCGAAGAGGCCGAGCAGGCGCGGCGCGATGCCGAGCGCAAGGCCGCCGAGAAGCGCGAGCGCAAGCTGCGCATGGCGGCATTGCTCGAAGGCAGGGCGCAGAATCTGGCGGACGCCGAGCATCCGCGCCACTTCGAGCACCAGGGCAAGATCAAGCGTGTCTACGGCAGCGAAGCACAGGTGAGCGCGATCAACGCCGGTGATCTCGGCATCGTCATGCAGGACGGACACTTCCGCATTGTCGCGCGCGAGATTGCGCTGCAGGTTCGCGAGATCGAGCCGCGCTGCCTGGTGCTGCTCGAGGAGCCGGGCGCGGCCGGAAACGCGGAAATCGACGCTGGCGGCTGATGCATGGCGACACATTATGGTCTTGCCCGCATCCTGTCGAAGCGCGGCCTGTGTTCGCGCACCGAGGCTGCGCGCTGGATCGCCGCGGGGCGCGTGCGTGTGGCCGGGCGGGTGGTGCGCGACGCCGAAGCACCGACCACGCTCGATGCCGAAATCGTCATCGATGGCGAGCAGGCCGAACTGGTGATTCCGCTGCATCTGATGCTGAACAAGCGCCGCGGTCTGATCACCACGCGCATGGACGAGCACGGGCGGGCGACCGTGTACGACTGCTTCGCCAACGCGAACTTGCCGTGGGTAGCGCCGGTCGGACGTTTGGACCGCGCCAGCGAGGGGCTGCTGCTGTTCAGCAACGATCCCGGTTTCGCCGCGTCCATCAACGAACCCGGGTGCGGCATCGAGAAGACCTACCACGTGCAAGTCGGAGGATTGCCCACGGCTGAAGGTCTGGCGGAACTGGAAGCGGTCTGTCCATCGACGGCGAATGCTGGCGCGCGCTGCGGGCGCGCGAGCTGCGTCGTGGGGCGAAGAATTGCTGGCTGGAGATCGTGCTCGATGAAGGCCGCAATCGCCAGATCCGGCGCATGCTGGAGACGCTCGGCTATCCGGTGATGCGCCTGGTTCGCGTGGCCATCGGCGCGCTGCAGCTCGGTCCACTGGACAAGGGCGAGTGGCGCGTGCTGGGCGCATCCGACATTGCTGCACTGCATTTGCCAGCGCCGGCGAGCGGCGGATAATCCCGGGGCCCCATGTCGGGGCGGGAGGGATTCCATCATGCTCAATCTTCCGGTGCGCCGCATGGCGCCTCGTCTGCTCGGCGTCGCGCTTGCCGCTGCCTTTGTCGCGACCTCCGTTTCTGCCGAAACCATCAATGCCTCCGGGCTGCGCGCTCCAGGCAGCATCGGCTACGACGCCGAAGGCGTGCCGTTGATCCAGGCCGCGAACGACTACGACGCCGCCTTCCTGATGGGCTACGTGCATGCGCGCGACCGCCTGTGGCAGATGGACTACCTGCGCCGCGCGGCGAGCGGCACCCTGGCCGAACTGGTCGGCACACCGGCACTCGCCAACGACATCCAGTTGCGCACGCTGGGTCTGCGCCGTGCTGCACAGTCGAGTTGGTCGGCGATGCCCGACGTCGCGCGCGGCGAACTGCGCGCCTATGCCGAGGGTGTCAACCTGTGGGTGCGCAGCAATTCGCTGCCTGCCGAGTACGGGGCCCTTGAACTCACCCGCTTCGAGCCCTGGTCGCCGGTCGATTCGCTGATCATCGGCAAGCTGCTCGCGTTCCAGCTCAGTTTCGATCTCGACATCGACTACACCGTGCGCCTCGGTGCCTACGCGGCGGCGGGTGCTGCGGCCGGCTTCAATGGCCAAGCGTTGTTCTTCGAGGATACACATCGGGTGCAGCCGTTCGACTCGCGGGCATCGATCAGTGCGGGAGATTTTCATCCGGCCAGCGCGACCGTCGATGCGAAAGCGCTCGGTCTTGGCATTCCCGACTACGACGCCGATTTCCTGCGCCAGACCGAGGCGCTGCGCGACCCGCTGCAGGGCAACGAATGGATCGCACCGAAACTGGCACCGCGCGAAAACCGCGGCGGTTCCAACTGGTGGCTGGTGCACGGTGCGAAGACGGCATCAGGCAAGGCGATCTTGTCCAACGATCCTCACCTCGGCCTTGACCTGCCGGCGGTGATGCACGAGGCGCATGTCGTCTCAACCGACCCTGCGTATCCGACGACGATGAACGTCTCCGGGCTGGCGCCGCCGGGCGTGCCCTCGATCCTGCTCGGCTGCACGCCGGTGTTCTGCTGGGGCCTGACCACCAACCCGATGGATGTCTCCGACACCTATCAGGAGAAGTTCCTGCTCAACACCTACGGACTGCCGACGCACACGCTGTACAAGGGCGTCGTCGAGCCGGTGAACTGGACCTTCCAGAGCTACTACGTCAACCAACTCGACGGCGTGCCGGACAACGCCGCGCGCGACAATTCGATCGGCTACACAAATGGTGGACTGACCATCACCATTCCCCGCCGCAACAACGGGCCGGTGCTCTCGATCACCAACGACAGCGGCATCTCGGTGGCCTACACCGGCTGGGGGGCGACGCGGGAACTGGAAGCGATCCGCCGCATCAATCGCGCCACCAGTCTGGATGAGTTCCGCACCGCGCTGAGCTTCTTCGATGTCGGCTCGCAGAACTTCGCCTATGCCGGAACCGATGGCACCATCGCCTATTTCGCGACCGCCGAGGCGCCGGTACGCGAGGACCTGCAGGGCAATACCGTGGATGGCATGCCGCCGTTCCTGATCCGCGACGGCTCCGGCACGCGCAAGAACGAGTGGCTGCCGGTCACGCATCCTCAGCTCAACCAGGCAGTGCCCTACGAGATCCTGCCGCCGAGCGAGATGCCGTTCGTGATCAATCCGTCCTCGGGCTACATCGCGAATGCGAACAACGACCCGATCGGCAGCACCTTCGACAACAACGCCTTCAACCAGCTGCGACCGGGCGGTGGACTGCACTACCTGAGCTTCGGCTATTCCAGCCTGCGTATGGGTCGCATTGATCGCGAATTGCAGTCGCTGATCGACAGCTCCACGCCGATCACCCCCTCGCACATGAAGGCGTTGCAGGCGAATACCGAGTTGCTCGATGCCGAGCTGGTATTCCCGTATCTCGATGCCGCATTCAGCAATGCGCAGACGTCGAGTTGGGCGGATCTGCACGCGCTCGGCGCCGATCCGCGCATCGACGAGGCGATCAAGCGACTGCAGGACTGGGACTACTCGTCTCCGACCGGTCTGACGCAGGGCTTCGACGCCGGAGACAATCCGATGGCGATGGTCGCGCCGAGCGAGATCGAGATCGCGAACTCGGTTGCGGCGACGATCTGGTCGCTGTGGCGCGGCCAGGCGGTGCGCAGCAGCGTCGATGCCACGCTCACCCGCGTTGGTCTCGGCAACTACTTGCCCGGCAGCAACGAGGCTTATATTGCGCTGAAGCGTCTGCTCGAGCGCCATGACGCGCAGCAGGGTCGGGGCGTGTCCGGGCTGAACTTCTTCCAGGTCAGCGGTGCGCCGAATGCCAATGCGGCGCGTGATTACCTGCTGCTGAAGTCGCTGGCGGACGCGCTCGATCTGGCCGCGAGCCCGGCTTTCGCCCCTGCATTCGGCGGTTCGCAGGATCAGGACGACTACCGCTGGGGCAAGCTGCACCGCATCGTGTTCGACCATGCCCTCGGTGGTCCGTTCAACATCCCGGGGCCGGGCCTGTATGGGTTGACCAACGTGTCGAGCGACCTGCTCGGCCTCGCGCGTCAGGGCGGTTACGAGGCGGTCGATGCTTCCAGCCACAGTTCGCGTGCGAACTCGGTCAACGGCTTCATGTTCGGCTCTGGCCCGGCGCGGCGTTTCGTCGGTGAGATGGGCATGCCGATCGCGGCCGACCAGATCTATCCGGGTGGACAGAGTGGGGTACTGGGCTCTCCCGGCTACATCTCGCAGTTGCCGCGCTGGCTGGTCAACGCCTACAAGCCTTTGCCGATCGACGAGGCCGCGCATGCGGCAGCGGTCACCACCACGCTGCACTTCGTGCCCGCGGGAAATCCGTGACGTCGAAGTCACAGGCAGCGCCGCGCGCGGAGCATGCGCGCGGCTTCGATCTTGGCGCGGCGTGCCGAATCCTGGCACGTCGCGACAAGGCGCTCGGGTCGTGGATGAAGCGCATCGGCGGGATCGAAACGCAGTGGCATCGGCGTTTCGATCCGGTCGATTCGCTGGCACGATCGATCCTCTACCAGCAACTCTCGGGCAAGGCCGCGGCCACCATCCATGGTCGCGTGCTGGATCGCTATGGAGTGCGGCGCAAGCTCACGCCGGGCAGCTTGCTGGCGGCCCCGGACGGCGGGCTGCGCGAATGCGGCGTTTCGTTCAACAAGATTGCGGCGTTGAAAGACTTGGCCGCGAAGGCGGAGCAGGGCGTGGTGCCTACGCTCGCGGCAATGCGCCGGCTGCATCACGATGAAATCGTCGAACGCCTGACCGACGTGCGTGGCATCGGTCGCTGGACGGTCGAGATGATGCTGATCTTCTGGCTCGGCCGCCCGGACATTCTGCCGGTCGATGATCTGGGCATTCGCAAGGGCGCGCAGATCGTGCTCGGCCACGACGAGATGCTGAAGCCGAAGCAACTGTTCGCGCATGGCGAAGTCTGGGCGCCCTACCGCACCGCGGCCAGCCTGTACCTGTGGCGCGTCGCCGATGCCGCGAAGGAAACCGTCGCGCGCGACTGACCGCGACCAACGTCGATATCGCGGCAGATCTCGCCGGACAGGGTCACAGTTTGTCGCGCCCGCTGGCGCTAGCCTGCGGGCTTCCCTGGCTGCAAGGCGCTTGCCTCATGATCGGACGGTCCACCTCGGCGCGCTGCGCACGCATTGTCTGCGGATGGTTGCTCTGCCTGAGCGCCTCCACGCAAGCCGCGATCACGGTCGACTTCAGCTACGTCGACCAGCAGTCGCCCGAGTTCCAGCGCTTCAAGTCGTTCGTCGATGCGGCCGTGGCCAACAACCCCGGCTACGGGTTCTCGGCCGCCGACGCCGCGTACATGTATCGCCTGACCGGCCAGGTGCAATACGCCACGCTGGCGGTGCAGACGGTGGAGACGCAGGTCCACGAGGCGGAGCTCGCAATCGCCGCCGGCAATGCGCCGTCGATCGCCGGCGATCAGTACCTTGATGTCGGTCCGATGATCGAAGACTTGGCCCTGACCTACGACTGGTGCGCCGCGCACACGAGCGCTGCGCAGCGCACGCGTTGGGCCAACTATGCCGAACAGGCGGTCTGGAATGTCTGGCACAACAACCAGGCCCAGTGGGGCGGGCACTCGCACCCGTGGGCGGGCTGGGGCGTCGACGACCCTGCCAACAACTATCACTACAGTTTTCTGCGCGCGACGATGTACTGGGGGCTCGCTTCCAACAACGCGACCTGGAAGAACCTGCTGCAGAACGACAAGTGGCCGGAGCAACTGGCCTACACCGCGAGCATTCCCGGTGGTGGCAGCGAGGAGGGCACCGCCTACGGGCTGTCGCACCGAATGCTGTTCATGATGTACCGGGTGTGGCGCGACTCGATGGCGGCGGACATCGGCAACGCCAATGCCCACGTCAACGACAGCATCGCCTGGTGGATCCACGCCACCGTGCCCACGCTGGACCGCGTGGCGCCGATCGGCGACCAGGCGCGAGTGTCGGAACCGGTGATCTACGACTACCACCGCCACTTGGTGCTGGAAGCGCGCGCTCTCTCGATTGACGCCACTGCGCGCGACGATGCCTCCTGGTGGCTGCATTCGATCTCCGACCAGGACATGGAGTCGGGGTTCAACCGGCGCCAAAACCTGCTGCCGGCTGGACCCACCGGAACCCCGCCGGCACAACTGGTCTACCACGCCACCGGCACCGGGCAACTGTTCGCGCGCACCGGTTGGGACACTGCGGCAATGTGGCTGCAGTTCTCGGCCGGTCCCTATGTGCAAAGCCATGCGCACCAGGACCAGGGCGCGTTCACGCTATTCGAGGGCGACTGGCTCGCGGCCACCGAAAACATCTGGACGCACAGCGGCATCCAGCAGAGCACTGCCACCCACAATCTGCTGCGTTTCGAACAGAACGGCTCGATCGTGCCGCAGCGCGTCGGTACCACTTCGACGATGACGGTGACTCCGGGCGCAGGCGGCGCGGTGCATGCCGTGGCGAACCTGTTGCCCGCCTATGACGGAGACCCCGCCGTCGGGGCGTGGCAGCGCACGATCGACTTCGCCAACCGCAAGCTCACGGTCAGCGACCAGTTCACCCTCGGCAGCGGGACCGAAGCCATCTTCCAGGTCAACACGCCGGTGCAGCCAATCATCAACGGCAACACCGCCACCGCCGGCAACCTCAAGATCCGAGTGCTCTCGCCCGCCAGCGCCACCCTGACCGCGCTCGACTGGACCACGCGCACCGGTCCCGACGAAACCTACTACTCGGGCTGGCGTCTCGACGTGCGCGGCAGCAGCAGCGGCTACGTGGTCGAGCTCAGCAACTCCGGCGCGATCTTCGCAAACAGCTTCGAGTAACGCGCGCTGACTCAGGGCGATGCAGTGGTCAGGCTCGCGTCGAGGAACTGCAGCACCTCTCGGTACATCCGCTCACGGTTGGCCTGCTTGTAGAACCCGTGGCCCTCGTGTTCGACGACGAGATCCTCGTGCGGCTTGCCGGCGCGGTCCAGCGCACTGGTGAGCACGTGAAACTGCTCGATGGGAGTGCGCTGGTCGGCGCTGCCATGGATCAGCAGCAAGCTCGCGTCCAGGCGCTTCAGGTGGCTGGTGACCGAGTCGCGACCCAGCTTCTGGACATCGTTGCCAATGGCCAGGTCGAGGTAGTTTCGACTCGATTTCGCTTCCGGGATATCACCCACGATGTGCATCAGGTTCAGGTCGTAGACGCCGGCGTAGCCGATCGCGCAGCGGTACAGATCGGGATTGCGGATCGCATTCATCAGCGCTGAATAAGCACCAAAGCTGCCGCCGAAGATGCAGACGCGGCCGCCATCCACCAGTCCCTCGGCGACCACATGGCGCACTGCACCGGCGATGTCGTCCTGGATGCGCCCCGCCCACTCGCCGAAACCAGAGCGCAGGAAGCGCTCACCGCGCCCGCCGGAACCTCGGTAGTTCACGCGCAGCACCGCGTGCCCGGCCTGGACCAGCAACTGCGTGTCGGCGTTGAAGGTCCAGCGGTCGTGGATGCCATGCGGTCCGCCGTGCGGCATGACCACCAGCGAGGGTTTCGCGACACCCTCGGGCAGCGTCAGCAGGGCATCGATATCGACGCCATCGTCGGTGCGGAAACGGAGCGCACGCGTCGGCGCGAACGCCTGTCCACGCAAGCCGGGATAAGCCGCTGCGACTGGAATCAGCCGCTGCGCATCACGGTCGAACACATACCAGTTGGGCGGCTCGCGGTCGGATTCGACCTGCAGCAATACGCGCCCATCGTCGCGGCTGAATTGCAGGGGCCGCACCAGCTGTCCCGGGAACTTGACGAGCAGCGCCGCGAGCATGTCCGCGAAGTCCGGATCGGCGCCTTGAAGAAGATCGATCCTTGGCGAGCCGGCGTCGTAGAGCACGGCGGCGGGCGGCCCATTGCGACCGGAACGGATGACCTCAGCAACGGCGGCATCGGCGCGCCCGGCCAGACGCTGGCGCTGCCCGCGCTCCAGATCGACCCGGTACAGAGATTCCGGTTCGCCTTGATCGCTGATCAGGGCGTAGAGCTCCTGGTCGGGCCCGAAGAACTGCGGTTGCAGGCTGCGTCCGACCAGTTCACGCGGGAACGTCTGCCATTCCTCGTCGGACTTGGATCGAAAGCGAGCGATCGGCTCGAGTTCGACGTCATAGCCGTGGACGATGCGGGGCTCCAGCTGGTTGTCGACGAACATCGTGCCTTCGTTCGCGTCCCGGCTGGCGATGAGTTGCTGGCGCCCGGTGCGCGCATTCACCCGCCACAGTTCCTGGCCGCTGTCATCGCCGTCACGCCAGCGCGTGAATTGCGCGAAGAAGCTTCCGGGAACCTGGTCCATCACGAAGATGTTGCGGGCATGACCAAAACCGCTGTGTTCGAGCATGGCCTGGCGGCCGCCGAACACCAGACGCTGGCGCTTGGAGTTGATGCTCGCCGAGTAGTACTCGCCGCTCAGCATCGGCATTTCGAGCGCGGCAATCTGCAAGGCCTTCTGGAACACGACACGCTCGTCGTCCACCCAGGTCACGTTTGCAACCGTGTGCCCGGGGCGAAAGCGCAACACCCGGCCCTGATCCTTGTCATCGACCGCGATCAGGTACAGCGACTGCTGGTCCTCGAACGGCGCGACGATGGCGACGTGGCGCCCGTCCGGCGACATCGCGATATCGCGCACCTTCGGAAACGCCGCCAATTGCTCGAAAGACGCAGCACACGCCGCCCCGGTAGCGGCGAACAGCGCCGCCGCAAACCACGCACAGCGCCTCACTGCGCCTTCTTCCCGATGTGCTGGTCGAGAAATGCCTCCAACCTGTCGTACAGCTCGATGCGGTTCTTCTCGTCGTAGAAGCCGTGCGCTTCGCCGGCCTTGATCATGACTTCCACCGGCGTGCCTGCCTGCTTCAGGGCCTTGGCCATGGCGTCGGTGTGCGCGACCGGGGCGCGGATGTCGTCCTTGCCGGCCACCAGGAACACCGGAATCCCCACCCGGCTCGCCTGTTTGGCGGGGGAGTTCGCATCCAGTTCGGCCTGGTCCTCGCTTACGTACTGGGTGACGATGTTGCGGCCCTGACGGGTGTCGTTGCTGTCGCCCTTGGTATGCAGCAGGTTGAGGTCGTACACGCCGACGTAACCGATGGCGCAGCGGAAGGTTCCCGGGCTTCTCACCGGCGCCATCAGCGCGGAGTAGCCACCGAAGCTTGCGCCGAAGATGCACGCGCGCCCCGCGTCGACCAGCCCCTGCCCGGCGACGTGCCTCAGGCCGTCGACGATGTCGTCCATGATGCGCGTGCCCCACTTGCGGTAGCCGGATTTCTCGAAGTCTTCGCCGCGACCGCCGGAGCCACGGAAGTTTACCTGCAGAACCGCGTAGCCGCGATTGGCCAGGAACTGGACGTCTGTGTCGAAGCCCCAGCTGTCGAACGGTCCGTGCGGTCCGCCGTGGGGCAGCACCACAACCGGAAACGGCTTGCTGCCTTCCTTCGGAATGGTCAGGAATGCGTCCAGTTCCTGGCCGTCACTCGCCGCATAGCGGAACGGACTCATCGAGGCCATCTGGGAGGGATCAATGCCCTGCAGGCGCGACTGCAGCTTGGAGACCTTCTGGGTGTTGCGGTCCACCAGGTAGTGGTCGCCTGGATTTCGATCCGAGTAGACGTAGGCGAGCACCTTGCGGTCGTCGCGCGAGAAATCGACGAAACGCACTAGGTTGCCGGGGAAGGTCTTCATCAGACCCGCATGCAGCTGCGCCCATTCCGACTTGGGGTCGAGGTACTGCACTGCCGGTTTGCCTTCCTCGTACAGGATCGCGAAGGGCACGCCATCGAAGCCGCCGTACAGCACGCTGCCCACATCCATGTCCGCTCGGCCATAGACCTTCTCGCGCGATCCCTTGCCAAAGTCGACGCGATACAGGCTGCTTGCTTCCCCGGCGTCGCTGATTTCGGCCCACGCGATGTTGTTGTCGCGTTCGAAGGCGAGCACGGTCATGACGTTGCCGGCGAGCGCCTTGGGCACGGGGCGCCAGTCGGCGTCCGCGGTCGGCCGGTAGATCATCTCGGGCTTGGCGTCGTCGTTGCGGCTGAGGGCGAACCGTGGCCTCTGGTTGCGGTCCACCGCGACCACGCCGGCGCGCATCGGGATCTGCTCGATCTGCTCGCGCTTGCCGCTGTGCGCGTCGACCTTGTAGATCGCCGAGTGCCGGTCGGCATTGGATGGGTCGAAAAAGGCAAACAACAATCCGCCCTTGCTCCCGGGAATGCGGTCGAGCAGGCTGGCGAAGCCGGTGTCCTTGCGCCGGCCGCGGATGTTGCCCTCGTCGGGGATGTAGCCGAACAGGAGTTCCTGGTTCTTGCCAGATGCGTCTACCGAGTAGATCTCCCCGGTGCCGCGGGGTGCTGCGCGCGAACCGGCTTTTTCCGCCTTGGACAGCACCAGACGTTCATCGTCGGCCCAGTAGGGCGCAACGACGTGCTCGTTGGCGCGGTAGCCAATCCGCATCGGCTCTGCCTTGCCTTGCAGGTCAACGATTAGCACGTCGGTACGGTTCTCGATCGGCGTGGTCAACGCCAAGTGCTGGCCATCGGGTGAAAGCGCGACTGCGCTGAACCCAGGGTTCTGCGCAAACAACTTCGCTGGCAGGCGTTCGGCGTGGGCGAGCGGTGCGAGGCAGAGCGCGAGCGCGAGGGGCGCGACGCAGCGCGGGAGGTGTCGGGTCATCAGGGATTCCTTTCGTGATCGTGAGTGGTGCCGCCCCCGCGGCGCTTCACTCATTGTAACGATCACACTTCGATCGACGCCAGATCGCCTTTGGTTTCGAGCCAGTCCTTGCGGTCGTTGGCGCGCTTCTTCGAGAGCAGCATGTCCATCAGCTTGCGGGTGCCGTCATCTTCGGCGACGGTGAGCTGGATCAGGCGGCGGGTGTCCGGATGGATGGTGGATTCGCGCAGTTGCGGCGGGTTCATCTCGCCCAATCCCTTGAAGCGCGTGACCGAGACGGTGCCGCGGATCTTCTCGCGCTCGATGCGTTCCAGCATCTGCCGTTTCTCGTCTTCGTCGAGCGCGTAGAACACCTGCTTGCCGATGTCGATGCGAAACAGCGGCGGCATTGCCACGAACACGTGGCCGGCACGCACCAGGGTCGGGAAGTGGCGCAGAAACAGGGCGCTCAGCAGGGTGGCGATGTGCAGACCGTCGGAGTCAGCATCGGCAAGGATGATGACCTTGCCGTAGCGCAGGCCGTCGATCTTGTCGTGGCCGGGGTCGCAGCCAATGGCGACGGCGAGGTCGTGCACTTCGGTCGAGGCCAGTACGCCGCTCGACTCCACCTCCCAAGTGTTCAGGATCTTGCCGCGCAGCGGCAGGATCGCCTGGAAGTCCTTGTCGCGCGCCTGCTTGGCCGAGCCGCCGGCGGAGTCGCCTTCGACGATGAACAGTTCGGTACGCGAGAGGTCCTGACTGATGCAGTCGGCGAGCTTGCCGGGCAAGGCCGGGCCCTGCGTGACCTTCTTGCGTACGACGATCTTGTCGGCTTTCAGTCGCGCCTGTGCGCGCTCGATCGCGAGCATGGCAATGCGCTCGCCCAGATCGACGTGCTGGTTCAGCCACAGCGAGAACGCGTCGTGGGTCGCGCCTTCGACGAAGGCGGCGGCATTGCGCGAGGACAGTCGTTCCTTGGTTTGTCCGGAGAACTGCGGATCGGCGGTCTTGTAGCTGAGCACGAAGCTGAGACGATCCCAGACGTCTTCCGGCGCGATCTTGACGCCGCGCGGCAGCAGGTTGCGGAAGTCGCAGAACTCGCGCAGGGATTCGGTGAGTCCCGAGCGCAGGCCGTTGGCGTGAGTGCCGTGCTGCGCGGTCGGGATGAGGTTGACATAGCTCTCCTGTACCAATTCGCCGTCCGGCGTCCAGCACACGGCGAATCGACCGCATCGACCTCCTTCTTCAGCGCCGCAATGAAGATCTCCGGAGGCAGCAGTTCCTGATCCTTGAGCATCGAGCGCAGGTAGTCGCGCAGTCCGTCCTCGTAGCGCCACTCGCTGCGCTCGCCACTTGCCTCGTCGAACAGCTTCATGGTCAGGCCGGGGCAGAGCACGGCCTTGGCGCGCAGCACGTGCTTCAGGCGCGACAGCGAGATCTTCGGCGAGTCGAAGTACTTCGGGTTCGGCCAGAAACGCACGCGCGTGCCGGTCTGCTTCTTCGGCACCGAGCCGACCACCGCGAGGTCGGTGGCGCGGTCGCCATTGCGGAAATCCATCTGGTGGACGCAGCCGTCGCGGCGAATGACGACTTCCACCTTCTGCGACAGCGCGTTCACCACCGACACGCCGACGCCGTGCAGACCGCCTGAAAACTGGTAGTTCTTGTTCGAGAACTTGCCGCCGGCATGCAGTCGGGTGAGGATCAGTTCGACACCGGGGATGCCTTCCTCGGGGTGGATATCGACCGGCATGCCGCGGCCGTTGTCGCTGACCTCGACCGAGCCATCGGCGAACACGCATACGTCGATGGTGTCGGCGTGACCGGCCAGTGCCTCGTCGACCGAGTTGTCCACCACTTCCTGCACCAGATGGTTCGGCCGCGTCGTGTCCGTGTACATGCCGGGGCGGCGCTTCACCGGCTCCAGCCCGGACAGCACTTCGATATCGGCGGCGTTGTAACGACTCATGCGGTGGCCTGGGAGAACTGCGGGGGCGGCATGGTGGGCGTGTCGCAGGTCCCGGTCAAGGCGGATGCGACACATGCCGCGCTGATGGCCCGCGACGATGATTCAGGGGCGGTGAACCGGGGCATCCGGTAGAATGCTGCTTTCACGCGATCCCGGTGTTTCATGACTCCCCTGATTTTCGTTACCGGTGGCGTGGTGTCCTCGTTGGGCAAGGGCATTGCGGCTGCTTCGCTTGGCGCCATCCTCGAGGCGCGCGGCCTCCGGGTCACGATGATGAAGCTCGATCCTTACATCAACGTCGATCCGGGCACGATGAGCCCCTACCAGCACGGCGAGGTCTACGTGCTGGACGATGGTGCCGAGACCGACCTCGACCTCGGCCACTACGAGCGCTTCGTCAACACCCGGCTGACGCGGCGCAATGCCATCACCACCGGCAAGATCTACGAAAACGTGATCCGCAAGGAACGCCGCGGCGATTATCTCGGAGCGACGGTGCAGGTCATTCCGCACATCACCGACGAGATCAAGCGCGCGGTCGAGGAGGCCACCTCCGGCTATGACGTCGCACTGGTCGAAGTCGGCGGCACCGTCGGCGACATCGAGTCGCTGCCGTTCCTGGAAGCGATCCGCCAGTTGCGCATCGAACGCGGCGCCGACCGCGCCATGTTCATGCACCTGACCCTGGTGCCCTACATCAAGGCCGCCGGCGAGATCAAGACCAAGCCGACCCAGCATTCGGTCAAGGAATTGCGCAACATCGGCATCCAGGCCGACGTGCTGCTCTGTCGCAGCGAACAGCCGTTGCCGGATGCCGAGCGGCGCAAGATCGCGCTGTTCACCAATGTGCCGGAGAAGGCGGTGATCTCGGCCGTGGACCTGCCCTCGATCTACCAGATCCCCGAGTGGCTGCAGCAGCAGGGCCTCGACCAACTCGCCGTCGATCAGCTTCGGCTCGCGGCCGCGCCGGTGGCCAATCTCGCGGCCTGGCACGAGGTCTGCGACCGCGAAGCGCACCCGAAGGCGAGGGTGACCGTCGCCATCGTCGGCAAGTACGTTGAGCACAAGGACGCCTACAAGTCGCTCGGCGAAGCGCTGAAACATGGCGGGCTCAAGCAGTCGGTAGATGTCGATTTGCGCTGGATCGAGTGTGAGCGGGTCGAGTCCGAAGGCACCGGCCTGCTCGCCGGCGTGGACGCGATCCTGGTGCCCGGCGGCTTCGGCAAGCGCGGCTTCGAGGGCAAGATCGCCGCTGCGCGGCATGCTCGCACCCAGCAGATTCCCTACTTCGGAATTTGCTATGGACTGCATGCCGCCGTGGTCGATTTCGCGCGCAATGTTGCGGGGTTGGCCGACGCCAACAGCACCGAGAACGACCGCTCGACGCTGAACCCGGTAATTGGCTTGATCACCGAGTGGCGCAGCAGCAGCGGCGCCGTCGAGCAGCGCAGCGAATCCTCGGATCTCGGCGGAACCATGCGCCTCGGTGCGCAGGATTGCCGCGTCCAGCTCGGCACGCTGGCTTTTCAGCTGTACGGCAAGGAAGTGGTCAGCGAGCGCCATCGTCATCGCTACGAGTTCAACAACCGTTATCTCGAACGCTTTGCCGAGTTGGGCATGGTGTTCTCCGGCAAGTCGATGGACGACAGTCTGGTCGAGATGATCGAGTACCGCGACCATCCGTGGTTCCTGGCCTGCCAGGCGCACCCGGAATTCCTGTCGACGCCGCTCAAGGGGCATCCGTTGTTCATCGGCTTCATCACCGCCGCGCTCGCGTACCAGCGCAACCGGCAGCCGCACGAGGTCGCGGCATGAAGTTGCTCGATTTCGAGATCGGGCTGGATCGCCCCTTTTTTCTGATCGCCGGCCCGTGCGTGGTCGAGAGCGAGCAGTTGCAGGTCGATGCCGCCGGCACACTCAAGGAAATCACCTCGCGACTCGGTATCCCCTTCGTCTTCAAGTCCAGTTTCGACAAGGCCAATCGTTCTTCCGGCAAGAGTTTTCGTGGTCCCGGCATGGCCGAGGGCTTGCGCATCCTGTCGGAGGTGAAACGGCAGATCGGCGTGCCGCTGCTCAGCGACGTGCACGAGTACACACCCTTCGATGAAGTCGCGGCGGTCGTCGATGTGTTGCAGACGCCGGCCTTCCTGTGCCGGCAGACCGATTTCATCCAGGCAGTCGCACGCACGATGAAGCCGGTCAACATCAAGAAGGGTCAGTTCCTCGCACCCTGGGACATGAAGCACGTCGTCGACAAGGCGCGCGCGGTCGGCAACGAGCAGCTGATGGTCTGCGAGCGTGGCGCCAGCTTCGGTTACAACAACCTCGTCTCCGATATGCGCTCGCTGGTGGTGATGCGCGAGACGCGTTGCCCGGTGGTGTTCGACGCCACCCACTCGGTGCAGCTGCCAGGCGGGCAGGGCACGACCAGCGGCGGCCAACGCGAGTTCGTGCCGGCGCTGTCGCGGGCCGCGGTTGCAGTCGGCATCTCCGGCCTATTCATGGAAACCCATCCGGACCCGGACCGGGCGCTCTCCGACGGGCCGAACGCGTGGCCGCTCGAGCGCATGGAGGCGCTGCTGGAGACCTTGCTGCAGATCGATGCAGCGGTAAAGGCGAAGGCGATCGACTGACCCCGGATTCGCGACTGCTCGAAGACCTAGCAGCCGGCGGTTCGCCAGGACCCAAACAGAAACGGCCCGATTGCCCGGGCCGTTTCGTTGTTTGATCGGCGCTCGATCAGGCGTTGCGTCGGCGCATCGCGAAGCCGCCGAGCAACAACGCCAGCAGCGCGAGCCCGACCCAATTCAGTGCGGGCACCGGGATGGGCGGCACGGCCACGCCGAAGTTGGTCGGGTCACCGGCAACGCCGGTGGCCGGGTCGTCGGTCAAGGCCGTCGCTTCATTGCTGCCATTGCCGTCGGCATCGAATGCAATCGTGCCCTGATTGGAGATGGTGCCCGAGGCGGTTACCAGCAGGGTGGCGTTGATCGTGATCGTCACCGATCCGCCGGCGGGAATGGCGCCGTTCCACGTGACGGTGTTTCCGGCCACATTGGTGGTGCCCGAACTGGCGCTCGCGAGCAGGCCGGCAAGCATCGGCGAGACCACGTCGGTGAACTCATCGCCTGCATTGTCCGCCTGCGCGGTTCCGCCGGCGTTGGTCAGCACGATGGTGTAGACCACGGCCCCGCCACCGAAGAATACGCCGGTCACGGTCTTGCTGCCGGTGACATTGGCTGCGGTCAGCACGTTGGTGGTGTCGGTGGCGCTGTTGTTGCCGGGGTTGGCGTCGCTCACGCCTGCACCCGCGGCCACCGTTGCGGTATTGCTGAGGGTGCTGCCACCGGCGCCGGCCGCGACCGCGCAGGTCGCGGTGTAGGTGGCAGTACCAGCGGCCGGAATGCTGGCCACGTCGGCGATGTTGCCGGGTCCTCCCGCGCCGCAGGTTCCACCCACCGATACCACGCAGGTCCAGGTGCAGGTCAGCGCGGCCGGGAAGGTGTCGCTGACCAGTGTGCCCGGTGCGTCGCTTGGACCGAGATTGCTAGCGACGATGGTGTAGGTGAGGTTGCCACCCGCAGTCACCGACGCGAGGCCGTCGGTCTTGGAGATGGACAAGTCCGCCTGCGGCGTCAGTATGTCGGTGTCGGTCGCGCTGTTGTTGGCCGCGTTCGGATCGGTGATCGCGCTCGCGACCGTCGCCGTATTGATCAGGTTTCCGCTGGCAGAGGATGCGATGGTGCAGGTCGCGGTGTAGGTCACGCTGTCGCCGACCGCGAGATTCACGGCGCTGTCGTTGATGTTGCCGCTGCCTGCCGCAGTGCAGGCACCGGTGCCGGCGCCGACACAAGTCCAGGTGCAGGCGGAGAGCGTCGCCGGGAAGGTGTCGGTCACCGTTGCGCCAGTCACCGGGTCGCCGCCGATGTTGCTGGCGACGATCGTGTAGGTGACGGTGGTCCCCGGAATCTCGGTCGCGGTGCCGTCGGTCTTGGTGATCGACAGGTCGGCCGACAGCGCCCGGCAGGCGGTGACGGTGACGTCGTCGATGGCCAGGCCGCCGAAATTGATCGAAGTTTCCGAATCCACATGGAAGCGCATTTCGGTATTGAGGCCAGCGAGCGAGTCTGCCCGCGCGCTACGCAGGCTCCAGCCGGAACTGGCACCGACGTTGACGGCCGGGTTGCCGGGCGCATCGACCATCGTCGCGTCCATCCATTCGAACAAGCGCACCGGCGTTGCGCCGCCAACTTGCTGAAAGTCGACGAACAGATGGTCGAACGATGCATTCTCCATCTGGTACTTCTGCGCCCAGCTGACTACCACGGGCGCGGACAGGCCGGCCAGATTGACGGCCGACGAGAGCAGGTCCTGGTTGCTGCTGGCGTCGTAGGTGTTGTCGAGATCGGTCTTCCAGCAACTCACGCCGCTGTTGCAGGTGGTGAAGCCGGCGATCGGGTTGGCCGTGGTCGTGGCCAATGTCGCGGGAAGCCCGAGTTCCCACTCGTCGGCAGTGCCGGAATGGGTGAAGCCCGCAGCGCCGCCCTCGAAGTCGGTCGTCAGGACGGTCTGTGGTGTGAACCCGGGGGCACAGGTCGGAGAGGTGGCTGCTTCGCAGATGCGCAGGCTCCAGGCGGTCAGGGTGCCACCGTTGGCGTCGGCAATGTCATCGCGAAGGTCGAGGGTCCAGGTGCCGCCGGCATCTTCGCCATCGAACCAGGACATGCGATAAGCAGTTTCCGGCTTCAGTCGCATCCCCTTCATTACCGTGTAACCGACGGGCGGGACGGCCGCTTCATCGTCGAAGGAAATATCCATCTGCGCCTGACCGCCAGCAGCTCCCGCGCCGATGTCGGTGAAGATGCCGTTGTCGTTGCCGGCCGGCGAGCGCAAGTGTGCATCGATCTGGTTCATGACCGTGTGATTGAGCGTGATGCTGACGTCGATGTCGGCAATGCGCGGGTTGCCCGGCACCGTGATCGTGGACGAGACCAGGCCGGCGCCGGGGCCGATGGTCTGCGGCACATTGGTGCTGGTGTAAGTGGTGCAGTTCACGCCTTCGTCGGTATCGGCATGAATGGAAGCGCTGAGTTGGTAGGTGTGCGTCGCGTCACCGGTGGCGCCGGACGAGTCGACATAGGCGTAATAGGTGCCGGCATCTTTCACCGTCATCATCATCGCTTCCGACAGCGGATTGGCGACCGATCCCGTGCTGGCGTCGTTGATGACCAGAATCTGATCGGCAGCATCGCCAAACAGGGCGAGCCCCAAGCGGCCGTTCCACTGCACGTTGTCGCGTTCGGGATCGAGGTCCAGGCTCAGGAATACGGTGTCGCCGGCATTGGCGGTAAAGCTGAAGAAATCGACGTCGGTGGGCGTGCCGCGGGTGCCGCTGGTCCAGCCGCTTGCTGGGAGCGGGGTGGCCGTGGCCGTGGAGTCATTGGCTTCAACTTCCGTGGCGGGTGCGCCGCTCTGCAGTCGGAAATGCAGTTCGTACGGCCGCAGCTGGTTGGTCGCGCTGAAGTGTTTCACGCGCAGGTAGTAGGTGCCCCCAGCGGTCAGCGTGGCTCCGGCGATGCTCGAGCCGAGCCCGCTGAAAGAACCGTCGTCATCGTCGAACTCGATCTGTGTTGTGCCGTCGGACTGATACAGGTAGAGCTGCGAATCCGAGCTGCTACTGACGTTGGCCGATGTCATCACCGCCGCATAGCGCTTGTCGCCCGCGGCGGCGGTAAACGAGTAGAAATCCTCGTCGGCGTTCGGGAAGACGTTGGCGCGCACGACCGTGTTGGCGCCGGTGATCGGAGTAGCTGTGCCGGAGGTGCCGTTCGGCTCGATCTCGGCGGCATAACCCTGACCGAGCACCGCGTAAGGCGCATGCTTCAGGCCGGCGGGCAGTGTCACCGGCGAGGAGGCGCGTGCCGGCGCTTCGCCCTTGATTTCCACCGGCTGGCTGGCGGCATCGATCGTTGAAATCTGGAGCTCCGCGGAAGCGGGTCCGGCCAGTGTTGCAAGGAGCGCGATGCCCCAGCGGAGGTTTCGTGAGCGCGGATTCATCGTGTCTTCCCCAAGACGACTCGTTCGCAGGGCGGTCGATGCGCCATCGGTCCGGGCTGCGCGCGAGCGCGCAAGGCAACTACGAAGCGTGATTGGTTTTCTGAGCCTGGAACCGTCGCGGCTGGCCGGCGGGCGGCACCGGGCGGAAGGGCAGATTCGCGCAGATTGCATGGCGGAAGACTAGACTTGCGGCCACTTGGTCGGGAAGGATGGAGCATGCGGCGGATCATCTGCGTTCTGGCGTGGGCCTGGGGCTTGCTGGCGGGCTTGGGTGCGGGTTCGGTGCAAGCGGTAGAAGACGGCTATGTCATCCGCTGCGAGTCGAGACGTGAGCGCGACAACTACTGCACGGCGGATACCAGTGGCGGCGTCGAGCTGCGGCGCACTCTGAGCAAAGCCGCGTGCATTGAGGGCCAGAGCTGGGGGTTCGATGCGACCGGGATCTGGGTGCGCAAAGGCTGTCGCGCCGACTTCGACGTGCCGCGCGCGTACAGCTCCGGACGCGGCTGGAGTTCGCAGCGCGGCTACGGTCGCTTCTATCGCGATGGGCAGCAGGCCGCCGGCAGCAGCGTGCGCGTGGTATGCGAGGCGCGCGGCAAGAGCCGTGTCGTGTGTCCAATCGAGGATGTCCGGGATGTCGATCTGATCTACGAGCGCAGCCGCGAGCGTTGCCGCTTCCAGGTGAGCTGGGGTTTCGACGACCAATCGATCTGGGTCGAACAAGGTTGCCGCGCAGAGTTCCTGGTGAACTGATCAGCGCGGCTTCCGCTGTTTCGCAGGAGCTTTCTTGGCAACGACCGGGTTCGTTGCCGACTTGGGCGTACCGCGGCGTGCTGCGGCCTTGCGCGTGGCCGCCACCGGGGGCGCAGCCCGCGCCTTCCGGGACGATGCGGTGGCCATTTGCGGCAGCAGCGGCAGCTCGGCGGTCGGGGCCAGTTGGGTCATGCGCTCGCGCCAGCTGCGCAGCATGTCGAAGTTCTGGTCCAGTGCCGTGCGTGCAGATCGCGTGGCCCAGTCGGTGAGCTGCGTGGGCGGAATCATCACCGCCGAACGCATCAGCTGCGGCCACTGCTTCAGGCTGGTCTCGCGCATCTTGCACAGTTTCTGCGCGCGACTGCCGATGGCGTAGGTGACCGCGATGTTGGTCGCTGCCGCGGTCCCGATCTTGGCCAGCGGCCAGGCCTTGATCAGCAGGCGTGCAGCCAGGCCCTTGCCCAGCGTTTCCGCGATCACCTGGCCGGTGCGCTTGGCGATTTCGTCGGCGCCGATATTGGTCGCGGCGATGCCAAGCACGGCCATCTTCTCGGCACCCGCGGGCAGTTCGAACTCGTACAGCGTGAAGGTCTCGAGCACCAGTTCGGCCTGCAGCACGCTGACCAGAGCGGCGTCGGCGAGCGGTCCGAGTGCGAACGAGGCGATCCGGCCGATGCCGGGAATTGCGCCGGTGAGCGCCGACAGCGCCCCCACCGCGCCCGCCTGCAGGCACTTTGAGCGCACCAGCATCTTGTGCAGGGCGTCGCGCCCCGCTTTCGGATGGGCCTGGCGCAGGCGTTCGACGCGCGCGATGGCGGCATCGCGGTCGGCATGGGTGACGGCATCCCACAGGGACAGGCTGGATTGGCGCATCGCCCGATTATGACGATTGTCACGCGCGGCGACAGGGGTGCGCGAAACCGGGGCGGTCGCTACGCTTTGCGGCCCATTGCCGAGCCCGCGCCGATGATCGACTACGACCGCTACGACCGCATCCGTGCCGTGCAGTGGCAGGGCAGTGCGCTGCGTCTGCTCGACCAGCGAGTGTTGCCGTTGCGCACCGCGTACGTCGATTGCCACAATGCCGAAGAGGTCGCTGTGGCGATCCGCAACCTGACCGTGCGCGGTGCGCCGGCCATCGGCATCGCCGCGGCGTATGGCATCGCGCTGGCGGCGCGAGCGCTCTCCGTTGCGGGAAGCGGGCTGGTGCACGCCGAATCGTTGCGCGATGCGTTCGCCGTCCTGCGCGCATCGCGCCCGACTGCGGTGAACCTGTTCTGGGCACTGGACCGCATGGCGCGGGTGCTCGGAGACGCCGCCTCCGCCGAACGCATGGAGCATGAGGCGATCGCGATCGAGCGCGAAGATCTGGCCGCGAACCGGCGCATGGGCGAACTCGGTGCGGCCCTGATTACGCCAGACGCCGGCGTGCTCACCCACTGCAATACCGGGTCGCTCGCGACTGCCGGTTTCGGCACCGCGCTCGGCGTGATCCGCGCTGCCTACGCGCAGGGCCGGTTGGCGCGCGTGTTCAACACCGAGACCCGGCCGTGGCTGCAGGGCACACGCCTGACCGCGTGGGAACTGTTGACCGATGGCATTCCGGCGAAACTCATCGCCGACTCGGCGGCCGCGCACCTGATGTCGACCGGCGCCGTGCAGTGGATCGTGGTCGGCGCCGACCGCATCGCCGCGAACGGCGACACCGCGAACAAGATCGGCACCCTGCAGTTGGCGGTCGCGGCACGCCACTTCGGCGCGAAGTTCATGGTCGTCGCACCGAGTTCCACCGTGGACATGGCGATGCCGAATGGCCACGACATCCACATCGAACTGCGCGAACCGAAAGAACTGCTGGAACACGCCGGGCATCGCGTCGCGGCCGAAGGCGTGGACGCGTGGAATCCGGTGTTCGATGTCGCGCCGACGACGCTGATCGACGCCATCGTCACCGAGCGCGGCGTGATCGAAAAGCCCGATGCCGCGAAGATGGCGGCGGTGTTCAGGGATTCAGCAGCTCGCTCGTGAATTGGCGTGCGCCATGCATGATGGCAAGGATCAGCACGCGATTCGACTCGCGGCGGTACATCACGCGATAACTTTGGACGATGATTTCGCGCAGGTCGTGTTCGCCAACTTCGGGGATCATGCGGCCGCTGTCGGGAAAATCGCGGAGACGCCGCGTGGCGAGCACGATGCGCCGCGTGAACTGTTCTGCATAGTGCTGCGAATCGCGGCTGATGAAGCCCCGGATCTCCACAAGGTCGTCCCGGGCAGGGCGCGACCAATCAACCCGCATCGCCAAGAAACTCGCGCTCGATATCAGCCTGCGAGATCAATTCGCCACGTGCTGCCGTTTCGATCGAGGCTTGCAGTTTCTGGCGCACGTACAGCGCGTACATCGCGTCGTCGAACGTCGCTTCGTCGGGCAATTGCTCGGCAATGTCGTGAACGATCTGCTTGACGCTGTGCATGGCTGCGGGTTGCTTCGGACTCGGCGAATAGTATCGCCCAAATCGTTGCCTGCGGTGCGGTTTGAGCACGGGCGTCCGCAGCCCGTTCCCTGCTAGAATCCGCGGCTTCGCCCCCGCCCTTTTCAGCTCCCGCGGCGGGCGTGCAATCGCTTGATTCTGATGGGATTCCTGATGTCCGAGTTCGCCAAGGAAATTATCCGCGTCAACATCGAAGACGAGATGCGCCAGAGTTACCTCGATTACGCCATGAGCGTGATCGTCGGACGCGCACTTCCGGATGTTCGCGATGGCCTGAAACCGGTGCACCGCCGGGTGCTGTTCGCGATGAACGAACTCGGTGCGCACAGCAACAAGCCGTACTACAAATCGGCGCGTATCGTCGGTGACGTGATCGGTAAGTACCACCCGCACGGCGACGCGTCGGTCTACGACACCCTGGTGCGCATGGCGCAACCGTTCTCGCTGCGCTACATGCTGGTCGACGGCCAGGGCAACTTCGGTTCGGTCGACGGCGATTCGCCGGCGGCGATGCGCTACACCGAAGCGCGCATGGCCAAGCTCACCCATGACCTGCTCGCCGACATCGACAAGGAAACCGTCGACTTCACGCCGAACTACGACGAGAAGGAACTCGAGCCGACGGTGCTGCCGACGCGGGTGCCGAACCTGCTGATCAACGGCTCGGCCGGCATCGCGGTCGGCATGGCCACCAATATCCCGCCGCACAACCTCGGCGAGGTGATTGACGCGACCATCGCGGTGATCGACGACCCCGAGATCACGATCGATGCCTTGATGCAGCACGTGCCCGGTCCGGACTTCCCGACCGCCGGCATCATCAACGGCAGCTCCGGCATCATCGAGGCCTATCGCACCGGCCGCGGTCGCATCCTGGTGCGTGCCAAAGCCGACATCGAGACCGACAGCGACGGCCGCGACGCGATCATCGTCACCGAACTGCCGTACATGGTGAACAAGGCGCGGCTGATCGAGAAGATCGCCGAGCTGCACAAGGAGAAGAAGATCGAGGGCATCGCCCCCGATGGTCTGCGCGACGAGTCCGACAAGGACGGCATGCGCATCTTCATCCAGGTCAAGCGTGGCGAGCAGGCCGATGTGCTGCTGAACAACCTGTTCCAGCAGACGCAGATGGAGACCGTGTTCGGCATCAACATGGTGGCCCTGCTCGACGGCCAGCCCAAGGTGCTGAACCTCAAGGAGATCCTTGCGGCGTTCGTGCGCCATCGTCGCGAAGTGGTGACCCGCCGCACCATCTTCGAACTGCGCAAGGCGCGCGCCCGTGCCCACGTGCTCGAAGGCCTGACCGTCGCGCTCGCCAACATCGACGAGATGATCGAGCTGATCAAGACCTCGCCGAATCCGGCCGAAGCCCGCGAGCGGCTGCTGGCGAAGCGCTGGCAGCCGGGCCTGGTGCGCGCGCTGCTCGGTGAGGCCGGAGCGGAGCTGTCGCGTCCGGAAGATCTGGCGCCGAACGAGGGCATGTTCGAGGACGGCTACCAACTCTCGGAAGTGCAGGTCAAGGAAATCCTCGACATGCGCCTGCAGAAGCTGACCGGGCTCGAGCAGGAGAAGTTGACCGATGAATACAAGGAACTGCTCGACGCCATTCGCGGCCTGATCGCGATCCTGACCGATCCGGTCCTGCTGCTGACGCTGATCCGCGACGAGCTGATCGAGATGAAGGAAGCCTATGGCGATCAGCGTCGCACCGTCATCCAGTTCAATCAGGAAGACTTGAAGAACGAGGATCTGATCGACAAGCAGGACCTGGTCGTCACCTTGTCGCACTCGGGCTACGCCAAGGCGCAGCCGGTCACCGACTATCGCGCCCAGCGCCGCGGTGGGCGCGGGCGTTCGGCGACCGCGATCAAGGAACTCGACTTCATCGAGAACATCCTGGTGGCACACAGCCACGACACCATCCTCTGCTTCACGTCCGGCGGGCGCGTGTTCTGGCTGCGTACTTTCCAATTCCCGATGGCCGGCCCGAATTCGCGTGGTCGCCCGATCGTGAACCTGCTGCCCAAGCTCGACGAAGGCGAGAAGGTCAACGCGATGCTGCCGGTGCGTGAATACAGCGACGACCGTTTCGTGTTCTTCGCGACCCAGGCCGGTGTCGTCAAGAAGACCCCGCTCAGCGATTTCTCGCGTCCGCGCTCGATCGGCATCCGTGCCGTAGAACTCGACGAGGGCGATCGACTGGTCGATGTCGCGATCACCGACGGTTCGCGCGACGTGATGCTGTTCGCCTCCAACGGCAAGGCCGTGCGTTTCGCCGAGGCTGAAGTGCGCGCGGTCGGCCGCAGTGCCCGCGGCGTGCGCGGCATGACGCTGGCCGAAGGCGAGAAAGTGGTGTCGATGATCGTCGCTGATGTCGGCGATATCTTGACCGCGACCGAACGCGGCTTTGGCAAGCGCACGCCGCTCGACGACTATCCGCGCAAGGGCCGTGGCACCCAGGGCGTGATCGCGATCCAGACTTCGGACCGCAATGGCGCCCTGGTCGGTGCGGTGCAGGTCACCGAGGCCTACGAGATCATGCTGATCAGCAACCAGGGCACGCTGGTGCGCACCCGCGTCGGCGAAGTCGCCCAGGTCGGGCGCAACACCCAGGGCGTGACCCTGATCCGTCTGCCGGCCGACGAGGCGCTGGTCGGACTGGCCAAGGTCGAATCGCTGGGCGATGAAGCCGCCGCCGAAGATGTGCTGGAAGGCGAAGGTCCGTCGGCTCCGGAGCTCGCGCCATGATGCGCCTGCGACGGCTCTTGCTGGCCTTGTCACTCGGCTTCGCAAGCATTGCCCCCCGGGCCGACTCCGGCCTGGCGGCGGATGTCGCTGCGTCCACCCAGGCGCGCATGCAGACCGCACGCGATGCGGTGCTGCCCTACGTCGTCAGCATCTTCGCGGTGCGCGAGGACGCGGTGCAGGGACGGGCCGAACTGCGCGTGTCGAGCGGCAGCGGCACCATCATCTCGGCCGAAGGTCATGTCGCGACCAACGCGCATGTGACCGAAAACGGCAAGCGCTTTCGCGTCGTGCTCGCCGACAAGCGCGAACTCAGCGCGATCCTGGTCGGCGAGGATGCGCTGTCGGACATCGCGGTACTGAAGATCCGTGACGTACCCACCGGCGGCTTTCCGTTCGCGCATTTCGCCAGCGAGAACAAGCTGCAGGCCGGCGACGTGGTGATGGCCATGGGCGCGCCCTGGGGCATGGCGCATTCGGTGTCGCAGGGCGTGGTCAACAATCCCGAACGGTTGTTGCTGTCGCTGTTCCAGGATGAGGCCGACTACGAACAGCAGCTCGGCCAGAACCAGCCGACGGCGCGCTTCTATGCCTGGATCCAGCATGACGCCTCGATCTCTCCGGGCAACTCCGGTGGCCCGCTGGTGAACATGGCCGGCGAGATCGTCGGCATCAACACCCGCGGCAATTCGATGGGTGGCGATATGGCCTTTGCGATTCCGGCACCGGTGGCGTCGAAGATCGTCGCCGATCTGGTCACACAGGGCGGCGTGCCGCGCAGCTTCTTTGGCTTCGGCGTGCGTTCGCTGAAGCGGTCCGGATTCGATCGCGGCGTGTTGGTCAGTTCGGTGATCCGCGGTTCGCCCGCAGCGCTTGCGGGGCTGGAGGCGGGTGATCGCATCGTCGCCATTGACGGCGCGGCGGTGACGGTGGCCGAGCCGGAACAGGTGCCGCCGTTCCTGCGCGCGCTGACCGAGCGCCGGATCGGTTCGAAGTTGCAACTGCTGTTGCTGCGCAATGGCGACGAACGCAGGGCGCAGATGACATCGACCGCGTATCCGCCCGACCTGGGCCACGATCTCGAGGTCCGCGCCTGGGGTGTCACCTTTACCGAGCTGACGCCGAACATCGCGCGCTCGCGCTACCTGAGTCGCGATGCCGGACTGCTGGTGACCGGGGTGCTGCCGGGCAAGCGTGCAGCCACTGCGCATCCGCCGTGGCAGGTCGGCGACGTCGTGCACACCATCGACGGCCAGCCGGTCGGCAGTCGCGTCGACATGCAGGCGCTCGATCTCGACAACGGCGGTGCCCGCGCTCGGCGCGTGGTCGCGATCGAGCGCAACGGCCAGCATCTGATCAGCGTGCTCGACGTCAAGGCGGCGCGCGACGAGGACAAGAAGTTGCGCGAGTTGCCGAAGGCCTGGATCGGCATCGACAGTCAGCCGATCACGGCGACCACAGCGGCACTGATCGCCGGGCCGAGTGCCGGTGGCTATCGCGTGACTCGCGTCTATGCCGACTCGCCTGCCGCGAAGGCTGGAGTGCAACTAGGCGACGTGATCACCACGCTCGCCGGCGACGTCGTTCCGGTTTCCGGCGATGTCGGCGACGAGCCGCTGCAGCAGCGAATCCGCGAGGCCCTGCTCGATGAACCTCTGCAACTGGTGGCGTGGCGCGAAGGCAAGTCCATGCAGTTCGCGGTTGCACCAGTTGCGGCCCCGGCGCCGGCGTCGGCGCTGAAGTCGCGCACCATCGAATGGCTCGACCTCGGTGTCCGCAACCTCGGTTTCTACGATCGGGTGGCGCGCGGTATCGCTCCAGACAGCCAGGGCGTGATCGTCGAAAACGTCGCTTCGGGCGGGCTCGCCGGGCTAGCGCACCTGGCCAGTGGCGATGTCGTGATCCGGGTGAGTGGCACCGCGGTGACCGATGTCGAGAGCTTCGAGCGCTTGACCGACCGCAAGGCGCGCAAGACCGGCGCGCCCTTGTCTTTCCTGGTGCTGCGCGGATCGCGCACGCGCCTGTTGTATCTCGATGCGGAATGGGAGCAGGGCCGATGATGCGTGCGATGCGCTGGATGTTGGTGGCGGCGGCAATGCTGGGCGCAACGATTGCGCAGGCGAGCAAGTCCGACGAGGAAACCAAGGCGATTTTCGCCAGCCTGCTCAAGCAGTACGCCGACAGCGTGGTGCGGGTGAGTTTCGTGATCGTCTCGTCCTACGGCGGCCAGGAACAGCGCCAGGAATCGAGCGTCACCGGCGCCATCGTCGACGCCTCCGGTCTGGTGCTGGTGCCGAAGCTGGTGGTCGATCCGAGCTTCCCGGGCATGAACCGCATGAGTGCCGAGCAGCGCATGGGCTTCAAGCTCGAATCGCGCGATTTCCGCGTGCATTTCGCCGGGCAGGACAAGCCGTTCGAGGCCGAGGCGCTGACCACGGACGCCGACCAGGGCATTGCCTGGCTGCGCATCACCGAGCCGGACGCCAAGCTGCTCAAGCCGATCGACCTGAAACGGCGCGAAGCAGCCGAACCGGGCATGGCCTACTACGTGATCGAACGCCTGGAGGAACGCTACGGCGATGCCCCGATCCTGTCCTGGGGCGTGGTCCAGGGCGCGGTCCTGGTACCGCAGCCGGCGCACATCGGCACCGGTGCAGCCGGTCTCGCGTTCAATGCCGAAGGCGACGTGCTTGGCTACGTGTCGATGGATTTCGACGAAAGCGAAAACCCGGGCTCCGCCTCGCGCCCGAACGCGCGCATGCTGCTCACCTCGGCAGCGCGTCTGGCCTCGGCCACACAGCGTGCGAAGTCGCTGCTGGAAGCCGAGTAGGAGGCGAGCCCCGCTCTCGTGGGTCCGATTTCAATTGGACGCTCTCTGCTCTCGTGGGTCCGATTTCAATCGGACGCTCTCTGCTCTCGTGGGTCCGATTTCAATCGGACGCTCTCCCATCACAAGTTCGCAAGCACATGCTCCGCCGCCGAAACCTTGAACTCGCCCGGCGCATCGACGAACAGTTGCTCGACGATGCCGTCCCGGGCGATCAGCGCGAAGCGCTTCGAGCGCATGCCCATGCCGAAGTCGGTGGCGTCCATTTCCAGCCCAAGCGCTTTCGTGAACACCGCATTGCCGTCGGCCAGCATCATGATATCCGTCGGTGCATTCTGGCTGCGCGCCCAGGCTTCCATCACGAAGGCATCGTTGACCGCCATGCAGGCCACGAGATCGATGCCGCGCGCGCGGAACGCTTCCAGCCGGGTGACGTAACCGGGCAGGTGCTTGTCCGAACAGGTCGGCGTGAATGCGCCCGGTACCGCGAACAGCAGCACGGTCTTGCCGGCGAACAGGTCCTCGCTGCGAATCGCCTGCACGCCGTCGCGCAGGTAATGCAGCGTGGCCGAGGGGATGCGGTTGCCGCAGGCGATGGTCATGAAGTGCTCCGGGGTTGGCGCGCAGTCGCGCACGCAGACGCTCCGAGTTGCGGGCGCATCGCCGCGATTCAAGGGACTTGAAGCGCCGTCGCTTGTTCGCATTTCGTTGGCGACGCGGCAGTGGGCCGCACCTCGACGGAGAACCAAGATGAGCCTGATTCGTTACAACACCCAACCCCAGTTCCGCGGCTTCGAGAACGACATGAAGCAGTTTTTCGACAAGTTCCTGGCGCCGGATGGCGATGACCAGAGCAACGTCGTCACCAGCCAGTGGCAGCCGCGCGTCGACATCAAGGAGGAGCCCAAGCGCTTCGTGATCGCAGCCGACATCCCCGGCGTCGATCCCAAGGACATCGAAATCCACATGGAAAAGGGCGTGCTCAGCATCCGCGGCGAGCGCAGTTCGGAGAGCAAGACCGAGGATGGCAAGTTCACCCGCGTCGAACGCACCCACGGCAGCTTCTATCGTCGCTTCGCGCTGCCGGATACCGCCGACGCCGAGCAGATCAGTGCCAGCGGCAAGCATGGTGTGCTGGAGATCGTGATTCCCAAGAAGCCGGAGTCGACGCCACGGCGCATCACCATCAACGGCTGATCGCGTCGCGAACCTCGTTCGTGCATAGTCGCGGCATCGTTCGAGGTTTCGCGACAAGGACAGAGAATGAAGTTCAACGACTATTACGAGACCCTCGGCGTCGGCGAGAGCGCCAGCAGCGACGAGATCAAGGCGGCCTATCGCAAACTGGCGCGCAAGTACCACCCTGATGTCAGCAAGGAGAAGGACGCCGAGGAGCGCTTCAAGGCGATCAACGAAGCGCACGAGGTGCTCAAGGACGACGAAAAGCGCAAAGCCTACGACCAGCTCAAGCGCAGCGGCTTCCGCTCCGGCGACGACTTTCGGCCGCCGCCGGATTTCGGTCGCGGCCACGACTTCCGTTTCGACGAAGGCGAGGGTGCCGGATTCAGCGAGTTCTTCGAGTCGCTGTTCGGTGGTGGCGGCCGCGCCCGGCGCGGCCCGACCCGGCGTGGCCGCGATCTCGAGGCGAGGTTGTCGGTGCCACTCGAAGTCGCCCATGCCGGGGGCTCGCAGCGCGTCACCGTGTCGCGACGTGAAGGACCCAAGACGCTCGAGGTGCGCATTCCCGCAGGAATCGCCCATGGCCAGACCATCCGCCTGGGCGGCCAGGGCGAGCCCGGTCCGGCCGGCCCCGGCGACCTGTTGATCAACATCGAGATCGCGCCGCATCGGTACTTCGAACTCGACGGTCGCAACGTCATCCTGCGCCTGCCGATTGCGCCGTGGGAGGCAGCGCTGGGCGCCAACGTCGATGTGCCGACGCTGGCCGGCCGCGTCAACCTGCGCATTCCCGAGGGCTCGCAAAGCGGGCGCCGCATGCGCCTGCGCGAGAAGGGCCTGCCCGGGCAGCCGCCGGGCGATCAGTACGTGGTGCTGGAAATACAGACGCCGCCCGCATCGAAAGACACGGAGCGGCGTTGGTACGAATCGATGCGCGAAGAGTTCGCGGCGTTTAAGCCGCGCGCGGCGCTCGATTGATCACTTCGGAATCAGTTCGTTGATGGTCTGGACCAGCTGCGCCTCGTTGATCGGCTTGGTGACATAGGCCTTGGCTCCCTGGCGCATGCCCCAGACCTTGTCGGTTTCCTGGTCCTTGGTGGTGACCAGGATGACCGGGATGTGACTGGTCTTGGGGTCCTTGCTGATCTGGCGGGTGGCCTGGAACCCGTTGAGATTGGGCATGACCACGTCCATCAGGATCAGGTCGGGCAATTCGCGCTTCGCGACTTCGATGCCCTGCTGGCCGTCTTCGGCGGTGATGACGTCGTGACCCAGCTTCTGCACAACGCGGCGCAGGCCTTCGATCTGCGACGGTGAATCGTCCACAATAAGAATGCGACCCATGGCTCCCTCGTTGCGTAGGTTGATCGTGGTTGTTGCAGGACCCGTCAGAACTGCACCAAGGTGCGTCCGAACGAGCCGCCGGACAGCATCCTAGCAAAAACGCCGTCCAATTCATCCAGCGTGACGATCTTCGTGAGAATCGTTTCCAAGTGTCTCGGCTTCCACATCCCGGCGAGGCGCTCCCACAAGGTGCGCCGAAGGGTGTACGCGGTGCCGGCCGAGGCCACGCCGAGGATGCTCACGCCACGAATGATGAAGGGCATGACCGTGGTGTGCAGTTCGGCGCCGCCAGCCAGACCGCAGCTGGCGATGTTGCCGTAGGGGTGGATGACGCGCGACAGACCGGACAGCAGATCGCCGCCGACGTTGTCGATGGCGCCGGCCCAGGAAGCGGTTTCCAGCGGCCGCTGGCCCCAGTACAAATCCTTGCGCGCGATGCACTGGCGCGCGCCGAGTGCGATCAGGGCGTCGAACTGGTCGGTCTTGCCGGTGATTGCATGGACCTCGTAGCCGGCGGTGCTGAGCAGGTCGATGGCCAGCATGCCGACGCCACCGGTGGCTCCGGTCACCACGATCGGGCCCATCTCCGGCGTCTGTCCGTTGGCTTCCATCCGGTACAGCGCCAGCGCCGCGGTGAAGCCGGCGGTGCCGAGGATCATCGCCTCGCGCAGGCTCAGGCCGGCGGGCAGCGGGATCGCCCACTTGGCTTCGATACGCGCATATTCGCTGTAGCCACCGTCGCGGGTTTCCGAGAGGCCGCTGCCAGTGACGAGCACGGCATCGCCTTCCTTGAAGCGGCTGTCTTCCGAGCGAACCACGTGTCCGGCGACATCGATGCCACCGACCAGCGGATACTGGCGCAGGATGCGGCCCTGGCCGCTGCCCGCGAGCGCATCCTTGTAGTTGACGCTGGAGCAAGCGGTACGGATCACGATCTCTCCGGCGCCGAGATCGTCGAGTGCGATCTGGTCGACGCGGCCGCGCGCCGACTTGCCTTCGCTGTGCACGCGGTACGCGCGGAATCGATCGGGAATGGTCATGGTGGCTCCAGGGAAAAGAACGGACCGTCATTATCGCGGTCCATGGACATGGCCGCGAGGGGCGTGCTGCCGCAATCATTTGCATCCGGCTGGCGGCGGTGGCAGCGCATAATCCCGAACCATATCGAGGACCCGACGCGATGAGCCAGGGCTCACGTCCTGTTTGCCTGATCCTGAGCCTTGAACCCGCATTCCACGCGGCGGTGACAGGCGCGGCCGCCACGCTGGACGTGCGCATGCAGCATGCCTACGACGCAGCAGACGCGATGGCGACGCTGACCGTGTGGCCGGTTCGTTGCGTGATCGTCGATTTGGCCGCTGGCGATGGCTGGCAGTTGGTGGTTGCGAAACTGCGAGGCAAGCCGGAGATCGCGGCCGCACCAGTGTTGTTCATTGCCGACAGCGCGAAGGCGGTGGACGATCTGCTGGCGTTGGCGCCGGAAGGCCATTGGGACCTGATGCGCACACCGCTGCATCCGCGCTGGCTGGCAGCCAAGGTCGGGCACCTGATCTGTACCGAATTGAGGGTGGCACGCAGCGCAGCGCAGTCCGAGTCGCAAATGGCGATGATCGATGCGCTGCCGGCGCAGGTCTGTGTGGTCGATGCCGAGGGCCGAGTGACCATGGGCAATCGCGCTTGGCGCCTCTACGAAGGCGTCGTGGCCGAGCCCGCTGCGGTTGGCTGGAACTACCGCGACCTCTGCGCACGTGCCGCAGCCGTGGGCGCGGCGCACTTGTCCGAAGTGTGCAGCGGCCTGGACCAGGTGCTAAGCGGGGAGCGGTTGCGTTTCGAGTGCGAATACAGTGTCGACGTCTCCGCCGGTGGACGCCGTCATTTCCAGGTGTCGATTGTGCGTCTCGGTGGTGAGGGCGGCGCCGTGATCTGCCGCTTCGACACCACCCATCAGAAGCGCGCCGAGGCCGAGCGGCTGGAGACCATGCGGCATCTGGAATTGGTCATGGACGCGGTCGAGCTGAACCTGTTCGAGTATGACCTCGGCAGCGGCCGGCGCGTGGTCGGCACCCGCGACTACGAACTATTCGGACAGCAGCCGGAAAGCCTCGCAGACATGCGCGAGCGCTTCGTGCATCCGGAGGATCGCGAGCGCTTCGCCGCGGTGCTTGATCAAGCGATCCAGGGCCAGGAACACGGCACCATCGAGTACCGCGTCGCGATCGGCCCGACGCCGCGCTGGCGCTGCGCGGTGGCGCGCGTGATCGACCGCAGCCTCGGCAATCCGGGTCGCCTGGTCGGGGCGAGTTGGGACATCACCGCACGCAAGCTCGCGCAGATCGAATCGGAACGCTTGAGCATCAGTCGCTCGATGGCACTCGACGCTGGCCACTTCAATGCATGGGAATGGGATTTCGTGCTGGGTCGTGGCTCGGGCGGTGAGCGCGATGTCGAGTTGTTCGGCTGCGAGATCGAGAGCGGCGAGCAACTGGTGGCGTTGACGCACCCGGACGACCGCGAGCGCGTGCGTGCGCTGTGGGGCGCCGACGCGATTCCGGTGGATGAATTCGATGTCGAGTTTCGGGTATTGCGTGACAGCGACGTGCGTTGGATCCAGGCGGTCGGACGCCTGGAGCGCGATGCCCAGGGCCAGCCCCGCCGCCAGGTCGGCCTGTCCTGGGACATCACCGAGCACAAGCGCGCCGAGATCGCCTTGCGCGAGTCGGAAGCGCAGCTGCGCGGGGCGCTCGAAGCGGCGCGCATGGTTTCCTGGGAGTGGGACCTGGAAAGCGGAGAGCGGCGTTCGATTGGCAACGACCTGGCGGTGCTCGGCGAGTCACCGGTGACCATCCATACCGCCAAGACGCGTGTGCACCCGGAGGACCTGGAACGGCACCTCGCCGATATCGACCGCGCGATTTCCGGAGGCGAGCCTTACCAGAGCGAGTTCCGGGTGATCTGGCCGGATGGCAGCGAACATTGGCTACTCTCGCGCGGAACGCCGACCCGGGGTGCCGATGGCCGGGTGGTGCGTCTGTCCGGACTGGTCTGGGACATCAGCGCACGCAAGCAGGTGGAAGATGCCCTGATCGAGAGTCGGCGCCTGCAGGAACTGGCGATCGAAGGCGCCGGTTTGAACATCTGGGAGTTCGACCTGCAGACGGGCGTGCGTCGCGGTGGACCGCGTGACGCCGCTTTCTACGGTTTCAGCCCGCAGGACCACGAAGCCTTCAAGCAGCTGCTCTCGCCCGAAGACGCCGCGGCTCTCGACGCCGCCATGCAGCGCGCGCTCACCGCCGCGGGCCACTACGAAGTGGAATACGGCGTCACCACGCCGACCGGTGAGAAGCGCTGGTTCTCGGCGCTCGGTCAGCTGGTGCGCGACCGCGCCGGGCAGCCCGACAAGCTGGTCGGAGTCACCTATGACGTCAGCGCCCGCCATCGCCAGGAACAAGCCATGGCCGCGGCGCTGGCTACCGCCGAGCAGGCTTCCCGCGCGAAGTCTTCGTTTCTGGCGGCGACCAGCCACGAGTTGCGTACGCCGATGAATGCGGTGCTCGGCATGACACGGCTGCTGGTCGATACCGACCTAGACGCGCGCCAGCGCGAGCTGCTTGAGACCATTCGTTCGAGCGGTGACCTGCTGCTGCGCCTGATCAACGACGTGCTGGATTTCTCGCGTATCGAGGCCGGCGAGATGCCGATCGACGCCACCGACTTCGATACGCTGGCTTGCATCGAGTCCTCAATCGAAATCGTCGCGCAGCAGGCCGAGGCCAAGGGGCTCGATCTGTTCCTGGACATCGCGCCCGAGGCCTGCCGCCGCGTGCGCGGCGACCCGACGCGGCTGCGCCAGATCCTGGTCAACGTGCTGGTCAATGCGATCAAGTTTACCGATCGCGGAGAGGTGCGCCTGACCGTGCAGATGCAGCCGCTCGACGCCGGCCGCGTCGAACTCGAGTTCCAGATCGCCGACACCGGCATCGGCATGAGCGAAGATCTGATTGGCCAGGTGTTCCTGCCGTTCCGTCAGGGCGACGGCTCGATGACCCGGCGCCACGGCGGTACCGGGCTTGGGCTGGCCATCTGCCGGCGTCTGGCCGAACTGATGCAGGGGCGGATTACCGCAGTGAGCCTGGCCGGACAGGGAAGTCGCTTCGAGATCCGTCTGCCGTTCGATGATCTCGGCGGCGCCTTGCCGGAAATCCGTAACCTGCAGGTCATGGTCGCGTCACCGCATCGATCATCGCGCGACGCCGCGGTGACGCAGTTGCGCCGTTTCGGGGTATCGGTGATGAGCTGCAACGGCAGCGACCCGCTGCCGGAGTCGATCCTGGTCGAGCAGGAACTGTTGCTGCTCGATGATCAGCTGTTTGCTGACTACCCCGAACTGATCGACGAGATCCTCACTCGCCACCAGCGCCACCCGGCGATCGCCCGCATCGTTTCCTTGCGCGACAACATCCGGCGCGAGCTGCCGGACTGGGTGCGCGATCTCGGCACCATCACCCGCCCGATCCGGCCCAGCGTGCTGTTGGCGTTGCTGAACGACCTCGATGAGGCGTTGCGGCGCCAACACCAGGAGTTCGCCACACCGACGATTGCTAAGCTGGCGGATCGGTACCCGCTGTCGATTCTGGTGGCCGAGGACAACCTGATCAACCAGATGCTGCTGCAAATGATGCTGGAGGCGCTGGGCTACGGTTGCGACATCGTCAACCATGGCCGTGAAGTGCTCAGCGCGATCGAACACAAGCACTACGATCTGATCCTTATGGACGTGGAAATGCCCGAGATGGATGGCATTGAGGCATCTCGTGCCTTGCGCGTGCGCTTCGGTCAGCAGGACTCGCCGCAGATCATCGCCGTGACCGCGCACGTGCTTGCCGGCAGCCGCGAACGATTCCTCGCCGCCGGCATGAACGATTTTGTCGCCAAACCGGTGATCATCGACGAACTCTGCACTGCCCTGATCCGTGCGCATGAGGCCAAGCTGCGTTACCAGCGGACGGCGATGGTGTGATAGCGGGTTGAATGCGCCGCGTGATCAATTCGCCTTGTGGATCGCGCGCTTGTCGACCGCGAGCGCGGCTTCGTGCACCGCTTCCGACAGCGTCGGATGCGCGTGGCAAATGCGCGCGAGATCTTCGGCGGAACCGCGGAACTCCATCGCGACCACGGCTTCGTGGATCAGTTCGGACACGCAGGCGCCAACCATGTGCACGCCAAGCAGGCGGTCGGTTTCGGCATGCGCGATGACCTTGACCATGCCCGCCGTTTCGTTCATGGCAACGGCACGGCCGATCGCGGCGAACGGGAACGAGCCGGTCTTGTACGGCACGCCTTCGGCCTTGAGCTGCTGTTCGGTCTTGCCGACCCAGCTGACTTCCGGCTCGGTGTAGATCACCCACGGCACCGTGTCGAGGTTCACGTGACCGGGCTTGCCGGCGATGATCTCGGCGACGGCGATGCCTTCTTCGGAGGCCTTGTGCGCCAGCATCGGGCCGCGCACGCAGTCGCCGATGCCCCAGACGCCTTCGACGCCGGTCCAGTTGTGTTCGTCGACGAGCACGCGACCGCGATCGTCGAGTTTCACGCCGGTGCCTTCCGCGAGCAGCTTCTCGGTGCAGGCGCGGCGGCCCACGGCGACCAGCAGCTTGTCGAAGGCCTGGGTCTTCTCGCCGTCCTTGTCGGTCCAGGTCAGGTGCACTTCGCCGTTCTTGATTTCGGACTTCGAGCACTTCGCGCCGAGCAGGATCTTGAGACCCTGCTTGTCGAACTCGCGCTTGGCGAGCTTGGCGACATCGGCATCGGCGGCAGCGAGGAAGTCGGGCAGGGCCTCGACCACGGTCACCTCGGCGCCGAGGCGCTTCCACACCGAACCGAGTTCGAGTCCGATCACGCCGGCGCCGATCACGCCGAGGCGCTTGGGCACTGCGTTGAAATCGAGTGCACCGGCGTTGTCGACGATGGAATTGCCGTCGAACTTCGCGAACGGCAGTTCGATCGGCACCGATCCGGAGGCGAGGATCACGTTTGTCGCCGACAGCACCTGCTTGCTGCCGTCATGCGCGGTGACTTCGACCTGGCGGTTCGGCAGCAGACGGCCCCAGCCGGCGAACGGCGTGACCTTGTTGCCCTTGAACAGCATCGTGATGCCGCCGGTGAACTGCTTCACGATCTTGTCCTTGCGCCCGACCATCACGCCGACATCCATCGTGGCGTTGTCGGCGCTGATGCCGTGGTCCTTGAAGCCGTGCGTCAGGTTGTGGAACTGCTTGGACGAATCGAGCATCGCCTTGGACGGGATGCAGCCGACGTTGAGGCAGGTGCCGCCGAGCGCCGGCTTGCCGTCCTTGCCGAGGAAGGCGTCGACGCAGGCCGTCTTCAGGCCGAGTTGCGCCGCACGGATCGCCGCGACATAACCGCCGGGACCGCCGCCGATGACGATGACATCAAACTGTTCGCTCATTGAGAGTCTTCCGATGTGGACCGTTCATGGTTCGACAGGCTCACCACGAACGGTCGTTGCAATCTTGCCGAATACCGTTCGCCCTGAGCCTGTCGAAGGGTGAACGGATCGGAGCGCAGCAGGCTTAGAGACCCAGCAGCATGCGGTGCGGGTTTTCGAGCTGGTTCTTGATGTCGACCAGGAACAGCACCGCGTCCTTGCCGTCGATGATGCGATGGTCGTAGCTGAGCGCGACGTACATCATCGGTGAGGCGACTACGGCGCCGTTCTCGACGATGGCGCGTTCCTTGATCGCGTGCATGCCGAGGATCGCCGACTGGGGCGGGTTCACGCTTGGCGTCGAGAACAGCGAGCCGAAGGTTCCGCCATTGGTGATGGTGAAGGTGCCGCCCTGCAGGTCTTCCAGCGCCAGGCCGCCTTCGCGCGCCTTCTTGGCGTAGCCGGCGATCGCCTTCTCGATGTCGGCGAAGCCCATGGTTTCGGCATCGCGCAGCACCGGCGTGACCAGGCCCTTGTCGGTCGCGACCGCGATCGAGATGTCGCTGTAGCCGTGGTAGATCACGTCATTGCCGTCGACCGAGGCATTCACGATCGGATGGCGCTTGAGCGCTTCCGCCGCGGCCTTGACGAAGAAGCTCATGAAGCCGAGCTTGATGCCGTGCGTCTTCTCGAAGGCTTCCTGATGCGTCTTGCGCAGGTCGGACACGGCCTTGAGGTTGATCTCGTTGAACGAGGTCAGCATCGCGATCGAGTTCTTCGCCTGCATCATGCGCTCGGCAATGCGCGTGCGCATGCGCGTCATCGGCACGCGCTGTTCGCTGCGCGGGCCCATGGCAGCGGAATCGCGGTTGGAGACCGCTCCTACGGGTGCGGACGTATCGCGGTTGGAAACCGCTCCTACGGGGATGGTCGCACCGCCGCTGCGCATGAAGTTGACCAGGTCTTCCTTGGTCACCTGGCCACCGCGGCCGGTGCCGGCGACGTTGGCCGGATCGATCTTGTTCTCTTCGGCGACGCGGCGGCCGGCTGGCGAGAGGCTTTCGGTATCGCGGCTGGAAGCCGCTCCTACGGAGCCGGTATCGCGGCCGGAGGCCGCTCCCACAACAGCGGCTGCGGCTGGGGCAGCGGCGACCGCGCCCGCCTCGATGATCGCGATCAGTTCCTGCGAACCGACGGTGTCACCGGTGTTCTTGAGGATCTGCTTGAGCACGCCGTCGGTCGGCGCCGGCACTTCCAGCACGACCTTGTCGGTTTCGAGATCGACGAGATTCTCGTCGCGGCGCACGGCGTCGCCGGGCTTCTTGTGCCAGGTGGCGATGACGGCGTCGGACACCGACTCGGGCAGGACCGGTACTTTGACTTCGATGGACATGGTTGCGTCCTCAGCAGCAGGTTGGATTCGGGGAGTGTTCGTGCTTATTCGTGGGTATGGTCGCCGTTGAGCTTGGCCACCAGGGCCTGCTCGATCAGCGCTGCCTGCTCGACGACATGCGTCGAGAAGTGGCCGCAGGCGGGTGCGGGCGAGCGCACGCGGCCGGCGTAGTGGAGCTTGTGCTTGTCGGTGATCGACGCGCGCAGATGATGGGCGATCTGGTACCACGCACCCTGGTTCATCGGCTCTTCCTGGCACCAGACCACATCCTTGGCCGAGGTGAAGCGCTTCAGTTCGGCCGACAGTTCGGTGCGCGGGAACGGATACAGCTGTTCGACGCGCACGATCGCGACATCGTTCAGCCCGCGCTTCTCGGCGTCTTCGATGAGGTCGTAGTAGACCTTGCCGCCGCAGACGACGACACGCGTGACCAGGAACGGATTCTTCGCCGTGCTGTCCGGGATCAGTCGCTGGAAGCTGCCCGTGGACAGGTCTTGCATCGACGAGGTCGAGAGCTTGTGGCGCAACATCGACTTCGGCGTCATCACCACCAGCGGCTTGCGCACGTTGCGCACCATCTGTCGGCGCAGCATGTGGAACATCTGTGCCGGCGTGGTCGGCGTGCACACCTGCATGTTGTTCGCTGCGCACAGCTGCAGGAAACGTTCGAGACGCGCCGAGGAATGCTCGGGGCCCTGGCCTTCGTAACCGTGCGGCAGGAACAGCACCAAGCCGCACAGGCGGCCCCACTTGGCTTCGCCCGAGGAGATGAACTGGTCGATGACCACCTGGGCGCCATTGGCGAAGTCGCCGAACTGGCCTTCCCAGATCACCAGCGTCTGCGGATCGGCGGTGGCGTAGCCGTATTCAAAGCCAAGCACGGCTTCTTCGCTGAGCAACGAGTCGATCACTGCGACCGACTTCGGGTTCTCGGCGAGCGCGCGCAGCGGGAAGTGCGCTTCGCCGGACTTCTGGTCGTGGATCACGGCATGGCGATGGAAAAAGGTGCCGCGCCCGGCGTCCTGGCCGACCACGCGCAACTTGTAGCCTTCGTCGATCAGGGTCGCATAGGCCAGCGTTTCGGCGTAGCCCCAGTCCATGCGCAGCTCGCCCTTCGCCATCTTCTGGCGGTCGTCGTAGACCTTGGCGACACGTGAATGCAGCGACCAGGCCGCCGGGGCCTTGTTGATTCGATCCGACAGCGCCTTCAGCTTGTCCGCAGCGACGCCGGTGCCGACGGCATCATCGAGCTTGCCGTCGTGGAAGTGGTGCCATTCGATGTGCGGCAGGCCGTCGTCCGGTTTCGACAACTCGGCGACCGACTGGCCGGCATCGAGTTTGGCGCGATAGGCATCGACCAGCGCCTTGGCGTCTTCCGTCTTGAGCACCGCATCGGCGAGCAGGCGGTCGGCATAGAGTTCGCGCGTGGTCTTGCGCGCACGGATGTTCTGGTACATCAGCGGCTGCGTTGCCGCCGGCTCGTCGGCCTCGTTGTGGCCATGGCGGCGGTAGCAGACCAGGTCGATGACGATGTCGCGCTTGAACTCGCGGCGGTAGTCGCAGGCCAGTTCGGCGACGAACAGGCAAGCCTCCGGGTCGTCGCCGTTGACGTGGATGATCGGCGCGTTGACCATCTTGGCGACGTCGGTGCAATACAGCGTCGAGCGCGTGTCGTCGGCGCGATGCGTGGTGAACCCGACCTGGTTGTTGACGACGATGTGCAGCGTGCCGCCGACCGCGAACCCGCGTGCCTGCGACATGTTGAACAGTTCCATGATCACGCCCTGGCCGGCGAATGCGGAATCGCCATGGACCAGGATCGGCAGCACCTGCGCGCCAGCCTCGTCGTTGCGGCGCGCCTGGCGCGCACGTACCGAGCCGGCCACGACCGGATCGACGATCTCCAGATGCGAGGGGTTGAACGCGAGCGCCAGGTGCACGGCGCCGCCGGGCGTGCGCACGTCGGCGGAGTAGCCCATGTGGTATTTCACGTCGCCACTGTGCGCGGGGTCGGTGTGCACTTCGTGCTTGCCTTCGAACTCGTCGAACAGCAGGCCCGGGGCCTTGCCAAGCGTGTTGATCAGCACGTTGATGCGGCCGCGATGGGCCATGCCGATGACGATTTCCTTGACGCCGTCGGCGCCGCCCTTCTGGATCACGCCGTCGATCAGCGGGATCAGCGACTCGCCGCCTTCGAGCGAAAAGCGCTTCTGACCGACGTACTTGGTATGCAGGTAGCGCTCCAGGCCTTCGGCCGCGGTCAGGCGTTCGAGCACGCGTCGCTTGCGCTCGGCGTCGAAGCCGAATTGGCCGGCGGCGGCTTCGAGTCGGTCGTAGAACCAGCGTCGCTGCTGTGAATCGCTGATGTGCATGAACTCGGCGCCGATCGACGACGAATACGTGGCCTGGAGGCGGGAGAGGATTTCGCGCAGCTTCATGCGCGGTGCGCCGGCGTGCGAATGCGTGCTGAACTCGGTGTCGAGGTCGGCGTTGGCCAGCCCGTGGAAGGGCAGGTCCAGATCGGGGGCGTCGGGCTTCGGCGTCATCGCCAGCGGATCGAGATCGGCGCCGAGATGGCCGCGCGAGCGGTAGGCTGTGACCAGCTTGAACACCGCGGCCTGCTTCTCCGCGTACTCGTTGTTGCTGGCGCCCACGACCACCCGCGGTGCGCGCTGTTTCGCGGCTGCGGCAAGGCCGGCGATCACCGGTCCGTGCGCCCGGTCTCCGGCCTCGCGCCCGCGCAGCGACTCGAAGTAGCCACGCCAGGCCGCATCGACGCTGGCCGCGTCCGCCAGCCACAGTTCATACAACTCGTCCACATAGGCGGCGTTGCCGGTCCCGAGTTGCGACGAGGCCCTGAATTGTTCGAGAAGACTCATGCCCTTAGCTCTGCTGCGCCCGCAGCTAAAAAATGAAGAAATTCCGAAACTTGCGTGCGATTGCTGAGGCAGCGCGCAAATGGGCGGCGATTATAGCCGGCACGCCCCCGCTCGGGGCGGCGATTCCGGGGCAGAGTGTGAGGCTGCCTAGTGGTTGTCCGCAGAATTAGCGTGCTGCGGCAGCTTGTTCGGGGGCCAACGACCGACGCGAACCGCTTGACGGTTGGGGGAATACGCGCAAGCTGGGCGTCGTTCGGGATGAACGAAAGGGAGATGCAATGAACGGAACCCAAGTTTTCATCGCTGCTGGTTGGTCTTTGCGTGCGTGCTCGCTCGCACTCGGTTTGCTCGCCAGTTGCTTATGCGTTGCCAACGCTTTTGCCGCAACCCCTGAGAATGGCCTGTACTGGGATCCTGGGCGGCCGGCGCAGGCGTACGCAATCGAGCATCAGGGTGATCGCGTCGCGCTGGTCATGCTGAGCTACGACGAGGCGGGGCGGGCGGAGTGGTTCACGGCTTCGGGGCCGCTGCAGTCGGGAATGCTGATCGGAACACATGGGCACGATCCGGGGGATGCTTCCTACATCACTGGCTCCCTTTTTCGACTCGCAGGCGGGCCGCCAATCGGTTTTTCTGGGCTGCTGCCTGGAGACGATGTTCCCTATTTCACGTCCGCTCCCGTCGGCCAAATCACCGCAGAGTTCTACGGCGACGGGCGCGTGATCTTGCTCCTTCGTCACAACGGGCAGTCCGTATTCAGTCTGCTGCAGCGATTCAATTTCGGCTACGGTGGTTTTGGGCGGCATGACTATCTGCCGCACGTGAACTGCTGGCCGAATCTCGCGGGAGAGTGGGTGTTCGTGGATCGGGAGGACGTGAGCCGCCCGGCGCGGCGGTTCAAGCTGGCGCAGCCGCAGGTGCGGGCGTGGACGCAGGACTTGGTTCCGACCAGCGAGTTGCGCTGCGACTTCCACGATCAAACTCAGGAATTGTTGTACGCGGACGAACTCAGCAATGCGGTCTTGCGCTGCCGGCGCACGCGAGAAGACTCCGGCGGCGTTGGCATCGATCCGTGGACGTTCGGATGCGCCTTGGTCGAAGCGGGCGAGACCGTGTTCTCGTTCGAAGCCAACTACACGCAACTCGACCGCATTCGCGCCTGGCGCGGATCGCTGCGGGATGTCGGGGAGCGCAGCATCACCGACCCCGACGGCCCCGAGATGACCGGCTTTCGCGTGCGCTGAGAATTGGCGATCGAGCGGTACGTGCGATCAGAGCTTCAACGCCCGCACCGCGGTTTCCGGTTGGGCGCGGTCCCAGGAGCGCTCGAAGGCGCGCCACATTTCCTGCGCGCGGGGGCGGTCGGCGAGGTGGGCTTCGCCGTCGAAGCGGGCGGGGTCGGGGCGGCGCAGCCAGCCGCCGGTGTCGTTGAGCACGATGGCGGGGCCGAACTCGGGGTCGTTGCGGCGGTCGGCGCGGCGGATTTCGATCAGGCTGGACAGGCGTTGCGCGAGGTCGAGCAGGCGGTGGCCGCTGTGCAGCGCCGGCGTGATGTCCTCGACCAGGATCTGCACGCGCGCGCCGCGCCCGGACATCGCCACGCGCTTGATCAGCGCGACCACGGCGTCGTGGTCGAGCAGGCCCGGATCGAGCGCCATCGAACAGATGCCGACGCGGTGGCGCGCCGTGCGCAGCAGGTCGATGACGCAGGCGCGTGCGCTCAGGCCGCGGTCGAAGCCGATGACGCCGGTCGGCGATGCAACCGGCAACGCACGACGCATCGTGCGGTGGGGGATGTTGGCGTCGAGATACTCGGGGCCGTCGGCGATGAAGCCGAAGCGCTCGTAGAACGGGATCGCATGTGTCTGCGAGGACAGCGACAGTTCGCCATCGCCGCGCTTGCGAGCCAGTTCGATCAGTCGCTCCATGATCAGTGCGCCGACACCGCTGCCACGGTAATCGGCGAGCACGGCCATGCGTCCGATCTTGTGGTCGGGCGTGAGCCTGCCGGTCGCAACCGGTTCGTCGCGTTCGTTCAGCGCGAGCACGTGCAGCGAAGTCGCGTCGAGCGCGTCCCACTCTTCTTCGATCGGACAGTGTTGCTCGACCACGAACACCGGCTCGCGCACCGCGCGCAGCCGCTCGAGATCGGCGGGGTAGTGGGCTTCGATGACGCGCAGGTTCGGGGTCATGAGAGGAATCCAATCAGTCCGAGGTTGAGCCATTGCAGCAGATCGGCGCGCTCCGCGTCATCGAGCGGCGCGAGATGGGTGGCGAGCAGTTCGCGTCGGGCGAGCAGTGCAGCGAGTCGCGTCGAAGTCTCGAACTCCTGTCCTGCGAGCGCGACCCTGCGGCGACCGCGGCGCGCCGGCGTGCTCACCGGTTGCAGAAAAGGATGTTGCGACAAGCCCGCACCACGGGCCAGTCGCTGCTGGAATTGCGCCCTCGTCAGCGGTCGCGGTCGTGGCGCCGGCAGGTAGCGGGCACCGTGGGTCGAGAGGAAACGCGCGAAGTGGCGCGCCAGCGTGGCGTCGTCGAGTTGCAGCCAGCCACGCAGGCAGTGGCGCAGGCGCAGCATGTCCTCGGCTTCGACCGCGGTGGGATCGCGGCGCGCGGCGAGGCCGGGGTCGGCATAGCGTTCGCTGGCGTCGCGTGCGAACTGTGCGGCGAGTCCTTCGATCAACTCGCCTGCGCTCGCGGCCGCAAAGCCGATGCGCAGGCAAAGACCGGGCGCGGTCGACTGCGCGGTGGCCGCTACTGCGGGCGGCAGATACAGCGCATCGCTTGGCTGCAGCTCGATCTGCTGCCAGGCCGGCGGCATTTCCTCGACCTGCAGCCGGGTGCGACCTTCGGCCTGCAGCAACAGGCAACCGGCGGGATCGGCGTAGCTGATCGCGGGCGCCGCCGCGGCAGCGAAGCGCGCGTCAACGCCGCGGATGCGCCAGCGCGGCAGGAAGCCGAGGCGATCGAGCACGGCGGCGACATCGCGGTCGAAGCGGTCCACCTCGGCCACTTCAAGCGCGAAGCCATGTTCCGGCAAGGCCCGCAGCCGCTCGGCGGCGAACGGGCCCCGCTCGCGTCCGACCGCGGTGTGCAGATGCGCTTCGACCAGATCCTCGCAGGCCAGTCCGGCGAGATCGTCGGGCGTGATGGGTGAGGCGAAGTCGCTGCCACCCATGCCGCGGATCAGCAAGGGCCGCTTCAGCCACCAGTTCGCGAGAAACTTCTCGACCGCCATGCCGAGCGGCTGGTCCGCCGTGGCATGGACCTGGATGGCCGGGCGCGGATTAGTCGCGCGCGATCGCATTGGCGAGTTCGCTGGCGAGGCCGGTGTAGTCGGCCGGCGTCATCGCTATCAGACTGCGCTTGACCTCCGCCGGCAGGTCGAGTCCGGCGACGAATTCGCGCAGGCTTTCGCGCGAGATGCCCTTGCCGCGGGTCAGCGCCTTGAGTTGTTCGTAGGGCTCGGGCAGTCCGTAGCGGCGCATCACCGTCTGGATCGCTTCGGCCAGCACCTCCCAGTTCGCATCGAGGTCGGCGGCGAGGCGGGCATCGTCGATGCTGAGCTTGGCCAGTCCGCGCATCAGCGCATCAATGCCGACCAGGGCGTGGCCGAAGCCGACGCCGAGCGTGCGCAACACGGTCGAGTCGGTGAGGTCGCGCTGCCAGCGCGAGATCGGCAGCTTGGCCGCGAAGTGCTCGAACAGGGCATTGGCGATGCCGAAGTTACCCTCGGCATTCTCGAAGTCGATCGGGTTGACCTTGTGCGGCATCGTCGATGACCCGACCTCGCCCGCCTTCACCGTCTGGCGGAAGTAGCCGAGCGAGATGTAGCCCCAGACATCGCGGCAGAAGTCGATCAGGATGGTGTCGATGCGGCGCAGGATGTCACTGATCTCGGCGATGCCATCGTGCGGCTCGATCTGCGTGGTCCAGGCATTCCACTGCAGCCCGAGCGAGGTCACGAAGCGCTGCGAGAACGCGCGCCAGTCGACTTCCGGATAGGCGACCAAGTGCGCGTTGAAATTGCCGACCGCGCCGTTGATCTTGCCCGGAGACTGCCATGCAGAAAGCTGCTCGCACTGGCGGTTGAGGCGCGCGATCACGTTGGCGACTTCCTTGCCGAGCGTGGTCGGCGAGGCGGTCTGCCCGTGGGTGCGCGCCAGCATCGGCTTGGCCGCGGCTTGCTGCGCGAGTTCTGCCAGGCGTTCGCGCAGCCGCCCGAGCAGCGGCACGAACACCGCATCGCGGGCGTCCTTCAGCATCAGCGCGTAGGCGAGGTTGTTGATGTCTTCGCTGGTGCAGGCGAAATGCACGAATTCGCGCAGCGGCGCCAGTGCAGGCTCTTTCGCCATGCGTTCCTTGAGGAAGTATTCGACCGCCTTGACGTCGTGGTTGGTGGTGGCCTCGATCGCCTTGACGCGCGCCGCTTCGTCCAGACCGAAGCTCGACGCGATCGCACGCAAGGCCGCGCGTGCATCGGCGTCGAAGCGTGGCACCTCGGGAATCGCCGGCTCGTCGCCGAGCGCCATCAGCCATTCGACCTCGACGCGCACGCGCCGTGCGATCAGGCCGTATTCGCTGAACACGCCGCGCAGCGGCTCCACCTTGCCGGCGTAGCGGCCATCCAGCGGTGACAGGGCAATCAGGGGATCGAGCGACATGCGGGCATCCGCGGCAGAGAGAGCGGCGATTCTAGCGACGCTCGCCATGGCAGCGGCAAGACTCAGTGCAGGCCGCAGGCCGCGATCTCGGCGTCGAGCAGGCGGCGGCGCTCATCGAAGCCCAGGTGAAAGCTGTCCTCGCGTTCACGTCGGGTGCGATGGGCGCGCGCCGTGGCGCAGGCGTGCGCCTGTGGATCGGGTGCGCGCTGCGTTCGCGTGCGAGCAGCTTGCGGGCGCGCAGTGCCGCCGAGCGAAGGCGGCAGTCGTGCCTGCGATGCCCGCGCCCAGGCCGCGATCTGCTTCGCATCTGCATCGGCTCCGGCGCGCGCGACGGGAGCAGTCGCGACCACGATCTCGCGCCGCTCGATCGCGCCCGGGCAGGCGCCATCGACCACGCTGATGCGGCCATCGGCACCGCGGCAGACGAATAGTTTGCCGGCGTGGGCCGTGGGCGCGAGCAGCGCGAAGACGAGTGCAGGCAGCAGCAGGGGACGGGGCATCGGTGGGGCTCCAGCAGGCGGGGCGGTGAGCATCGCGCGCCACCTCGACACCGCGCATCGGCGGCGTTCGCATTGTCGAGTCGGAAAATTCGCAGGCGCGGGTGGCAGACGCTGCCGATGGCATTGCATCAGGTGTGGGGCGATGATCGGCTCCGGACGGAGGAATCGACGATGGCCAGTACCCGAACCGAACGCGACAGCCTGGGTGAACTCGCGATTCCCTCGGATGCGCCCTGGGGCATCCAGACGCAGCGCGCGATCGCCAATTTTCCGGTTTCGGGATGGCGCATGCCGCGCGCGTTCCTGCGTGCGCTGGGATTGATCAAGGCCGCCGGCGCCGATGCCAACGCCGGGCTTGGGCTGCTGCCGAAGGGGAAGGCGCGCGCGATCCGCAATGCCGCGCTGCGCGTCGCCGCCGGCAGATTCGATGCGGCGTTCCCGGTCGATGTGTTCCAGACCGGATCGGGCACCTCCAGCAACATGAACGCCAACGAGGTGATTGCCGGGATTGCATCGAGGGCGTTGGAACGGCCAGTGCATCCCAATGATGAGGTCAACGCTGCGCAGTCCTCGAACGACGTGATCCCATCCTGCATCCAGGTTGCGGCCACGATCGAAGTCAGCGAGCGCCTGCTGCCGGCACTGCGGCATCTGCGCCAGAGCATTCGGCGGCGTGCGCGTGAACTCGCGAAGGTCAGCAAGACCGGGCGCACGCACCTGATGGACGCGATGCCGTTGCGCTTTGACCAGGAGCTCGGTGCCTGGGCGACGCAGATCGACGAGGTCGATGCGCGCCTGGGCGACGCCCTGAAGCGCTTGCGGCGGCTGCCGCTCGGCGGCACCGCGATCGGCACCGGCATCAACGCGCCGAAGCGCTTCGGTGCCGAGGTGTGCGCCGCGCTGAAGGCGCAGACCGGGATCCACTTCGCACCGCATCGTGACCGCTTCTACGGCATCGCCACCCAGGACGCCGCGCTCGAACTCTCCGGCGTGCTGCGCACCGCCGCGGTCGCGCTGACCAAGATCGCCAACGACCTGCGCTGGATGAACTCGGGGCCACTCGCCGGTCTCGGCGAGATCGAACTGCCGGCGCTGCAGCCGGGCTCCTCGATCATGCCCGGCAAGGTCAATCCGGTGATTCCGGAAGCGGTGGCGATGGTCGCGGCACAGGTGATCGGTTGCGACGCGGCGATCGCCTTCGCTGCGGCCAGCGGGAATTTCCAGTTGAATACGATGCTGCCGCTGATCGCCTGGAACCTGCTCACCGCCATCGACCTGCTCGCGAATGCCGCGCGTCTGCTCGCCGATTCGTCCATTGCCGGCTTTCGCGTGCACGAAGACCGCATCGCTTCGACGCTTGCGCGCAACTCCATTCTGGTCACCGCACTGAATCCGTTGATCGGCTACGAACGCGCCGCTGCGATCGCCAAGCGCGCCTACCGGGAAGGCCGTCCAGTGCTCGACATCGCTGCCGAGGACACTGGCTGGCCGCGCGCCCGGCTGCAGAAACTGCTCGACCCGCGCACGCTCACGCGTGGCGGGTCGATTGGTGTCGCGGCCGGCGGTTGAGGCTCAGTCGGTCAGTTCGCGGGTGCGACGCAGGTGGATGGCGCCGGCGATCATGGCCACGCCGGCGACCGCGCCGATCCAGGTCTTGACCGAGGTCAGCACGGCAAGCAAGGACTGCAGCGAGATCAGCTGGAAGGCCTGGGTGCGGTGGTCGATGTTGATGCCGAATCGGAATCCGCCGGCGACATCGAATGACCACGGTGACACGCTCGCCAGTCCGCGCCAGAACACCTCTTTCCAGTACCAGGTATCGGGAATGCTCAGCGAAGACATGGCGTCGAACACGGTCAGCATCACGCCGCAGACCAGCGGCGCCAGCACTGCCCACAGGAACGGTTTGCCGCGCGCCCAGCTTGAGACCAGCATCAACCAGCCGATCGAGGGCAGCGCCCAGATCGCGTTGACCGGAACGCCGGCGAGCAGCGTCAGCCAGACCTTCAGCGGTGCCGCTTGCCACAACAGCAGTTTCCAGGCGTTGATGCCGTTGAGCGACAGGAAGGCGCCGAGCAGCAATACCAGCAGCAGGTTGAAGACGATGGTGACCGCCAGCGCGATCAGCGGCGCGACCAGCATCGCCGCGACGATCTTGGACAGTACCGTGTCGCGATCGGACACCGGCATCGACTTCCAGAACAGCACCGAGCGGTCCTTGCGTTCGTCGAACAATGAGCCGATGAAGTAGAAGAACAGCACGATGCCGAGCACCATCTGCATGATCAGGCCGATGACGCTGTGGAAAATCTGGAAGCCGTTGAGGATTTCCGGAAGCACCGTGTCCGGCATCTTGATGCGCAGTTGCGAAAGCTTCACGCCCATGATCTGCGCATCGGCGATGTGCGATTGCGCGACCAGCAAGCCGAGCAAGAATATCGATGTGAACGCAATCGCGACTGCGCTCGGGGCCCAGACGAAGCCGCCGCGGTTTTCCCAGAATTCGCGTTTCAGTTGGGTCACGAACATGCTCATCGGTAGGTTCCCTTCATCGTGGCCACGAAGATGTCGGCAAGGCCGGGCGTGCGCACTTCACCGAGCGCTTCGAGCTGGCTGCGCTCGACGCCGTCGAAGAGCAGGATCGACTTGCCGAATACCTGGCGTTCGTCCAACGGCTTGAGCGCCAGTGCGGAATCGCGTTTGTCGGCCGGCACCATCACTTCGCTGAAACGGGTGCCGAGTTCCTCCATCGTCGCCGACAACGAAATCAGTCCGTCCTTGATGAACAGCACGTCGGTGAGGATGTGCTCGATCTCCTCGACCTGGTGGGTGGTGACGATGATCGTCTTCTCATGGTCGAAGTAGTCGTTCAACAGCGTCTGGTAGAAATCCTTGCGATAGAGCACGTCGAGCCCGAGCGTGGGTTCGTCGAGCACCAGCAGTTTGGCGTCGATGGCCATGACCAGCGCCAGGTGCAGCTGCACGATCATGCCCTTGGACATCTCGCGCACGCGCATCTCGGGCTTGAGCTTGGTCTTGGCCAGGAACGCTTCGCACTTGGCGCGCGAGAACTTCGGATGCACGCCTTCGACGTACGCGATTGCCTCGCGCACGCGGATCCAGCGTGGCAGCACGGCAACGTCGGCGATGAAGCATACGTCTTGCATCAACGCATGGCGCTCGGTATGTGGGTTGCGACCGAGGATCCCGAGTTCCCCTTCGAAATCGGTCAGGCCCAGCATCGCCTTCAGCACGCTGGTCTTGCCGGCGCCATTCGGGCCGATCAGGCCGACGATCTTGCCGGCTTCGATGCTCAGGTCGATGCCCTTGACCGCCTCGGTCTTGCCGTATCGCTTGCGCAGTCCTCGCGCTTCGATGACCTTGCTCATTGCTTGGATTCCCCAGTGTTGTCGTTCATTGCCAGCGTGGCGAGATTCAATCCGAGTCGGCGTAACCGTTCGCGCAATGGCGGCCACTCTTCGCGCAGGAAATATTCGCGCTCGCTCTTCAGCAGGGCCTCGCGTGCGCCCTGGTTCACGTACATGCCGAGGCCACGGCGCTTGTCCACCAGGTTCTCGTCGACCAGTTCCTGGTAAGCCTTGGACACGGTGATCGGATTGAGCTGGAAGTCGGCCGAGACCTGTCGCACTGAGGGCAGAGCGTCACCTTCCTTCAGTGCCTCATCGAGGATCATCGCCTTGATGTAGTCACGCAGCTGACGATAGATCGGCGCGCTTTCGTTCCACTGGATCGACATGGTCAGCTCCGGGCGCCGGAGCGCTGGCCGCGGCTGAAGCTGTAGTAGGGGTCGCGCAGGCTGACGCGTGCGGTGCGACGCAGGCGCTGCGATGCGGTGGTCGTCGCGGCCACGACAGCCGGTTCGGACGCCGAGGTGGGCGCAGCCTGCGCCATCAGGCGGGCGGCGTCAGTGGCTGGGCCGAAGCTGGCGGCCGTGGCCAGCAACAGGTGGAACGCGTATTGAAGCAAGGACTGGCTCATGGCATCCGCTCCTGCGGTGGCGTGTTGTAGTGAACTATAACACCTAGATTCGAGCCGTCAAGCGCCGGCGGCCGGACCATGACGCCAGTCATGCATTCAGGCCGCTAGAGTGCGCGAAAACCACCGGAGTTCCTCGATGAAACGCTTTCTGATCAGTGTCTTACTGCTCTGTGTTGACCACACTGCGCTGGCCTGCAGTCCCTTGCTCGACGTTTCTGTGCGGCCGCTGGCCGGCAAGGAATCGGTGCAGCTGTGCGAGAAGTTCGACGGCAAGGTGCTGCTAATCGTCAATACCGCCAGCAAGTGCGGCTTCACGCCGCAGTACGAGGGACTGGAGGCGATGCACGCGAAATACGCGGATCAGGGCTTTGCCGTGCTCGGCTTTCCGTCAAACGAGTTCATGGGCCAGGAACCCGGCAGCGAAGAACAGATCAAGGAGTTCTGCACCCTTACCTACGGCGTCAAGTTCCCGATGTTCGAGAAGACCCGGGTCAAGGGCGACGATGCCAGCGTGCTCTACAAGCGGCTGCGTGAAGCCACCGGTGATGCTCCGGGTTGGAACTTCCACAAGTATCTGGTCGATCGCAACGGCAAGGTGGTGAAGAGCTTTGGCAGTCGCACCAAGCCGGACGACAAGGAGCTGGTCGGACTGGTCGAGAAGCTGATCGCCGAGCCCGCTTCGAAGTAGCGGTTCAGCCGAGCGCGGAGAGCTCCGCGTTCAGCCGCTCGGGGTCGCCGAGGTTGAGCTCGATCAGTCGCTTCAGCTGGGTGAAGCTGTCTAGGTCGATCTTCTCCCAGCGGAAGCCGATCTGGTCGGACGTCGCGTGCGCGGCGCTTGCGCCCATGCTGATCTTCAGGCCATCGCCGAGGCGCAGTTCGATGCGATGCATCGAGTTCAGCTTGCCGGTCCATTCCGCCGGACGCGTGGTCAGCGCACCCTTGAGCGAGATGTCGATCAGCTCGGCGTCCCACATGGCGCGGTCGGAATAGAGCTTGACGCTGCCCTCGAAACGGAAGCGGTGGAAGCGGCGACGTTCGGAGTTGTCTTGGTTCGTCATGCACTCGGTCATGGCGGTGGCGAGGCCGGAGTCTAGCTCAGGAAGTCCACCGAAGTGTGCGCCCGCTCACGCTTGCGCCGCACCTCAGGATCGGCGCTGCAGGACCAGTTCCAGCACGAACTTGGAGCCGAAGTAGGCCAGCACCAGCAAGGCGATGCCGGCCAGGACCAGGCGCACCGCGCGTCGCCCGCGCCAGCCTTGGCGCCAGCGGCCGAACAGTAGCGTGCCGAAGACCGCCCATGCGATCACCGACAATACGGTCTTGTGTGCAAGGTGCTGCGCCATCAGGTCCTCGACGAACAGCACGCCAGTGACCAGCGCCAGCGTCAGCACCAGGAATCCGGCGCCGATCAGCTGGAACAGCAATTGCTCGACCTGCACCAGCGGAGGGGCGCCGGAGAACATGCGCGAGAACTGGTGTGTGCGCAGCGCGTGGTCCTGCAAGCCGAGCTGCAGCGCGACCACGCCGGCGATCGAGAGGATCGCGAAGGCCAGCACCGCGAGCCCGGCGTGGGTGGCGATGCGCCAGTCGGCGATGCCACGTGCACCCGGCCGTTCGTCGATCAGCAAGGCCAGCAGCACCGCCACTGCGGCGATCGGGAAGACGACGGCAGCGAGTCGCTGCAGGCGTTGCCAGTGCATCAGCAGCAGCAGACCCAGCACGCACAGCGCCGCGGTGACCGACAGGGCGTTGAAGAAATGCAGGTCGAGGCTGCGACCGCGGCCATGCGCGAACAGCATCAGCAGATGTGCAGCCAGCGCCACGCAGCCGAGCCCGGGCACCAGGCGTAGCCGCTCGGGTCGGGCGGCTGGCGTCAGTGCGGCAAGGGAGCCAAGCGCATAGAACACGCTGGCAAGCAGGGCGAGCGACAGGGACATGGACCGCAGTTTGGCATGCGTGGCAGCGCTGCGGGAATGCCGGCACCCGCCTGCGGCTATACTCCGCGCCCGTTTTTTCAGCCGGTCGCGCACATGTTCGAGTCGCTCAGCAGTCGTCTCTCCGCCACGATGCAGAAACTGCGCGGTCGCGCGCGCCTGACCGAGGAGAACATCCGCGAGGCGATGCGCGACGTGCGCATCGCGCTGCTCGAAGCCGACGTCGCGCTGCCGGTGGTCTCGGCGCTGATCGAGCGCATCAAGCAGCGCGCGGTCGGACAGGATGTGTTGAAGAGCCTGTCGCCGGGCCAGGCGCTGGTGAAAGTGGTGCAGCAGGAATTGACTGCGGTGATGGGCAGCCAGAACAGCGAGCTGAACCTGAATTGCCCGGCGCCGGCGGTGATCCTGATGGCCGGTCTGCAGGGCGCCGGCAAGACCACCACCGTCGCCAAGTTGGCCAAGCACCTGCGCGAGCGGCGCAAGAAGAAGGTCATGGTGGTGAGTTGCGACGTCTATCGACCCGCCGCGATCGAACAGCTGAAGACGCTGGCTGGTCAAGTCGATGCGCTGTTCCATCCCAGCGAAACCGGCGAGGCCGCGGTCACCATCGTGCAGCGCGCGCTCGACGATGCGCGCAAGAGCTTCGCCGACGTGCTGATCATCGACTCGGCTGGTCGTCTCGCGATCGACAACGCGATGATGGAGGAGATCGCGGCGGTGCATGAGGCCGCGCAACCGATCGAGACCCTGTTCGTGGTCGATGCCATGACCGGCCAGGATGCGGCCAATACTGCCAAGGCGTTTGCGGCCGCGTTGCCGCTGACCGGCGTGATCCTGACCAAGACCGACGGCGACGCGCGCGGCGGCGCGGCCCTGTCGGTGCGCTACATCACCGGCCGTCCGATCAAGTTCGTCGGTGCCGGCGAAAAGCCCGACGCGCTCGAACCCTTCCATCCCGAACGCGCCGCGTCGCGCATCCTGGACATGGGCGATGTGCTCAGCCTGGTCGAGGAGGTCGAGCGCAAAGTCGACCAGGAGAAGGCGCAGAAGCTGGCCGAGAAGGTCATCAAGGGCAAGAAGTTCGACTTGAACGACATGCGCGACCAGCTCAGCCAGATGCAGAACATGGGCGGCTTGACCGGGCTGATGGACAAGCTGCCGGGGATGGGCCAGATCCCGCAGAATCTGAAGGACAAGGTCAACAACCGCGATGTCGATCGCATGATCGCGATCATCGGTTCGATGACCAGAAAGGAACGGCGCCACCCGGACCTGCTCAACGGCTCGCGCAAGGTGCGTGTGGCGCGTGGTTCCGGCACGCAGCCGGCCGACGTCAACCGCCTGCTCAAGCAGTACCAGCAGATGGAGAAGATGATGTCCAAGCTCTCCGGCGGCGGGCTCAAGGGCCTGATGCGACAGATGAAGGGCATGATGGGCGCGGGCGGCATGGGCCCCGGTGGCATGGGGCCGGGTGGAATGCTGCCGCCGCGCTGAGCGCCCGCGAAATTTCGCAGGCGATCGGGCGGGGAAGGCGCAGGCTGGGTTCCGAAGCAGACGCAGGAATGGGGAGGGGCGGATGCCGAGAATGGTCTCCGTCCGGTGAGCACACCGGCACAACCTCCAACCCATCCAAGGAAACCGCCATGAACTTCATCAAGAACCTCGTCCTCGGCCTGACCCTGTCGCTGGCCTCGCTCGCTGCCTTCGCGGCGCAGATCAACCTCAACACCGCGAGCGCAACGCAACTCGAAACCCTGAACGGCATCGGCGCCGCCAAGGCAGAAGCCATCGTCGCCTATCGCACCGAGCACGGCGGCTTCAAGTCGGTCGACGAACTCGCCAACGTGAAGGGCATCGGCCTGAAGACGGTCGAGAAGAATCGCGACCAGATGACCGTCGCCGCCCCGACGCGCAAGTCGCAGCCGTAAGCCGCCTCCCGCGATGACGACACGCCCGCCTTTGCGCGGGCGTGGTCGTTTCCGAGTCAGGCCGGCTTGGTGTGCTTGCGCCGTCGCTCGCGTTGACGCTTCAGCGTTTCGATGGCCTCGGCAACGGACTTCCGGACCTGCGGCCAGCGGATTTCACGGAACTCTCGTGATTCAATCCTTTCGATGGGTACAGCATCGAGTACGTCGACATCAAACTCGGTCTTGAGATAGATGCCGGCGTCAGATCGGGCCAGCGTCGCAATGCGTTCCGCAGCCTTGAGTTGCTCGCGAAGCCGAGTTCCTGCACCGCCCTGGCAGACTTCGGACAGGTAGGCCTTCACCACTTCAATCGCCAGTCGGCATTGGGCAATGGAGGCTGACCCACGCTTCTCGGGAAGCCGCTCAACATTTCTCGCTCGACTTAGCAAGCAGTCGATGGGATGCATCAGCTTGAGTGTGATGTCGCCGACGGTCATTTCCACAGCGTTGGATCTGAGCTTGTCCTCGTCCTCGCGCGAATATCCAATGAGCGCGTTGAGGTAATCGATTCCTATCGGATCTCGTCGATCGTGAAATCCATGGATCCAGATTCGCGCCGAGTTGGTGGTGGCATCAGAAAGCGTTGCCTCCCTATAGCCTGGGGCTGCGTCCAAAGTGTTCACCAATCTACTGAGCGACCGGCGCGCGTCAAAGCGAGTGCCCAGAAAATCGAGATCCGAGGTGAGGCCGGCCGCCAACGCACTTGGTGGCGCAACGCCGTAGTAGTCCGCCCACATCGCCAGCGCTTGCCCACCAACGAGGATTCCCTCAAGTCTGGCCGAGAGAACTTCTCTCGCTTCCGCCTGAGTGAGTCTTAACGAATTCGTCCCGGCCATTTCAAGCGAACTCCGGGCGCGCGAAGGCTCAAGAGTACGGGCATCTTCAGTGATCGATCGGCGGCATAGGCAGCCAGTTCTTTCTCGCGCGCGACATCGTCCGACCTTTGAAGGTCCGATGACTTGACCACCACACGCTTGGCTTTGGGCTTGGCTTTCATGGCGACTCCGATGCCGCGAAAATTACCACAGCCGCGCCGGGGTGGGCTTAGCGGGTCCCTTTCAGCAACACCACCACCGCACCGCTGCCGCCGTCGTTGAAGCGTGCCGAGCGGAAGGCGAGCACGTCGCCGCGCTGGCGCAGCAGGCGGTCGGTGAGGGCCTTGAGCACCGGGCCGTCGTGCCTGGAGCGCAGGCCCTTGCCGTGGATGATCTTCACGCACAGGAAATCGCGTGCCTTGCACTCGCCGAGGAAGCGCGCGATTGCCTCGCGGGCCACGGCGGCGGTCATCTGGTGCAGGTCGAGTTCGTCGCGCACGCTGTACTGGCCGCGGCCGAGCTTGAGCAGGATGCGCGGCGCGATGCCGTTCTTGAGGTAGCGCAGCGGTTCGGCGGCGTCCGGGTCGAGCGAACTCGGCAGCGGACGCAACAGTTCCTCCATCACCCGCGCGTCGTCGCGCCGCGACTGTACCGGCTCCGCCGCGGGCGCCGGCGCGCGCGTGTCCTGGCGATCACTTTCGATGCGACGCACGCTGCCGATCGCTTCCAGGAACAGCGCGCGGTCATCGGCCGCGACGGGCGTGGGCGCAGCGGGCTTGCGGCGGGAGTCGGGCGGGCGTTTGGACATGGGCGAGCGCGCTGGCGATGGCGGAACTTGTAGCAGAACCGCCGCAGCCGGTGCGTCGGTGCGCGGGCGGCTCCGCTATCATGCGCCGTTTCCGAGAATTCCCCGTACATGCATGTCCTGGTAAGCAATGACGACGGCGTCGAAGCGCCTGGCATCCGCATCCTCGCCGATGCGATGCGCGCACTTGGCAAGGTCACCGTGGTCGCGCCCGACCGCGATCGCAGCGGTGCCAGCAATTCGCTGACGCTCGATGGCCCGATCCGCGTGACCGAGATCGAACCGGGGCGCTACCGCGTCGCCGGCACCCCGACCGACTGCGTGCATCTGGCGCTGTGCGGCATGCTGGAAAACGAGCCCGACATCGTGGTCTCCGGGATCAATACCTCGGCCAACATGGGCGACGACGTGCTCTATTCGGGCACGGTCGCGGCGGCGATGGAGGGGCGCTTCCTCGGTCATCCGGCGGTCGCGGTGTCGCTCGCCTCGCGCGAACACGATCCGCAGCACTACGCGACGGCGGCGCGCGCCACGCTCGCCATCGTACGCAAGCTGGTCGCTGACCCGCTGCCGGCGGACACCATCCTCAACGTCAACGTGCCGGATCGCGCCTGGGACGAGATCGCCGGTTTCGAGGTGACCCGGCTCGGCCATCGCCATCGTGCCGAGCCCTGCGTCCGCGCCAACGATCCGCGCGGCCGCGACATCTGGTGGATCGGTCCGGCCGGCCCCGAGCAGGACGCAGGTCCCGGTACTGACTTCGATGCGGTGCGTCGCGGGTTCATTTCGATCACCCCGCTGCAAGTCGATCTGACGCGCTACACCGCGCTGGAAAACGTCGCCGCCTGGGTCGATGCGCTGTCGGGTTCGATCGGGACGCGCAAGGCATGATGGTGCGGCGCGATCCGGCCGGGCTCGGCATGACCTCGCAACGCGCGCGCGACCGCATGGTCGAAACCCTGCGCGCGGGCGGCATCCAGAATCCGCGCGTGCTCGATGTCATGCGCAACCTGTCGCGGCACCTGTTCGTCGACGAGGGTCTGGAGGTGCGCGCCTACGAGAACTCGCCACTGCCGATCGGGCAGGGGCAGACGATTTCGCAGCCCTACATCGTCGCGCGCATGACCGAACTGGTGCTCGCGGCGAACCCGAAGAAGGTGCTGGAGATCGGCACCGGCTCCGGTTACCAGGCCGCGGTACTGTCGCAACTGGTGTCGCAGGTGTTCTCGGTCGAGCGCATCGGTTCGTTGCTGCGCAATGCGCGGCGGCACTTTCGCAGCCTCGGCATCGAGAACATCCGCACCCGCCACGACGACGGCCGTCGCGGCTGGCCCGAAGAGGCGCCATTCGACGCGATCGTGGTGACCGCGGCCGGCGAATACATCGACCCGCTGCTGGCCGAACAACTGGCGCCCGGCGGTGTGCTGATCGCACCGGTTGGACCGCAGGGCGGCGAGCAGAAACTGGTGCGCGTGACCCGCGATGCCGACGGCCTGCACGAGTCGGTGCTGGAAGCGGTGAGCTTCGTGCCGCTGCTCGGGGGGGTGCTCTGATGGCCGTGTTCCAGCCGCTGTACCAGAAGACGCTGGGCTGGTCGCGACATCGCCACGCGCCGGCGTGGTTGACCTTTCTGAGTTTCATCGAGGCGATTTTCTTCCCGGTGCCGCCGGAGGTGATGCTGGCGCCGATGACGCTGGCGCACCCGAAATCCTGGTTCCGCTACGCATCGGCGAGCCTGCTCGGTTCCACCGCCGGCGCCTTCATCGGCTATGCGCTCGGCATGTTCGCGATCGCGCTGGTCGAGCCGCACCTGGTCAGCTGGGGTCTGGACGGCGCCTTCAACGAGGCCCGCGATTCGCTGCAGAAGCATGGCTTCTGGATCATGCTGGTCGGCGGTTTCACGCCGGTGCCATTCAAACTGTTCACGATCGCCGCGGGCACGGTGTCGATGCCGCTGCTGCCCTTCGTCGCCGCGGTGCTGATCGGCCGCGGCAAGCGCGTGTATCTGGTCGCGGGTGCCATCCGCCTGGGCGGCGAGCGTGCCGAGCGCGCGTTGCATCGCTACATCGAGCCGGTGGGCTGGGCCGCGCTGGCATTGCTGGCGATCGGCATGATCGCGCTGTTCGTGTGGAAGGGCTGAGCATGCGCCTGCGCGTACTGGCCTGCATGACCGTGTGGCTCGCCGCATGCGCGAGCTTCGAACCGCGCATCTCGGTCGAGTCGCACAAGCCGGCAGGCAATATGTCGGCACCGGAGTCTGCACCCACCGATGGTGCGGTCGCGACTTCCGTCGCTGGCGGCTACGTGGTGGCACGCGGCGACACGCTGTATGGCATCGCCTTTCGCAACAAGCTCGATTTCCGCGATCTCGCGGCGTGGAACAACATCGCTGCACCGTACACGATCTACCCGGGACAGCCGCTGCGCCTGACGCCGCCGACGCGCACCACTCGGGTCGTGGTGCCGGATCCGCCTGTAGCCGCCACCGCTGTCGCGGCGGCGCCGGTCGACGCTGCGCTGCCGGTGGCGGCGGCGGTCGTCGACACTAGTGATGTGCAGACCTTCGCCGTCAGCGACGACCCTGCGCCCGGCGCGGTGGCCGCTGCACAGCCGCTGATCACACAGGCGGCGCCAGCGGCCACGCCCGCGACGAGCTCGCCGGCCGCAGCGATCGGCCTGGCGCCGACCGCGCCTGCGCCGGCCGAGGTTGCGGCGGTTCCGGTCGCAGCTGCGACCGCTGATGTCGGCGTGGCGGTTGCTCCGACACCGGCCGCAGTCGACAGTGCGCCGCGCGCGGTGGTGGACCCGAAAGCGCCGACGCGCGAGCGTGAGGGCCTGCGCTGGCGCTGGCCGGTGAATGGCGCGCTGATCGGACGTTTCGTCGAAGGCGATCCGACCCAGCAGGGCATCGACCTCGGTGGCGGACTGGGGAACCCGGTGCTCGCGGCCGCCGCCGGTGAAGTGGTCTACTCCGGCAACGGCCTGCTCGGCTACGGCGAGTTGGTGATCGTGCAGCACACGCCAGGTTTCCTGAGCGCCTATGGCCACAACCAGAAGCGGCTGGTGCTCGAGGGCGCCAAGGTCCAGGCCGGCCAGCCGATTGCCGAGATGGGTCGACGCGGCGGCATCGACATGCTGCATTTCGAGATCCGCCGCAACGGCAAGCCGGTTGACCCGCTAGGCTATCTGCCGCAGCGCTGAGGCCGCCATGCACCGCACGCCCGAAGATGAACTGCCGACCGACGACCTGCTCGAACTGCTCGGGCCGGCGAATGCGGACACCTTCGAACGCGACTCGACCACCGCCTATCTGAACGAGATCGGCTTGATTCCCTTGCTTGACGCCGCGGCCGAACGCGAACTGGCCGAGCGCGCCCGCGCCGGCGAACTGGCTGCGCGACAAGGCCTGATCGAAGCCAATCTGCGTCTGGTGGTGAATGCCGCCCGTGCCTACCTCGGGCGTGGCCTGCCGATGCTGGACTTGATCGCCGAAGGCAATCTCGGGCTGATCCGCGCGGTGGAGAAGTTCGATCCCGCGCGCGGATTCCGTTTCTCGACCTACGCGATGTGGTGGATTCGCGAAGCCATCGAGTTCGCGCTGATGCGGCAGACGCGCGCGGTACGACTGCCGGTGCACGTGCTGCGCGAACTGGCGCAGGTGCTGCGCGCCGGCCGCGAGCTGACGCGCACGCTGGCGCGCACGCCGACGCTGGAAGAGATCGGCCGCGCCGTCGGCAAGGACGCCACCGAGGTCGCGCGCCTGTATCGCTTCAACGCGCGCATCGATTCGCTCGATGCGGCGCTGGCAGCGGACGACGAGCGACTGCTCGGCGAACTGGTGCCGACGCCCGACGAGGCCGCCGCTGACGGCCTCGGTGAAATCGCGCACGATGCCCGCCTCGACCTGTGGCTGGCGGAACTGCCGGCGCGCAGCCGCGAGGTGCTGGAGCGGCGATTCGGTCTGCTCGAACAACCGCTGCAGTCACTCGCCGAAGTGGCGCAGGTGCTCGGCGTGTCGCGCGAGCGCGTGCGCCAGATCGAAGCCGAGGCTCTGGCGCGGTTGCGCGTGCGAGCGCGCGAACCGAACTAGCCTTGCGCCAGGCTGAAGTAGATCGGCACCAGCGCGCGCGAACGGACCGGCAATCCGTTCTCGATCGAGGGTCGGAAGCGCCAGCGGCGCTGCACCTGTTCGATCGCGCTGCGGTCCAGCACGCCGTGCCCGGAACCGTGCTGCACCTGCACGGCTTCCGGCCGACCGTCGACGCCGATCGTCACCAGCAACAGGACTTCGCCCTGCCAGCCCTTGCGGATGGCTGCGGTCGGATAGCGCGGCGGCGGTGCTTCGAGGTAGGAGGCGGCGCCGATCTGTTCCGGTGTGAAGGCTTCGGAGTCGCCGATTGCGGTTTGCGGCAGGGTTGGCAGCGTGGGCGCGGTGTCGGTCACGAGCTCGGCCAGCGACGCAGCCGGTAGCGGATTCGGGATCGCTGCTGGAAGCGGCGGCGCGCGGTGTGTCGGTGCCGCTGTCGGCTTTGGCGTCTGCAGCGGAACCAGCGGCGCCGGTGGCGGCGGATCGATCGGGCGCTCGCGGATCAGCACTTCGATCGGATCGGCGACCACATTCGGTGCGGTGTCCGGTGCCCGCACCGGAGCGATGAGCAGGGCGAATGCACCAACATGCAGGACCAGGGCAAAGGCCATGGCGCTGGTACGCGCCGGGCTGATGCGGGTTTCGGGAGCGGTGGTGGCAAGTGCTGACATGAGCTTCCCCTCTGAAACCGGAACGGCTCCGGTAGAGCGGGCAACGCGCATGCAGGCGGTTCGGGGTTTGCTGCTTCAGTCCACGGTCGGGAGGATGAAGGCGACGAGTGCCTTGCGCCCTTCGCCGAGCAGCACGTTGTAGGTGCGCGCGGCGGCGGCGTTGTCCATCACTTCGATGCCGATGCGCCGCGTCAGGAAGGCGGCGAACACTTCACGCGCGGGAAATACCTGGCTCGGGCCGGTGCCGAGAATCACCACTGCGGGTTCGAGTGCGAGCAGGGCCTCGCACTCGCCTGCAGACAGCGCTTTCGCGTCGCGCACCGGCCAGTCGAATGCGGCGACGCCGGTGCCCAGCACGAAGCTCGAACGACGTTCGCCGCTGGCCAGCAGGATGCGGTCAGGGCCGACGGCGCGGACATGATCGCCGCCGGGCGCCTCATGACTCAATTGCATGGCCGCGCCTAGTCCTCGTCAGCCTCGCGCTTGCTGCGCTTGGCAGCGAGCGGCTTGTACACCGAGCTTCCGGTCTTGCCGGCGGGCTTGGTCGTCGCTGCCCGGTACGCGGGCTTCGCCGATTTGTACGCCGGCTTGGCGCCAAAATCACGCTTGGGGCGATCGGCTGCGCCGCCCGCCGGACGCGCCGGGCGATCGCCATAGGCGCGCTTGGGTCGGTCGGCGAAGTTGCCGGCGGGACGTGCGGGACGGTCGCCGAAATCGCGCTTGGGACGATCGCTCGCAGCACCCGCGGGACGTGCCGGACGATCGCCATAGGTGCGTTTCGGTCGGTCGGTGAAGGCGCCTGCGGGACGTGCGGGACGGTCGCCGAAATCGCGCTTGGGACGATCGCTCGCACCGCCCGCCGGGCGTGCCGGCCGATCGCCATAGGCGCGCTTGGGCCGGTCGGCGAAATTGCCGGCGGGACGTGCGGGACGGTCACCAAAGTCGCGCGCAGGACGTGCCGCGCGATCGCCGAAGTCGCGCGCAGGACGCGACGGACGATGGGTTGGGCCATCGGCGCGGCCGCCGAAGCTGCGCTCGCGGCGCGGCGCGGTGCCGACGATGTCCTGGGCGCGCGGTGGGCGCTTGCTGAATCCGCCGGCGCCACTGCGCGCGGGCGCCTTCGCGTACTTGCCACCTTCGCGGCGCGGCGGACGCGTATCGGCGGGGTCATGCGGGCGATGCGGGCGCTCGCCATAGCCACCGCCGGCATCATCGCGACGGGCGCGGAACGGGCGCTGGCCATCGCGCGCCGGGCGCGCACCGAAGGCGGACTCGCTCTTCGCCGGCTTTTCCCCCGGCATCAGGATCGTCGGCTTCTTGGCGCGGCGATAGAACGTGGCCGTATGCCCGACCTTCTGGATCAACTCGGACTTGGTATCGCGCACCAGCGACTGGATGATCTCGTCGCGCTCGGCGCGATCCTCGGCGATCACCCGGATCTTCACCAGTTCATGCCGCGACAGCGCGTCGTCGAGTTCGATGCGCACGCCGTCGGACATGCCCTTCTGGCCGATCATCACGACCGGGTTGAGGTCGTGCGCGAGGCCGCGCAGGAAGCGGATCTGGGTTGCGTCGAGTGCCACGGGCACACCTTCAGGAAAGAAAACGGGCGCGAGGGTATCATGCGCGGCCCTGAATCCCTCCCCGAATCGCCCGTGACGCGCAGCAAGTCCAGTCAGCGCTGGCTCAAGGAACACTTCTCCGATCCGTTCGTGAAACGCGCCCAGTCCGAGGGCCTGCGTTCGCGCGCGGCGTACAAGCTCGAAGAACTGATCGAACGCGACCGCATCCTCGCGCCGGGCATGGTCGTGGTCGATCTTGGCGCCGCGCCCGGCGGTTGGTCGCAGATGGTGCGTCGCGCGCTCGGTCGCAATGGCGACGTGATCGCACTCGACATCCTCGACATGCCCAGCATCCCCGGCGTCGAGTTCCTGCAGGGCGACTTCCGTGAAGAGTCCGTGTTGACCGTGTTCGAGGCGATGGTCGGCGGGCGCGCGGTTGATCTTGTCTTGTCCGACATGGCCCCCAATATGAGCGGCGTGGAGTCGGTCGATCAGGCGCGCTCGATGCATCTGTGCGAACTGGCGCGCGACTTCGCCGAGCAGCATCTCAAGTCCGGTGGCACCTTCCTGGTGAAAGTGTTTCAGGGTGTGGGCTTTGATGATTACGTGCGGGACTTGCGCAAGCGTTACACCAAGGTAACGATGCGCAAGCCGAAGGCCTCGCGGGCACGCAGCCCGGAGGTGTACGCGCTCTGCACCGGATTCCGTTCCGGCGCAGCGAAATGACGACAGGAGCGAGACCGTGTTGAACGATTGGGCCAAACAACTGCTGCTGTGGATCGTCATCGCGGTCGTGCTGCTTTCCGTGTTTCAGAGCCTCAGCCAGAACACCGCCACGCGCGGTGAGCTGGCGTATTCCGAATTCCTGGCCGAGGTGCGCAACGATGGCGTCGCCAAGGTCACCATTTCCGAAGATGGCAGCAGCATCAGCGGCGAGCGCAAGGGTGGCGACAAGTTCACCACGACCGCCCCGGTGCGCGACTTCGGCATGTTCGCCGACCTGATCAAGCACAAGGTCGAGATCGTGCAGAAGCCGGTGCCGAAGGAGAACATGATTCTCGGGTTCCTGTTGAACGCCTTGCCGTTCCTGCTGTTCATCGGCGTGCTGTTCTATTTCATGCGCCAGATGCAGGCCGGCGGTGGTGGTCGCGGCGCGATGACGTTCGGGCGTTCGCGTGCGCGGCTGCAGGGCGAGGACCAGGTCAAGATCACCTTCGCCGACGTCGCCGGTGTTGACGAGGCCAAGGAAGAGGTCAAGGAACTGGTCGAGTTCCTGCGTGACCCCGGCAAGTTCCAGCGCCTCGGCGGCCGCATTCCGCGCGGTGTACTCATGGTCGGCTCGCCCGGCACCGGCAAGACCCTGCTGGCCAAGGCGATCGCCGGCGAGGCCAAGGTGCCGTTCTTCACCATTTCCGGTTCCGACTTCGTCGAGATGTTCGTCGGTGTCGGCGCGAGCCGCGTACGCGACATGTTCGAGCAGGCCAAGAAGCACGCGCCCTGCATCATCTTCATCGACGAGATCGACGCGGTCGGCCGCCATCGCGGCGCCGGGCTTGGCGGCGGTCATGACGAGCGCGAGCAGACGCTGAACCAGTTGCTGGTCGAGATGGACGGCTTCGAGGGCAACGAGGGCATCATCGTGATCGCCGCGACCAACCGCCCCGACGTGCTCGATCCGGCGCTGCTGCGACCGGGTCGTTTCGATCGTCAGGTGGTGGTGAACTTGCCGGACGTGAAGGGGCGCGAGCAGATCGTCAAGGTGCACATGCGCAAGGTGCCGTTGGCCGACGACGTGAATCCGACGCAGATCGCGCGCGGCACGCCGGGCTTTTCCGGTGCCGATCTCGCCAACCTGGTGAACGAGGCAGCGTTGTTCGCCGCGCGCGAGAACGCCAAGAACGTGCGCATGGAGCACTTCGAGAAGGCCAAGGACAAGATCCTGATGGGCGCCGAACGCAAGTCCATGGTCATGAGCGAGCAGGAGAAGCGCAATACCGCGTACCACGAAGCCGGCCACGCCATCGTCGGCCGGCTGGTGCCCGACCATGACCCGGTCTACAAGGTCACCATCATCCCGCGCGGGCGCGCGCTGGGGCTGACCATGTACCTGCCCGAGGGCGACCGCTACAGTTACGACAAGGTCAACATCGAGAGCCGGCTGTGTTCGCTGTATGGCGGCCGCGTCGCCGAGGAGTTGATCTTCGGCAGCGAGCACGTCACCACCGGCGCCTCCAACGACATCGAACGCGCGACCAAGATGGCGCGCAACATGGTCACCAAATGGGGCTTGTCGACCGAGATGGGACCGATTGCCTACGCCGAGCAAGACGAGGAGGTGTTCCTCGGGCGCTCGGTAACGCAGACCAAGAACGTCTCCGACGACACCGCAGCCAAGATCGACGAAGTGGTGCGCAGCATCCTCGATCGCGCCTACCAGCGCACTACCGAGTTGCTGGCGGCCAACCTCGACAAGCTGCATGTGATGGCGGCGGCACTGCTCGAGTACGAGACCATCGACATCGAGCAGATCGACGCGATCATGGAAGGGCGCAAGCCCGGCCCGCCGCGCGACTGGGGCAAGAGCGACGACAGCACGCCCGACGTGCCCGCGCCCGGTCCGGTCGCAGGCACCCCGGCGCCGCAGGCCTGAGCCACCGCCTGTTTCGAGTGAAAACCCGCCGCAAGGCGGGTTTTCACTTTCAAGGCCTGCGAAATTTCGCAGACGATTTCCGGATTTCGACCGAGGCGCGCTGCCTGGGACTTCCGCAGAATGCCGGCACGCCCCGAGCCGCAGCGTGCCTGGGGATGTTCCTGACTCAAGGAGTGTCGGCATGAACCTGATCCAGTCCCTGTTGTTCGCGCTGCTGTTCGCCATCGCCACGCCGGCCGTGTCTGCGGAGTCGGTCAACATCAACACCGCCAGCGTCGAGCAGCTGACCGCGCTCGACGGCATCGGCGAGGTCAAGGCGCGCGCTATCGTCGAGCATCGCGAGGCCAACGGCCGCTTTCGTTCCGTGGAGCAACTGGAAGACGTCAAGGGCGTGGGTCCCAAGACCGTCCAGAAGAACCGCGATCGCATCCGCATCGACGGTGCGCCATAGTGTGCCAACGCTGGAGAGCCATTCATGGCGATTTCTGACAACGAGTTCGATGCCGCGAGCCGACGCGGCGAAGCGCGGCGCGCAGCATTTCCGCACGCGCTGTCGGTGCGCTTCGATCGGCGCACGGCCCGGGTGATTGTCGAATTGGCCACGGGTGTCCAGATCGGCTTTCGTGCCGAGTTGGTCGAGGGATTGGCGGGCGCGTCTGCGAGCGAACTGTCGGCAGCCGAGATATCGCCGTCGGGGCTTGGGCTGCACTTCCCTGCGCTAGACGCAGACATCGATCTGCCGGCGCTGCTCCAGGGAGTGCTGGGCAGCAAACGCTGGGTTGCCTCCGAGGCCGGCAAGATCGGCGGCAAGGCCACTACCCAACGCAAGGTCGCTGCCGCGCGTCGCAATGGGAAATTAGGTGGGCGGCCGCGGAAGCGCGTCGCTTGAGACGCATCTTCGACGGCGCGCCGTGATCCCTGTGGCTTCAGTCGCCGCAGTCGCGGCCGAGCACTCGCGCCAGTTGCACTAGTTCCAAGGAGCCGCTGCCGAGTCGCGGCTCGTTGAATTGCCAGTCGATCCGGGCCGTAGCCGCGCCGGTGGTGGTGTAGCGCAAATTGCCGACAGCGATCCGGCGCACATCGTCGGGGTCGAATGCACTGCCGAAGCCGGTGCCTTCGGTGCGGTACATGGACAGATCGGCGTGGTCACCGACGATTTCGCCGGTGCCGACCAGCCACAGCGGCGCGCCGTCGAGGTGCACGTACCAAGCGGCTGCGAGCAGGCGTTGCGTGCCCACGGCGTGGATGTCGATCGATAGTCCGTGGCCGCTCTGCGCCGGCTGGTACCAGCTGCCGATGTGGCAGGCGGCGATGCCGTCGTGGCCATCGCGACCGTCGTCGGCGATGCTGGCGGCGAGACGCTGCAGCGGCATGTTGCCGGAGGTGAAACCGGGTCGCGTTGTGGTCCAGGTCGCTTTGCCGACGCTGGCCGAGGAGAAACGGAGTTCGAGTTCACCGAACGCATCGATCTGCACGTCGCCGGCAGCGAAGCGTGGCGGGAAGTCGGCACCGCGGGCGGTGTGCAGGGTCATCTGCACACGGTCGCCATCGGCCGGGCCAGTGCCGAACAGCCATAGCGGCTGGCCGTCGGCATAGGTGTACCAGGCGGCGCTGACCTGCAACACGCCGTCGACCAGAATCGGTTCGAGCACGAAGCCCTGGCCGCTCTGTGCCGGGTCGTAGAACGATCCGGACAGATTGGCACCGATGCGATAGCTGGCGGTGCCATCGAGCTGTGCGAGGGGCACGCGCCAGATGCCGCGGCCGTAGGTGAAGGCGTACAGCCAGGCCGGTTCGCTGCCGCTGGCCGGGCGGACCACCAGGTGTTCGGTGATGGCGCTGGCGAAGCCGGTGTGCTCGACCGACCAGTGCTCGCCTGCGTCGACCGAGGCGAACACGCCGATGTCGCTGCCGAGGAACAATCGCTGCGGATCGCCGGGGTCGATGGCGATGCTGTGCACTGGTACGTCGGGCAGACGGCCATCGCCACTGCCATCGAGCGCGCTCCAGGTTGCGCCGCCGTCGCGACTGCGCCAGACATGGGCACCGCCGCCGAGGGTCGAGTAGGTGGCATAGGCCGTTCGCGGATCATCCGCGGCGAAGGCCAGTGACGACACCCATCCGGGGCGGGGCGCCGTCGAGGGCCAGGTCGTGGTGTTGGCGCTGGCCAGGGCGTTGTCGCTGCGGTAGATGCGGTCGAGGTTGCCGAGCAGCATGCGGTTGCTGTCGCCGGGTGCGATCGCGAACGCGCTGATGCGGTCGGAGAACGTGGTGCCGACGCGCGCGCTCGCGGCGCGCCACTGGCCGCCGCGGTTGTCGCTGCGCCACAGACGCATGCCGGCGGCCCAGAGACGATCGGGCGCGTTGCGGTCGAGCTGCCAGGGCATGATGAAGTGGACACTGTCGGAGATCCCGCTGGTCGCCTGCACGTGCGTGGCGCCGCCGTTTTCCGAGCGCGCGATGGTAACGCCCTGGTAACTGGTGTAGATGCGTTCGTTGCTGCGCGGGTCAATCGCGCTCTGGCCGCCGTCGCCGCCACGCACGTGCGCCCAGCTGCAGCCGTTCGAACCGCAGCGGCCGCGCCAGGTGCCGTTGTCCTGCAGGCCACCGAGCACCATCGCGCCATCGGCGCTGACCGAACCGGCATAGAACTGGGTGGTGCCAAGGCCGTTCACCCGGGCCTGCCATTGCATGGTCCCTGCGGCGGGGGCGCAGGCGGCCTGGGCACCGCGCGTGGTCGGTGCGAGGTCGTTCGCGGTCATGGCCACGCCACCGTCACCGAGCACGAACAGCTCGCGGCGATCCGGGCCGTAGTCGGGCGCATGCACGATCCGGTGCAGGTCGGCGTGCAGGCCTTCGGGCTGTGATTCGTCGAGCCAGTGGTAGCTGGCCTTGCCGAAGCTGCGACCGCCGTCGTCGGAACGGTACAGCTCCATGCCGCCGACGAACACGACATCGGCGTTCTCCGGATGCACCGCGAGCGCCTGGTTGTACCAGCCGGCGGAATACACCCAGACCGAGCCGAAGCCGCAACGCGGCGCATCGAAGCCGTCGGCGTAGCTGAGCAGGTAGGTCGAGAGTGCGTCGGGGCTGTCGTTGCGCAGGCGCGCGCTGAAGGTGCGGCCGCCATCCTCGGAGCGAAACAGCGCGTGCAGACCGTTGTCGTAGTCGCCGTAGCCATCACCGGTGCGATCGAAACCGGCAACGATGCTTGAGGACAATGCGTAGACCACGTTCGGATTGGAACGCGCCACTTCCAGGCTGGTACGACCCATGCCGGTTTCGCTCAGCACGGTCTGCCAGGTGCCGTTGCCGCCCGCGTCGTCATTGCGGAACACCGCGCCGGGGCACGGACCGCTGCAGGCCGGCGGCAGCACGCTGCCCGGCTGGTAGTAGCGGTCGTCGAGCGAGCGCGAGGCACAGGCCGCGAGCAGCACGTCGCGCCCATCGACCGGCAGCGCGAGCAAATCGGTGCAGCCCTCGTAGCTCGCCTCGCCGGCCGCGTTCGCCGGGCGCAGTATGTGCTGCCAGGTGGCGCCGGAATCGGGCGAGCGCCACAGGCCGCTGTTGGTCGCCGCATAGACGCGACGCGGATCGATGCGGCTGACGACCAGGTCGGAGACGTAGCGGAAATCGTCGCTGGCGGTGGCGAGCAGTTGCAGAAAGCTGCGGCCACCGTCGCGCGAGCGCAGGATGCCGGCGCCGCTCATGGCGGCGTAGGGGATGGCGTTGTTGCGGTACAGCTCGCCGGTGCCGGCGTAGATCACGTCCGGATTGCCAGGCTCGAAGGCGAGTGCGCCGATGTTGAGGTTGACCGCGTCGTCGCTGATCGCCTGCCAATGCAGCCCACGGTCCGTGCTCTCCCAGATACCGCCGGAGACACCGCCGGCGAGCAGCCGCTCCGGGTTGCGCGGATCGAACAGCAGCGTGCGCATGCGCCCGGCCACGCCCTGCGGGCCGATCCACTCCCATCCGCCCGATGTCTTGCCGATTCCGCTCGCGTTGCGATGCTTGGGCAGATCGCGCAGCTCGTTCGCGGTAGCCGACCGGCAGCGTGCGCGCTCCGCTCGGCAGGCGCCGGGCCAACGCATGCGCGGCCGCTTCGGTCGCAAACGTGGCGCGCGCGTGCGTCGGTACCGGGACCGCGCGTGGGGGCTCGCGCGGCGGCGCGACCTGCACGGCAGCGATGGCGCCGAACAGCAGCGCGCCACACCACGCGGTCGCCCGTCGATGGGCACGGTGTAGCGCAGGCTTTGCTTGCATCGACATTCAGGGTTTCCTCCGGGCGCCCATGATGCGCGAGTTGCGTGCATCCTGCCTGTGCCCAAAGGCGGGCGAATCGGCCGAGCCGTTGCCATCGCGGGACGTGTGGCAGGGCGGTCGCCATTCGGCTTCGCATAGCATGTCCGGGTTCATCCATTGGAGATCGCCATGATTCCTCACCCGCTCGTGCTGGCGCTTGCCTGCGCCCTGTGCATGCCCTCGATGGCCGCAGACAAGGACAAGCCGGAGCCGCCGAAGTGGGACGTCAACGCCGCCCACGGTGCGGTCAAGTCGGTGAAGTTCACGACCGACGAGGGCACCTGGATGGATCTGGACGTAAGTCCCGACGGCCGCACCATCGTGTTCGCGCTGCTCGGCGATCTGTACACCCTGCCGATTGCGGGTGGCGACGCCAAGCGTGTGACCTCGGGCCCGCAGTGGGATGTGCAGCCGCGCTTCTCGCCGGATGGCAGCGAGATCGCATTCACCTCGGATCGCGGCGGCGGCAACAACCTGTGGCGAGTGCGGGTCGACGGCAGCCACTACGCGCAGGTGACCAAGGAAGACTTCCGCCTGCTCAACAACCCGGTATGGACGCCCGATGGCCAGTACCTGATCGGGCGCAAGCACTTCACCTCCGAGCGCTCGCTCGGCGCCGGTGAACTGTGGCTGTTCCACAAGAGTGGTGGCGCCGGATTGCAGCTGACCAAGAAGAAGAACGACCAGCAAGACCTTGGCGAGCCTGCGCTCAGCCCGGACGGCCGCTATGTGTATTTCTCCGAAGACGTGAGTGGCGGCAGTACCTTCGAGTACAACAAGAACCCGCATGGCGTGATCTATGCGATCAAGCGCCTCGACCGCGAGACCGGCGAAATCGAGACCATCGTCGCGACCGCCGGTGGTGCGGTGCGTCCGCAGCCCTCACCCGACGGCAAGTCGCTCGCGTTCGTGAAGCGCGTCGCCGACAAGACCGTGCTGCACAAGATCGAACTCGCCAGCGGCGAAGTGAAGCCGCTGTGGAACGGGCTCTCGCACGACCAGCAGGAAGGCTAGGCCGTATTCAGTCCGTACGCGAACTTCGGCTGGACGCCCGACTCGGGCGCCATCGTGATCTGGGCGCAGGGCAAGCTGTGGCGCGTCGACGCCGCGAGTGGCGCGCCGTCTGCGATTCCGTTCACGGCCGAGGTCGAACAGACGGTGGCCGCTCCGCTGCGCTTCGAGCAGCAAATCGAATCAGGCGGCTTCACCGCGAAGATGATCCGCGATGTCGCGACCAGCCCCGATGGCAAGACCCTGGTCTTCCACGCCGTCGGACAGCTTTGGACCAAGGCGTTGCCGAACGGCAAAGCGCAGCGCTTGAGCACGCGCGCCGACGCGTTCGAATACCAGCCGAGCTTCAGCGCCGATGGCCGCAAGCTGCTCTACATCACCTGGAACGATGCCGCCCAGGGCGCGATCATCGAGCGCGATCTCGCCAGCGGCAACGAACGCACCCTGAGCACGCAGCCGGGCTTCTACTACTCGCCGAGTTATTCGCGTGATGGCAGCAAGATCGTGTGGTCGAAGCAAAGCGGCTCGTCGCTGACCGGATCGTTGAACAGCGGCGAGCAGGGCATCTGGTGGATGCCGGTCGCCGGTGGTGCCGCCAAGCGCATCGCCAAGGATGGCTACGCGCCGCAGTTCATTGCCGAGGGCACGCGCGTCAGCTTCCAGACCGGCGGTGGGCTCAACAAGAAGCTGCAGAGCGTGGGCCTGCATGGCGAGGAACCGCGTGACGTGTTCACGCTGAAGTACACCGACTACGTCTCGGTCAGTCCGGACGGGCAATGGGTCGCGTTCACCGAATTGTTCAACGCCTACATCGCGCCGATGCCGAAAACCGGCGGCGTGATCGAACTCGGCAAGGACACCACGGCGATCCCGGTGGCAAAGATCTCGACCGATGTCGGTTCCTACCTGCACTGGTCGCAGAACAGTGGTGGCGTGCACTGGATGGTCGGTGACCAGTATTTCTCGCGTGACCTGAAGGATGCGTTCGCGTTCGTGCCGGGCGCGCCGGCGAAACTGCCGGACCCGAAGGCGGCCAAGGGCGTTGCGGTCGGTCTCGAGGTCGAAGTGGATTCCACCGACGAGGTGGTCGCATTCACGAATGCACGCATCGTCACCATGAAGGGCGAGCAGGTGATCGAGAACGGCACCGTGCTGATCGCCGGTGACATGATCGCCAATGTCGGCACCGACGTGCCGGTGCCGAGCCACGCACGGGTGATTGATGCGCGCGGCAAGACCATCGTGCCCGGCTACATCGATGTGCATGCGAACGCCAATCACTTCAACGGCGGCGTGATCGCGCAGGAAAACTGGGCCTACTACGCGAACCTCGCGTTCGGCGTCACCACCATGCACGATCCTTCGGCAACCACGGAAACGGTGTTCTCGCAGGCCGAGTTGCAGAAGGCCGGCAAGCTGGTCGGCCCGCGCGTGTTCTCGACCGGCACCATCCTGTACGGCGCCGACGGCGACTTCAAGGCGGTGGTGAACTCGCTCGACGATGCGCGCGCCCATCTGCGACGGATGCAGGCGAATGGCGCGTTCAGCGTGAAGAGTTACAACCAGCCGCGACGCGAACAGCATCAGATGATCAACCAGGCCGCGCGCGAGCTCGGCATGCTGGTGGTCGAGGAAGGCGGTTCGACGCTGAATCACAACCTGCCGATGATCCTCGACGGCGCCACCAGCATCGAACACAACCTGCCGGTCGCGCCGCTGTACCAGGACGTGATCAAGCTGTGGTCGCAGACCGACGTGCGCAACACGCCGACCCTGGTCGTCAGTTACGGCGGCCTCAATGGCGAATACTGGTGGTATGCGCGCGACAACGTCTGGGAGGACAAGAAACTCAATCGCTTCTTCCCGAAGGAAACGCTGGCTGCGCGTGCCATCCGTCGCGAGACGGCACCGGATTGGGACTACCACCATATCGAAGTCGCGAAGTCACTGAAGACGCTGCGCGACGCCGGCGTGCGCATCCAGATCGGTGGTCACGGCCAGTTGCAGGGGCTGTCGCCGAATTGGGAAATCTGGAGCCTGACCCAGGGTGGCATGAGCAACTTCGAAGCGCTGCGCGCGGCGACCATCGATGGCGCCGACCTGATCGGCCTGTCGAAGCAACTCGGCTCGATCGAAGCCGGCAAGCGCGCTGATCTGGTGGTGCTGAACAGCAATCCGCTCGAGAACATCCGCGCCACCATCGACACCCGCTACGTGATGGTCAACGGTCGCCTGTTCGACGTCGACGCCGACATGGCCGAGATCGGCCACCGCCAGGCCCGCGCCCCCGAGTTCTACTGGCAACGCCACCGCAACGGCCGCAGCTTCGGCATCGAATACGGCCCCAGCGCCCCCTGCCACTGCCCGAAGTCGGCGGTGCGCAGGCACTGAGGCTGCGCTAGTTGACGCTTGGACTCGAACGCATTGAATGTCTCGCATAAGAGATACATAATTCGCCCCAACGGAGGGTTGAGCCATGGCGCGTTCGTCGATGTTGCACGTCCGGGTGGATGACGAAATCAAGGTGCAGGCCGGAGCGGCGTTGGCGGCGATGGGGCTGACCGTGTCGGATGCCGTGCGCATTCTGCTGACGCGGCTGGTCAACGATCAGGCATTTCCTTTGGAGCTCAAGGTGCCCAATGCCAAGACACGCGCGGCGATGGTCGAGGCCCGTGCGATGACGAAGTCCCGAAAGACCCGCTTTCGATCGGCTGGCGCGTTGATCGATGACCTCGAAAAAACCAACGCATAACAAGCGCGCTGCGCCGCCGAGGCCGTGCGATTTCACCAAGGCCTTCCGCAAGGATTGGGAGCGCCTGTCGCGATCGGGTCGCTACGACCTCCAGCGACTCAAGCAGGTGATGCTCCTGCTCGTCGCCAACGATGCTCCGCTTGGACCCGAATGGCTCGATCACCCCCTCAAGGGCGAATGGGCCGACCATCGCGAGTGCCACATCGGCGGCGATTTCCTGTTGATCCATCGAATGGAAGGCCAGACCCTCATCTTCGTCCGTGCGGGCACGCATGCCGATCTGTTCGAGGAATGAACTGACCTCGGGACAAGGAACCTCATGCGCTTCGAGCATCGGAAAATCGGTACGGGTGGACAAGGTGCGCAGCCCGACTGCGTTCGGGCGCGTGCCGCCGCGGTGGTGCTGATGACTCTTGCGCTCGGATTGACTCGCAGCTCTGGCGCACAAGCGAGCGGTGCTCAGAACTGCTCTGATCTCGCCGGTCACTACCGCGTCGACGGCTTCGGACCCGTGCTCGGTGACGCGCTCGATGCGCTCGACCTGCGCATGGCCGGGTTCACCGGCAGCGAAGTGAAGATCACCGGGCGTGTCGAGACTTCGCTGCAGTTCTGGATCAAGAGCGGCGGCAGCAGCCCGATGTCGAACCAGCCCAGTCGCACGCTGACGCATGGCGTGGACTACGACTGCGTTGCTGGCGCGGTGGTGCTGAAGCGCAAGGTGAGCGCGAGCCGCAACAGCGATGAAGGTTGGCTCGAGGGCAGTGCCACGGTGCGGCTCGTGCGCTCGGGCAGCGGCCTCGGCCTCGCCAGCGAGTTCAGCGGCCGTCAGCGCACAACGATCTACAGCTACGACTCGGCACGCATCAGCCTGCCCAAGTTCGGCACTTCGCGCACGTTCGCCAATGCAATCCGTTGGCCGAATATCAGCGAGCCGCGGCCGTTCGCGGACACCTATGTCGCTCCGCCCGAGTCCGAGCCGGTGCAGGCGATGCGGCGAACGCTGACGGCATCGTTGCTCGGCAGCATCAACCTCGGTGGCTTGCAGGGCGGCAGCAGCGGCGTGCTCGCCAGCCTCCATGCGCCGCGATCCGAGGATGTGATCGCGTTCGAAGACCGATTGCACGCCGCGGGCATCGCCTATGACGTAACGCGATCGCCGATCTGGTCGAACAACGGCTACAGCATGCAGTTTCGCTTCGGTGCTGGCGGCGGCGATGTGAAGGCAGGCTGGCATCCCAGCGTGTTTCGCGTGCAGCACGAGATCGAGCGCATGCAGCACCCGATGGTCAGCGTCAGCAAGGTTGAGGTCAACGGCGATGTGTACGTCGCCACGCTCGACGTGATCGGCCCGGAAACAACCGAGATGATCCTGAAGCGCCTGCGCCTGAACACCACGATGTTCGTGGGGATCGAGGTGCTCGACGATTTGCCCACGGAGCGACGCAACCTGCGCCAGGTGCGGTTGCGGTTGACGATGAAGTAGGCGGTGGCAGCGCGTGCCGGGTAGCGCGCGCGATCCGCGCTATAGTCGGCCCGCTCCAACGCGTCTCTCGCGATTCTTCCGGTACCCGCTGCGTCGAACCGCTCCCGTCACGGCCCGTCTCGTCGAGTGGGCGCGTATCGCCGAGGGAGCTCCCATGTCGGGCTACAACACCCGCGTCTCCACCGTGCAACTCGGTGGACACGATTACCGCATTCGTTCACTCAGCGATCGCCAGCAATTCGCCGATCCGCTCGGTCGCGCCGCCAAGGCCGGCATTTCCTCGGCGAACTGGAGCCTGTTCGGTCAGCTCTGGCCATCAGGGCGGTTGCTGGCCGAGGCCATGTCCGAGTTTGATGTCGCCGGCAAGCGCGTGCTCGAACTCGGCTGCGGCCTCGGGCTCGCCAGCCTGGTGCTCACCCGCCGCGGCGCCAACGTCACCGCCAGCGACCACCACCCGCTCGCCGAGGTCTTCCTCTCGCACAACGCCGGCCTCAACGACCTCAGCATTCCGCACTTCCACGACCTGCAGTGGGCGGTCGCCGACGAAGGCCTGGGTTGCTTCGACCTGATCATCGCCAGCGACGTGCTGTACGAACGCGATCACGCCGTGTTGCTCACCGCCCTATGCGAGCGCCACGCCCAACCCAAGGCCGAAGTCGTCATCACCGACCCCGGCCGCGGCAACAGCGGCGGCTTCACCCGTGCCATGGCCGCGCTCGGCTTCAGCATGGAAGAAACCCGCACCCGCTTCGACGCCAAGGACCGCCCGCCGTTTCGCGGCTGCCTGCTGCACTACCGGCGCGGGTGATTGGCCGCGCCCGAACACCCAGATGTTGGGCGCGATCGAGGTTCTGGACGACACCCCCTCGGCACGGCGTGACCTGCGTTGGCTGCCACTGCGGCCGGCCCCGATCAGTCCTCGGGATGCGCGTTCTGGCCGAGTTGCGAGTAGAGCCGCCAGGTCATCCAGCCGAGCACCAGCAGGCCGAGGGCGAGCACTGCCCACAACGCGAAGCGGCGCGTGCGCGCAGCGGCATCGGCGTCGTCGGTCGGCGCGGACGCAGCGGCCGGCGCAATCGGAGCGGTTGGCCGTTGCGGCTTGCCGATCAGCACGCTTTGCAGTTGTGCGATTTCCCTGGTGCTGAACCCTGGCGCCACCTGCGCAAGGGCCGCCGCGCCGCCGTTCCAGTGTCGGACCACTTCTGGCGCTGCGCCGACCGCCAACCGGAAGCCCTTGCCGCGCGCTGTGAACACCAGCGTCTGCGGGCGCCAGCCGAGCACCAGCCGCGGCGGTGTCGATCCGGCGGATTGCGGCCGCACTACCCACTCGGCGCTGCCCATTGGTGCTACCTGGATGCGGCTGGAACGACGCTCGCCACCGTCGTGGTTCAGGCGATAAAAGGTGCTGCTGATCTGCGGTGCGAGCAGCCATTGCGGTTTCGGCCCGCGCTGCTCGCGATAGACGCCGATGATCACCGGCAGCACGGTGTTGGGTTCGGGCAGATCGAGGCCGATCGAACTGGCGGCGATCGACGGGCTGGTGACGTAGACGAAGTCGCTGTCGACGCGCCCCGGTTGAGCCTGCAGTGTGAGTTCCAATCCCGGGTCTGGCGTGGCCGTGGCGCCGCGCCATTCGCCGAGGATGGTGGTGAAGGCCAGTGGCGCGCCGTCCAGCCAGCGCAGCTTGAGGTAGCGACCGTTGCCGCGCGGTAGTTCGATGCGGTCGCTGACCAGGCGTACCGTCGGGTCGTTGCCGGGGATCCAGTCGAGCGTGCCGTGTGCCACGCCATCCCAGAGTTTCAGGTCGTCGCTGCGCTCGATCGCGAGGCGCGCGTGGTAGTCGCGTACCGAATCGCCGATCTGGAAGCGCAGCGCCTGCAGCACCTCGTTGGCGGCGCTCGGGCCGAGATCGACCACGAGTGCGGCCAGTGGTCGCGTGACCGCCGTCGCTGCTTCGCGCGGGTCGCGCTCGACCTGCGCGGTGTTCGTGCGGACATCGAGTTCGACCAGCGCCCCATCCGCGTCGGTGCGCAGTTGCAGGTCCAGGCCGCCGGTGTTGCCCGGGGTCTGGACGTCGGCGTAGATCGGGAACAGCGTGCCGGCCTGTTCGCGCACTTCGGTGCGCGCGCGTTGCTCCGGGAAGTGCAGGGCGTGGGGCAGCAACTGGCCGGCACCGTTGTAAATCCGCAGGTCGGCCAGGCCCGCGGTGCGCGACGCCTGGTACACCGCGAGCGGCAATTGCAACTGCAGCACGCCGTCATCGCCGCTGGCCGCGAGCGGGAACACGGCTGCGAATTCATCGAGCTTGGGGTCGTGCGGCGCGGCGGTGGCGCTGGCTCGCGATGGCGCGGTGGTCAGGGTGATGGCGACCAGGGCGGCAACGGCCATCGCCGGTACCCAGCCCGTGCACCGTCCCGATTCAGGGCGACCGTGCGCATCGCATCTGCGTATCGTGCGCGTCCCCGATTGCGTCAGCCGCAAGCGCTTCATTGCTCTGCCTCCCTCGGCAACGGCGCGACGTAGCCGATCAGCAGCATCAGCCCGCCGACGCCCATGAAGGACACGATGCGGGCGACACTGCCGACGTTGCGCAGGTCGATGATGAACAGTTTGAACACGACCACACCGAGCAGCGCGGCACCGATCATCCACAGCGGCTTGGACAGCCGGCGCGCGGCGTGGCGCATCAGCGCAAAGGCGCACAGCGTCCAGGTCAGCGACAACATCGCTTGCACGAACTGCGAGTGGAAGAGCGGTTCGAAGCGGTAGGGCAGGTCGAGATACTTTGCCGCGGTGCGCAGCAGCATCAGGTTGAACCAGCCAAAGCCGAGCGCCATCGAAGTTCGCAGCGCCAGGCGGTGCTGCTCGTCGCTGGCGCGCTCGCGGTGCAGGCGCCAGAGATCGGCAAGCAGCAAGGCAACGAAGCCGGTGCTCAGGTCGAGCGGATTGAGCAGCGGCAGGTAGGGCAGCGGCGCCATGTTGCCGTCCTGGCGCAGGTTCCAGTAGATCACCAGCAGCAGCGCCCACAGCGCCGCCAGCGGGATCACGACGCGACCGTACCAATCGTGTAGCGGCTGTAGCGGCCAGCCGCCGCGGCGCACCTGCATCAGTCCGAGGAACAGACAAGCGATGGCTGCCCACGCCGCGAGGTAGTCCGGCCACATGCCCGCCACCACCCAGCCGCCTTGCGCCTGCAGCGCGAGTTCCGGATCGCCCGCGAGCCAGGGCATCAGGTTCAGCGACACCACTGGCGCCAGCATCAGCCAGGGTGCGACCACCCGACTGAAGTGCAGGCCCTTGAGGCCACCATCCGGGATATCCCGGTGCGTCTGCCAACGTTGCAGGCACCAGGCCATGCCCGCCCAGCAGAGCAGCACCGCAATGGCCGTGCCCGGCGAAGGCAACTGCTGTTGCAGGTAGGCATCGGCCAGCAAGACCATCCAGACCAGCGCCTGCATCACCATCGTTGGCACCGCCAGCAAGCGAAGCAGCGGTGTCGCGCAAGCCCGCGCCATGAACAGTGCCGCCATCGCCAGCAGGGTCATGCACGCCAAGCGCCAATCGGCGTATCCGAACCAGCTCGATTCGTCGCGCATCAACCCGTTGGCTTCGAGCAGCCGCGCGCCGAATTGCGCCAGCACGTCCACCAGCGGCAGGTACAGCAGAATGCCGAGGCCGATCAGCCAGACCACCGCCGCGGTGCCGCGCTGGTGCTCGCTGAGCGCGGGCGAGCGCTCGGCGTCTCGCATCCGCGTCAGGCCGAGCCACGCCAGCGCCAACAACACCAGGGTGCCGGACAAGGGACCGCCGATGAAGGCGAGCCAGGCGTCACGCGTGCTGCCATCGCCGGACGCGGGCAGCGCCCAGTCGAACTGCAGCAGGCGTTCGACCACCAGACTGTCGGCCACCTGGACCAGGAAGATGAAGCTGCCGAGGACGGTCAGCAGCGGCCAGGCGATGCGTTGCAGGTTTGCAGCATTGGCGAATGCGAAGCGCTGCGCCAGCGCCGTGAAGCCGTAGCCCGACAGCGCCAGTCCGATGCCGTAGGCGGCCCAGAAGCTCACCTGGTACCACGGTATTGGCGCAGCGGCCGCGGCGCCGGTGGCGAAAGCCAGCGCGTGCGCCGCGCCGTGCAATGCGAAGCCACAGCACCAGAACATGGACAGCCACAGCCAGGCGACGCTGGCGCTGCGGTCGCGTTCCTGGGCCATGCCGGTGTCGCTCTGCCAGCGGCGCTTGAAAGCGAAGGCCGAGACCAGCGCCCCGATGCTGAGCAGCAAGCCGCCGAACAGCGCGCCGCCACTCAGTACCTCGCCGAGACTGGCCTCCGGATAGACCGGTACGTTGTGCCAGCGCATGTAGCGGGTCATCAGTCCGAGGAAGGTCAGCCCGGCCACGGCCGTGACCGCGCCGGCAAGCACGGCCGGCAGGCGCCAGTCAGCGCGGCGGCCAAGCCATTGCAGGCCGTACACCAGCAGCATCGCGGTCAGCACGTACAGGCTGGCGCGGTGCACGCCGTGCACGCGCAACCACACTTCCACCCACAGTCCGCCGAGCAGCCAGATCACCGCGATGGCAATGAAGATGCCGGCCCAGCCACCGAAGCCGGCGCGCGCGGCGTCCTTGTCGTCGCCGACCGGCAGGCTCTGGCGGCGCAGGGTCAGCGCCAGGAACACGCCGGTGGCACCGAGCAGCAGGAAGCCCAGGCTGATGTGTTCGGTGAGCGCTCGCAGCGGGTCGATCCCGGTCAGCACGCGCAGGAAAGCGATCCAGGCGCCGAATTGCAGCAGGATGCCGAAGCGCCACACCAGCGCCTGCTTCTGCCGCAGTCCCACCCAGACCATGCCGGCGCCCTGCAACGCCCAGGCGGCGCTGGTCCAGCGGCCATCGAAGGCGAGCGGGATCGCCAGCGTGCCAAAGACCACCGCGAGCGCGAAGAAGGATTCGACCAGCAGGCGCAGGCTGCCCGCACGCCAGCGCCACAGCGCCAGTCCGAGGCTGGCGTAGAACACACCGAAGGCCACCGCCGACAGCGCGCTGCCGAGGTGCATGTCCTTGACCATGCCGTACTGCAGGCCCATGGCCACGATCGGCACGCCGAATACCAGCGTCGCATCGACATAGGACTTGAGCCTCGGCGCCTGGCGCCAGGCATAGAGGATCGCGATCGCCGCGTACATCGCCACGAACAGCGCCAGGAAGCCCTGCGAACTCTGGTAATGCTCGGCCTCGTAGCGCTGCACGCCCCAGGCGGTACCGATCAGGAAAGTGAACAGGAAGCCGAGGAAGTTCAGCACGCGCCAGGCGCGCGTCCATGCGATCGCGAAGATGCCGGCGTTCAGCAGCGCGTAGTAGCTGAACAGGGCAACGTGGTTGCCGCTGCCGCTCGACACCAGGATCGGCACGGCGAAGCCGCCGACGATGCCGAAGATCGCGAGCCACAGCCCGTCCTACAGCACCGCGAGGACGCAGGTGAACGCCACCAGCGTCAGCAGCAGGCCGAAGGTCGCGCCGGTCGGCAGCAGGTGCCAGAACTTGTAGGCGCCGAACACCACCAGCATCAGCGTCGCCAGCGCCGCACCCTGGGTCGGCAGCGCGATGCCGGGCCGACGCGTGCGAATGTGCCAGCCCCAACCGAGCAACGCGATTGCGCCGGCGGCGATTCCGGCCAGGCGCACTTCGATCGGCACCACGACGTAGTTGGAGGCAAAACGCAGCAGGAAGGCGACGCCGATGAACAGGATCATCAGTCCGATGCGCGCGACCAGGTTGCCGCCGAACAGCCAGTCCTTCGCGCCGGTCAACAGGCGCGTGACCGGGTCTGGTTCATGCGGCGCCGCGGGTCGTGGCGCTGGGCGGTCGATCGTTGGCTTGGGCTTCGCCGCCGGTTCATGCGCGCGGGCCGGTGTCGGCGCGGCTTCGACGGTCGGGTTCGGCTGCGGCATCGGTTCGCGTGCAGCCGGAGTTTCAACCGGTTCCTGCACGCGCGGCGGGTTCCAACGCGCCTGCACCGGTTCGTCCGGGATCGGTACCCCGACCACGTCGGCGCTCGGCGCAAGCGGCGGCGTGTCCGCGAGATCGACCGACGCTTCGCTGGCAGTCTCTTCCGGGACGACGGTGGGCTGCGGGGGTGCTGTCGGCAATGGTGGCGGCCGCTTCGGCTCGGATGCGGTGAACACGGCGCGGCCGCTGACGGGCGCTGGTGTCGGTGTTGGCGCAGTTGCTGCGGCTGCGGTCTCCGCGTCGGCTGGCGCGGGGCCTTCGCCCAACTGTTCCACACGCTGCAGCAGCTGAGCGTGCTGCTCGCGCAACTGACGCAATTCCTTGCGCAGGTCGCTGACTTCGCGCGCTTGGCGCGCCACCAGTTCCTGTGCCTCGTTGATGGCGCCATTGGCCTTGATCCATGCGACCGCGGGCGCGATCAGCAGGTAGAGGACGAGCAAAACCGCGAACAGACCCAGTAGTTCCATGCCGATTCTGTGGCCGAAGGTGACGTAAGCCCGAGCGTAGCAGGCGACCGTCCCCGCATCGCCAGGTCGAGCATCGTCAACACGGCTTGCAGAGGGCGTGCGAGCAGGGCCAGCAGCGCAATCAGTGTGGCGTCGTAGACGACCAGCAGCGCGAATTCGTACAAGGTCCAGTCGCAGCGGAACGCGATGACGAGCGGGGTCGCCATCATCGAAAGATCCAGTAGCCGCGGGAGCAGGCGCATGTCCGAGCGTAGCGAGTCAGTGAAAATCCCGCGATGGTGCGGCGAGTCCGTCGAGCAGGGCGCTGTAGTCGTGCAGGCGTTCGGCGACGACGTGCTGGACGCCGTCGGCGCGTTCGATGCGGCCGTCGAGGGCGAGCAGGCGGGATTCGCGCAACACGCGCCGTTGCGCGTCGGCGAGGCGGCGCCAGACGACGATGTTGACGACGCCGGTTTCGTCTTCGAGGGTGACGAAGGTGACGCCGCTCGCGGTCTGCGGGCGCTGGCGCACGGTGACCAGCCCGGCGATGCGCACGCGGGCGCCATCGGGGCGCTGTTCGAGCGACTTGGCTGACACCACGCGCCGTGATTGCAACTGGCTGCGCACCAGACTCACTGGGTGCGCCTTCAGCGACAGGCCGACGCGGTCGTAGTCGGTGATGACATCGTCGAACAGGCTTGGCTGCACCAGTTCGACTTTCTCCTCGGCGATGCGCGCCTGGCCGAGCAGCGGCGTTGGCGCGGTGAGCGCCTCGACATCCCAGCGCGCGCGGTGGCGGTGTCCGGACAGGCTGCGCAGCGCATCGGCATCGGCGAGGCGCGCCTGCTTGGAGCGATCGAGGCGCGCGCGCTCGACCAGGTCACGCACGTCGATGAACGGTCGCTCGCGCCGCGCATCCATGATGCGTTGCCCGCATTCCTCCGCGAGTCCCTTGATCAGGCACAGGCCCAGGCGCAGCGCCGGTTGCGGCAATGCATGCTGCAGCGCGCGGACGTGTGCCGTTCGTGGTGAGCCTGTCGAACCATGAACGGCATCTGTGACCGCATCGCAACGCCCTTCGACAGGCTCAGGGCGAACGGGGGTTGGCGGAGCAGTTCGATCGGGAGAACTCGAATCAGACTCAAGGGTACAGTCCCAGTCGCTGTGCACGACATCGGCGGGGCGCACCTGCACGCCGTGGCGTTCGACGTCCTGCACGATCTGCGCCGGCGCGTAGAAGCCCATCGGCAGCGAGTTCAGCAGCGCGCAGGCATAGGCCGCGGGCTCGTGGCATTTCAGCCAGCACGAGGCATAGACCAGGATCGCGAAACTCGCGGCGTGCGATTCCGGGAAACCGTAGCTGCCGAAGCCCTTGATCTGCTCGAAGATGCGCTCCTGGAAATCGTCGCTGTAGCCGTTCTTGCGCATGCCGCTGAACAGGCGTTCGCGCAGGTGCTCGAGGCCGCCGTGGCGTTTCCAGGCCGCCATCGAGCGGCGCAGTTCGTCGGCTTCGCCGGGCGTGAAGTCGGCGGCGACCATCGCGATCTGCATCACCTGCTCCTGGAACAGCGGCACGCCGAGCGTACGCGCGAGCACCGGTTCGAGCTTCGGCGACTCGTAACGCACCTCGCCCGGGTGCTGGCGGCGATGCAGGTAGGGATGCACCATCTTGCCCTGGATCGGACCCGGGCGGACGATCGCGACCTCGATGACCAGGTCGTAGAAGTGCTGCGGTTTCAGCCGCGGCAGCATCGCCATCTGCGCGCGTGATTCGATCTGGAACACGCCGAGGGTGTCGGCGGCCTGGATCATCGCGTAGGTCGCCGGGTCTTCGGGCGGCAGGGTCGCGATCGTCCAGCGCTGGCCACGCAATGCGTGCACGAGGTCGAAGCAGCGGCGCAGGCAGCTCAGCATGCCGAGTGCGAGCACGTCGACCTTGAGCAGGTTCATCGCGTCGAGGTCGTCCTTGTCCCACTGGATGATGGTGCGGTCGGGCATCGCCGCGTTCTCGACCGGCACCAGTTCGGCCAGGTCCCGTTCGGAGATCACGAAGCCGCCGACGTGTTGCGACAGGTGCCGCGGGAAGCGCTGCAACTGCCCGGCGAGGCGCGCCAGCTTGCGCAGCACCGGCGCCTGCGGGTCGAAGCCCTGCTCGCGCAGGCGGGTCTCGAGTTCGCTGGTGTCGTCCCAGCCGCCGAGCGCGCGACCGATGCGTTCGAGCGTGTCGAGCGGCAGGCCGAGCGCACGGCCGACGTCGCGCACCGCACTGCGTGCGCGATAGGCGATCACGGTCGCGGCCAGCGCGGTGCGGGTGCGGCCGTACTTGCGATAGATGTACTGGATCACTTCCTCGCGGCGTTCGTGTTCGAAGTCGACGTCGATGTCCGGCGGCTCGTTGCGTTCCTTCGACACAAAACGCTCGAACAGCATCGACATGCGCGCCGGGTCGACCTCGGTGATACCGAGGCAGAAGCAGACCACCGAGTTCGCCGAAGAACCGCGGCCCTGGCAAAGGATGCCCTTGCTGCGCGCGAAGCGGACAATGTCCTCGACGGTCAGGAAGAAGGCTTCGTAGCGCAGTTGCGCGATCAGATCGAGTTCCTTTTCGATCAGCACGCGCACGTGTGCGGGCGTGCCTTCGGGCCAGCGCCAGCGGGCACCTGCTTCCGTCAAGTTGCGCAGGTGTTCACTCGCGCTCAGGCCCGCGGGCACCAGTTCGTGCGGGTATTCGTAGCGCAGTTGCTTCATCGAGAACCGGCATTGCGCGGCGATGTCGACGCTGGCGTCGAGCAGTGCGCGCGGGTAGATCTCGGCGAGGTCCTCGATGCTGCGCAGATGGCGCTCGCCATTCGGATGCAAGGCGAAACCGGCTTCGGCGATGGTGGTGTTCAGACGGATCGCGGTCAGCGTGTCCTGCAATGCGCGCCGCGAACGTACATGCATGTGCACGTCGCCGCAGGCGACCGGGGTCAACGCATGCTGTTCCGCAAGTGCGAGCAACGCCGTCAGATGCTGGTCGTCAGCGGCGCCGCGATGCAGTTCGACGGCGAGATACACGCGTTCGCCGAACAGCGCCTTGGCCCATGCGATGGAGTCGGTACTGCAGGGCGAACCCCCTCCCGGCCTCCCCCTGGCTTCGCCAAGGGGAGGAGACAAGCCCTCATGAGTGAAGGTCTCTGGCTCATACCCCCTCCCTTGCGCGCGCAGCGCGGAGGGGAGGGTTGGGGTGGGGTGCTCTGCATCGGGCAACAGCAGCGCGATCAGGCCATCGCCGCGGCCTTCGAGGTCGGCGCGCGCGAGCCGGTACGAACCCTTCGGCGAGGCCCGGCGTCCCTGGGTGATGATGCGGCAGAGATTCGTGTAGCCGTCATGGTCGATCACCAGCAACACCAGGCGCGTGCCTTCGACTAGGGTGAATTCGGCACCGACGATCAGCTTGAGCCCGGTCTTCTCCGCCGCCTCGTGCGCGCGCACGATGCCGGCGAGCGAACACTCATCGGTGATCGCGAGCGCCGTGTAACCCATGCGCTGTGCGCGCCTGAACAACTCGATCGCGCTTGATGCCCCACGCAGGAAGGTGAAGTTCGAGAGGCAATGCAGTTCGGCGTAGGCAGGGGCATCGCTCATGGCCGTTCACGCGTACACCCCCTGCACGAACCAGTCGTGCGGGGCCTGGCGGTTGCGGAACACCCACAGCCGCGCGCCGTCGAGCTGGTCGAGGCGGTAGTAGTCGCGGGTTGCGTCGGCGTCGTCCCACCAGCCGCTCTCGATGCGCTCGGGCAGGCTGAGTCGCGCCCGGCGCCAGTCGAAGCTCGGCCATTGTTCGATCGGCGTCGGTTGTGGCAACAGGAACATCGGGCGTTGTGGCATGCGCGCTTGTGTAGGAGCGCCGCGTGCGGCGCGATCCGGCATGCGGCGCGGTATCGATGGTCGCGACGCACGCGGCGCTCCTACAGAAGAAGGGGTTGTGCCGCGCTCGGGTCGGTGATCCGCGTTCAACACGAAACGCTCGACCGCGCCGTCACCGAGGCGTCCCTGCAACCGGTCCAGCAACTGCGTCGCATCCTCGGGGGCTTCGCCATGGCGCACGAACAGATCGCGCGAAGGGGCATTCAGCGCCTGAGTCTCGGTCAACTCGAGCGTCAACGCGGTACTGCCCTGCGGCAGCGTCAGGCGTTCGAGACGCGCACGCACGACCGCGAGCAGATGTTCGCGGTCGGCGCTGGCCTGGCCGAGGCCGATGTCGATCACGGTGTCGACGTGGTCCTCGTGCACGAAACCCATGCGCAGGCGCAGTGCCGACTGCTGGCAGGCGACCAGCCAGTGCGCGGCGGCGACGATCAGGCGCCGCGCCGGGAACAGCAGGGCGGTGCTGCTGTCGATCGCATACGGCCATTCGAGGTGCTGGCGGAAGCGTGAGCTGATGCGCATCGGCACGATCACTTCGGCGCGTCGTCCGAGCAGCGCATCGAGATGGTCGGGCACGACCTGGCCGAAGCGGCGCGCGACCTCCGCACGCGGCAGCTTGAGCAAGGCGCCGTAGCTGCGCACGCCGACCGCGGCCAGCGCTTCGCAGGTCTCGCGCGGCAGATCGCCATGCACGAGTTCGAGGTGGGCGACCTGTTCGCGCAGCGCCGCGGCATCGCGCACGATGCGGCTCACGCCGGCAGCGGCGAACAGGCGCGCCGCGCTCGGTGTCGCGGCGAGCCCGGCGACGCAGGCGTAGCCGTCGCCTTCGAGATCGAGCGCGATCGCCTGCAGCAGGCGGCGTTCGTTGCCGAACAGCAGGCGCGAGGCGCCGATCTCGACCAGCAGCACGTCCTCGCCATGGCGCGCGACCAGCGAGCTGTAGCCGAGCGCCCACAGGGCCAGGCTCTGCATCGCCGCGTCCTCGTCCTGGCGGCGACGCAGCTCGGTCTTCAGTCCCGCGCATAACGCCTGCGCCGCCGCGAGCACCTGGCCGGCGCGCACGCCCTGCGCGCGCGCGGCGGCATTTGCGGCGACGACGATGCGGCGTGCGCCCTGGGCCTCGACGATCGCGAGCGGTTCGCTGTGGACCTCGGCGCCGGGACGGGTGTCGAGGGCGAGCCGCGTGAATTGCAGTGCCAGCCAGAGCATGGCGACCTCAGCGGCTGCGCGCGAACGGCACGACGCGTACGCTTGCGAGTTGCGAATGCACGCTGACCCCGTGCGGCGTACGCCGCAGCACGAAACGGGCAACATCACCGAGCGCGCCGCGACATTTGACGACGCGCATCTGCTCGCCTTCGAGCGCGATCCGCAACGCCGCCGGCGAGGCCTGGTCGGCATGCGCGAGCGGGCGATACAACACCGCCAGGCTGCGCCCGGATTCGGCCGCGAGCTGCAGGCGGCGCAAGGCATTGGTCTCGGCATGGCCGAGCCACAACGCGAGTGCGCCACAGACGCCGCTGCGCAGCGCCTGTTCGGCTGCCCACAGTGCCTGTTCGCTGGTCGCGCAGCGCAGGTGCGCGAAGCGTTCGAGGTCGATACCGGCTTCGGCCAGCGCCGGTGCATAGGGCAGGTGCGGTGCCGACACGAACAGCAGCCAGCGCTTGTCGTCCATTGCGCGGGCGAAGGCCGGCAGCATCAGGCTCAATTCACCGAGACCGGGTCGGGCATGGCAGACCTCGGTCAGGGCCTGCAGCGGCCAGCCGCCACCGGGCAGGGCGGCATCGAGTTCGCGATGGCCGCTGGCGATCACCGGTGTGGTCGCATGGCGCTCGCCGGCACGCCAGAGGTCGGGGCGGGTGAGCAGGGATTCGATGCTGGCGGCCATGTCAGAGACTCCTGCGGATGACGCCGACGACGCGGCCTTCGATGACCAGGTCGCCATCGACGTCGATGGGGGCGTAATCGGGATTCGCGGGCAGCAGGCGGATGCGACCGTCCTTGCGCTCGAAGGTCTTGACGGTGGCTTCGTCGTCGATGCGCGCGACCACGATCTGGCCGTTCGCCGCATCGCGACTGCGTGCCACCGCGACGAAATCGCCATCGTGGATGCCGGCATCGCGCATGCTGTCGCCGCGCACGCGCAGCAGGAAGTCCGGCGTCGGCGTGAACAGCTGCGGATCGAGCGCGAGCTCGTCCTCGATCGACTGCTCGGCCAGGATCGGCTGCCCGGCGGCGACGCGACCGATCAGCGGCAGGCGCAGGATGCGGGCAAAAACGGGGTCAGAGTGAATTTTCGGAATCGAGACAACGCCAGAAAACACTTTCCGCTTCGAAAATTCACTCTGACCCCGTTTTTCCCTCCGCTTTTCCCCCAACACCCGAATCCCGCGCGCCAGCGGCAGGATCTCGATGTAGCCCTTGCGCTCCAGCGCGCGCAGGTGCTGCTCGGCCGCGTTCGGGCTGGTCGCGCCGAGCGCGGCCGAGATTTCGGAACGCGTCGGCGGGTAGCCATGCTCCGCGATCGAGCGCTCGATCAGCGCGAGGACGTCTTTCTGGCGGGGACTCAGGGGTTCGTTCATGCTGTAAATATGTACAGTATCCGCCGCCGTTCGGCAATGGCCGGAATGTCCGGCGGCGTCTTCTCGGAACCTGAGATGATCGATCCGGAATTTCGGGTATCCATCTGAAAAGATTCGGTTTCTGATGGGCAGCCCAGAAGCAGGATGAGGTTCGCGCTTGCGATTGGTCCTGGTCCGAAGCCTGTGTATGCTGGCTTCGTCAACTCCCACGAAGCTGTCCATGGCAACACGTCTGGTCATCGATCCCGAGCTGCTGGAGCGCGCTATCAAGATCAGCGGCGAGCCCACCCGAGAGGCTGTCGTGACCAAGGCGCTGCAGGAGTTCATCGCGAGGCGCGAGCAGCGCCGTGTGGCCGAATTGCTCGGTAAGCTCGAGTGGGATGCCTCCTGTGACTACAAGTCGGAGCGCAGTCGTGCCCGATAGTGCGAAGCGACTGGCCGCAGCGTTGAGGCGCACCAACGTGCACGAGCTGTTGCCGCCCACGCCTTCCGAGACGACCGCTTCCTTGCCGGGCGTGGTGGCGGAGTTTGAGGCAGCGCCGAAACGCTCGACTTCCGATCCGCTCCAGATCAACTTTGCGGAAGTCGATCTGCTTGCGGGTTGTTCCCGCACGGTCATGCCTCGTTGGGCCTGGTGGATGGCGCTCTGGTGCTTCGCTATCCCCTCGGTACTGGCGGTGCCGGTGCTGTGCTATCTGGCATGGGAGGTAATGGCGGGGGACGTGGTCGGCCTCTACGACATCCTGCGGTGGACGTTGTTGTCGCTATTCGCGGCGTTGCACGCAGCGGTCTGGGTGTACGCGCTGTTTCGGCGCAAGCCCGCTTGAGGCGGGGCAGCGGCGCATTCACCCCGCCAAATGCCTTCCCAGCGTGACCAGGCTCAGCACGGTGACGAGGCCGCCGACGGCGGCGGTGGTGATGCGGGCCGGCAGGTGGCGGGTGAGCCAGGCGGCGAAGGGGGCGGCGATCAGGCCGCCGAGCAACAGGCCAACCACGGCCTGGCCGTAGACGCGGCCAAGGGTGCCGATGAAGACCGCGCTGATCGCGAGGCTGACGAAGAACTCGGCGGCGTTGGCGGTGCCGATGGCGATGCGCGGTGGCAGGTTTTGCGCGATCAGGCTGGTGCTGGTCATCGGGCCCCAGCCGCCGCCGCCGACTGCGTCGAGGAATCCGGCGGCGAGCGCGAGGCGCTTGGTGCGACGGGGGCGGGTCTCGGCATCGACTGGGCGATTGCGCCACGCCCGCAGCATCAGCAACAGGCCGAGCGCGAGCAGATACGCCGCGACCACGGCACCGAGCCAGGGTGTCTGCAGATGACTCAACACGAAGGCGCCGAGCATGCCGCCGAGTGCCCCGGGCAGGGCTAGGCGCAACAACAGTCGGCGATCGACATTGCCGAAGAAGCCATGGCTGAGCCCGGACACGCCGGTGGTTGCAAGTTCGGCCATGTGCACGCTGGCCGATGCCAGCGCCGGCGCCATGCCGAGCCCGAGCAGCAGCGTCGAGCTGGTCACGCCATAGGCCATGCCGAGCGCGCCGTCGATCGACTGCGCGAGCAGGCCGATGCCGATGAAGGGAAGCAGGGCGGTCGTGAACATGGGGGTCCGTGACGATGTGAGGCCAGTGTCGAGTGCGCCCCCGCGGCCCGGAAATGACGCCCGGGCATAAGTTCATCGCCAGCGATTGTTTCCGAGTCTTTCCGGCGCGGCCTAGTGTGGTCGCCATGTCCGCGCAACCGATTCTTCCGCCCATCATCATTCCGGTTCCGTCGCTGAACGAGGAACGCAGCGCCCTGCTGGCGCGGCTGACCGATGGACTGGATGCGGCCGCGCTGCACTGGATCTCCGGTTACGCCGCCGGTCTCGCCGCGCGCGGTGCACCGGCATTGGCGGTGGTGCCAGCAAGAGATCGCGACGTGGACGTCGCTCCCACCCGCGTGACCGTGCTGTACGGCAGCCAGACCGGCAATGCCAAGCGCGAGGCCGAGCGTCTGCAGGAGACCTTGCGTGGCGAAGGCGCCGAGGTGCGTTTGCTGCGCGCTGATGCCTATCCGTTGCGCGAACTCGCCGACGAGCGCGTGCTGTTCGTGGTGATCAGCACCCAGGGTGAAGGCGAGCCGCCGGACGATGCGCGTGCCTTCGTCGAATTCCTGTCCGGGCGACGCGCGCCCAAACTCGATCAACTGCAGTTCGCGGTGCTCGGCCTCGGCGACTCCAGCTATCCGCAGTTCAATGCGGTCGGGCGTTTGCTCGATACTCGCTTCGAGGCACTCGGCGGCCGGCGCCTGTTTGCGCGCGGCGAGGCCGATGTCGATGTCGCGACTGTTGCCGCACCGTGGCTCGCGCAGGCGCGCGAGCAAGTGCGCGCGCTGAAGCCGTCGTCGAGCGTGGCAGTGATCGGCGCCACCGGCATCGCCCCGGTGGCCACCACCTGGAGCAAGGAGCAGCCCGGCAGCGCCGAATTGCTGGTGAACCAGCGCATCACCGCGCGCGAGAGCACGCAGGACGTGCGCCATCTCGAGATCGCCGTCGATGCCGGTTTCGACTACGAGCCGGGTGATGCCCTCGGCATCCGCCCACGGAACGCTGCCGCCGTGGTCGAACGGGTCATCACCCGGCTCGGGTTGTCCGGGCACGAGAGCGTGCGCATTGGCGACGAGATCCGCTCCCTGCACGACTGGCTCAGCGGCCATCGCGAACTGACGCGCCTGCATCGCGGCTTCGTGCAGCAGCAGGCGCAGCGCGCGAATGTACCCGCGCTCGATGCCTTGCTCGCCGCTGGCGATGCCGCGGCATTCAACGCATGGCTCGGCGCACGCCAGGTTGACGACGTGCTGCAGGAGTTCCCGGGCGAGTGGAGTGCGGGCGAATTCGTCGCTGCGTTGCGCCCGCTGGCGCCGCGGCTGTATTCGATCGCGTCGAGCCGCAAGGCGGTCGGTGACGAGGCACATCTGGCGGTCGCGGTGTTCGACGCGCAGGGTCCGTTCGGTGCGCAACGCGGGGTTGCCTCCGGGTTCCTCGTCGACGCCGAAGTCGGCGCGTCGTTGCCGGCGTATCTCGAGCGCAATGAACGTTTCCGCTTGCCGGCGGACACGTCGCGCGACGTGATCATGATTGGTCCCGGCACCGGCGTCGCACCGTTTCGCGGCTTCGTGCAGGAACGGACAGCGATCGCGGCGGCCGGTCGCAATTGGCTGTTCTTCGGCGCGCGCCATGCACGTTCGCAGTTCCTGTACCAGCTCGAATGGCAGGCCGCACTGAAGGCAGGGCAGTTGCACCGACTCGACCTCGCGTTCTCGCGCGACCAGGTCGAGCGCGTGTACGTGCAACAGCGGCTGCGTGAACAGGGCAGGGACGTCTATGCCTGGCTCGAGAGCGGCGCGCACCTTTATGTCTGCGGTGCGATTGCGATGGGCAAGTCGGTGCACGCCGCCTTGCGCGAGATCGTGATCGAACACGCTGCGGTCGATGGCGAGCGTGCCGACGAGTACCTCGGCGAACTGCAACGCAGCGGTCGATACGCGCGGGATGTCTACTGATGGCAGCGATCGGCAGTCACGACGCGCCGAATTTCTCCTCCCCTTCGCACAGAGAGGGGGAGGCCGGGAGGGGGTTGCTCTCCCCCGTCGAAACCCTGAAGCGCGAGAGCCGCGGCCTGCGCGGCACGCTGCGCGAAAGCCTGGAGGACGCGATCACCGGCAGCCTGCGCGAGTCCGATGCGCAACTGCTGAAATTCCATGGCAGCTATCAGCAGGACGACCGCGATCTGCGCGAGGAGCGTCGCCTGCAGAAACTGGAACCGGCGTACAGCTTCATGATCCGCACCCGCCTGCCCGGTGGCGTCGCGACTCCGGCGCAGTGGTTAGCGCTGGATGCGCTGGCGACACGTTACGGCAACGACACGCTGCGCCTGACCACGCGCCAGGCGTTCCAGATCCACGGAATACTGAAGCAGGACCTGAAGCCGACCATCGCCGCGATCAACCAGACCCTGATCGACACCATCGCCGCCTGCGGCGACGTGAACCGCAACGTGATGGTCAGCGCCAACCCGGTCGAGTCGCGCGCGCATGCCGAGGTGCAGGCGCATGCGGTCGCCTTGTCCGAGCACCTGCTGCCGCACACGCGCGCCTATCACGAGATCTGGCTCGACGAGCAGCAGGTCGTCGGTGCCGACGAGTCCGAGCCGATCTACGGGCCCACCTATCTGCCGCGCAAGTTCAAGATCGGCTTCGCCATCCCGCCGACCAACGATGTCGACGTGTTCAGCCAGGACCTTGGTTTCATCGCCGTCATCGAAGGTGGCGAACTGCTCGGCTACAACCTGCTCGCCGGCGGCGGCATGGGCACCACCCATGGCGACGCGCGCACCTATGCGCGTCTGGCTGATGTGCTCGGGTTCATCCGCGCCGACCAGGTCATCGCCGCGGCCACCGCGGTGCTGACCACGCAACGTGATCACGGCAACCGCTCCGACCGCAAGTTGTCGCGGCTGAAATACACGATCGACCGGCTCGGACTCGATGCGTTCAAGCACGAGGTCGAGAATCGATTGGGCGAGCCGCTGCAACCCGCACGTGCGGTCCGTTTCGACCACAACGGCGATCGCTTCGGCTGGGTCGAAGGTTATGACGGCCGCTGGCACTACACCTTGCGCATCGAGAGCGGCCGACTGCGCAACACCGAGACCGTGCGTGGCCTGAGCGGACTGCGCGCGATCGCCACCGAGCATCGCGGCGACTTCCGGCTGACGCCGAACCAGAATCTGGTGATCGCGAATGTCGACGCCGCCGCTCGCGCGCGGATCGACACGTTGCTCGCCGAACATGGTCTCGATGGTCAGCTGCGCGGCGCGACCTTCCGTCGCTTCGCACTCGCCTGTGTCGCACTGCCGACCTGCACCCTGGCGATGGCCGAGGCCGAGCGTTACCTGCCGGACATCCTCGATCGCATCGAGTCCGTACTGATCAAGCATGGATTGCGTGATGAGCCCATTCTGTTTCGCATCTCCGGATGCCCCAACGGCTGCTCGCGCCCCTACCTCGGCGAGATTGCACTCGTCGGCAAGGGCCCGGGCCGCTACAACCTGATGCTTGGCGCCGATTTCGAGGGGCGGCGGCTGAACCGCCTGCATCGCGAGAACATCGACGAGGCGGCGATCCTGGCCGAACTCGACGTGCTGTTCGCGCGCTTTGCCGCGGAGCACAGGCCCGATGAACATTTCGGGGACTTTGTCGTGCGTGTGGGCATCGTGCGGGCGCCGGTCGCCATCGCCGTGGAGCTCGGCGCATGAAGCCGCTCGACTTCGACCACTACGCGCTGGCGCCGGAGCGTCTGGCCGAATTGAACGCGCGGCTTGCGCCGTTGAGTGCCGGCGAGCGCATCGAATGGGCGCTGGCACACCTTCCCGGCACGCACGTGCTGTCCTCCAGCTTCGGCGCCCAGGCCGCGGTCTCGCTGCACATGGCCGTGCAGCGCAGGGCCGAGATCCCGGTGGTGCTGGTCGATACCGGCTACTTGTTTCCGCAAACCCTGGATTTCGTGCGCGAACTGCATGATCGCCTGCAACTGAATCTGCATGTCTACCGCGCCGCGCAAAGCCCGGAAGCGATGGAGGCACAGCACGGCCAGCTGTGGACCCAGGGCCGCGAGGCCATCCGCCTGTACAACCGCATCCGCAAGGTCGAGCCGATGCAACGCGCGCTCGCCGAACTCGGTGCCGGCACCTGGATCACCGGCATCCGCCGCCAGCAATCCGAAAGCCGCGCCGAGATCGATTTCCTTTCACTGCGCGACGGCTGCTTCAAACTGCACCCACTCGCCGACTGGCGCGACCGCGACATCTGGACCTACCTGCAAACTCACGACTTGCCGTACCACCCACTCTGGCACGACGGCTACCTCAGCATCGGCGACACCCACAGCACCACCCGCTGGTCCGAAGGCATGCGCGAAGAAGACACCCGTTTTTCAGGGCTGGTGAGGGAGTGCGGGTTGCACGCGTGAACCATGCCGACTCGAGAAGCAGTCGCTGGGGTCAGCCGTCAATTCGTTCGAGTCGCGCTAGCAAGTTCGGGATCTCGTCGCGAACGATGCTCCAGACGGTGTCGTTGTCGATGCCAAGATAGCCATGGATCAAACGATTGCGCGTCGCGACGATCGTGCGCCATGGAACCTCCGGGTGGCGTGAGCGGACCGCTGCCGGAACATGCGTGGCCGCTTCTCCGATCAATTCGAGGTTTCGCAGGGTCGCGTCGTAATTGAGCGCGCTGGCCTCGAACATGCCTTGATCCATGCCGTCCGTGTAGGCAAGCACCTTTTCGGCAAACGCGATCATGTCATCGATGTAGAAACGCCACTCGCGACTTGCTTCAGACATCGACCAGCTCCCGTTCGACGGCGGCGCGAAGTTCGGGGCGCAGAGCTCTTTCGGATGCGAGATCCACAGGGCGACCCAGTAGGTCCTCAAGGTAGAACTGGACGCCGAAATAGCGGGTCGAAGTGGCCGGACCGTCGAAGGCGACGAGCACGTCGACATCGCTATCGGGCTTCGCGGCATCGCGCGCAGTCGAACCGAACAAGGCCAGTCGGGTCACGCCGAACTGCTGCTGCAGCGGCGACTTCGCATGTGCCAATGCCTTTAGCGCTTGTTGCCTGTTCATGCTTCGGCTCCGTCGATCGAATGCCCTGGTTCGCCCGGGAATCGGATGCGCGTGGGCGCGCGGACCGGATCGATGGTATTGCCCGCTTCGCGTGCGGGCAATCGTGCCGGTGTCATCGGCCACAGCTTGGCGGGAATCCGCTGGCGGTGGTGCTGGATGCTGAAGGGTTGAGCGATGCGCGGATGCAGGCGATCACGCGCGAATTCGGGTATCCGGAATCGACGTTCGTGCTGCCACCGAGCGGTGTTGCGAACACGGCGCGTCTGGTGTCAGTGGCCTGGAAGAAGCACGGGGCAGCGGTGTGCGGAGTTCGGAAAATTCGCAAGCCCGCGCGCGGCGAATGCTGAGCGACGGTTCCGAAGTACGCGGAGGCGCGGTGATGGGCCGATGCCGAGAATGGTTCCTGTCCGGTGAGCACACCGGCACAACCTCCAACCCATCCAAGGAAACCGCCATGAACTTCATCAAGAACCTCGTCCTCGGCTTGACCCTGTCGCTGGCCTCGCTCGCTGCCTTCGCGGCGCAGATCAACCTCAACACCGCGAGCGCGACCCAGCTCGAAACGCTGAATGGCATCGGCGCCGCCAAGGCCGAAGCCATCGTCGCCTATCGCGCCGAGCACGGCGGTTTCAAGTCGGTCGATGAACTCGCGAACGTGAAGGGCATCGGTCTGAAGACGGTCGAGAAGAACCGCGACCAGATGACCGTGACCCCGGCCGCCAAGGCCACCGCGCAGCGCTGATCCGGTCCGCCAGCCCACGTTGCCGACGCCCGCCTTGTGCGGGCGTCGTGCATTCAGATCTGGAACTCGCCGACCGGCGCCGGTTTCGACAGGTCTTCGCGCTGGGTCCAGGTCTGCGCCTCGATGCGCAGCGGTGCGCCGTCGCTCAACGCGCGGCGCAGGTCGCGCAGGTCGATCTCCGGAACCAGGGTGCGGATCAGTGCTTCGCTGTAGTCGCGCAACACGCGGTCCTTGCGGATCAGCAGCCAGGTGGTGCAGGTCGGGAACAGGCCGCGCGCGGGCAGGGCGACCAGATCGCCATCACTGGCGTCGATCGCCATCTCGGCGAGGATGCCGACGCCAAGGCCGGTGCGTACATAGGTCTTGATCAGGTCGGCATCGCGCGCGGTCACGCTGATCTCGGGCGTGAGCCCGGCCTCGGTGAAAGCGCGTCGCAGCGACGAGTCCGGCGCGCGACTCGACTCGTAGCTGATCAGCGGATACGCGGCGATATCGGCGAGGGTGAGCGCGCGCCCGAGCTGGGTCAATGCATGCCCGCGCGGCACCAGCACGATGCGCTCCCAGCGATAGATCGGCAGAGTCAGGTCGGCGTGCGGCGGTGTGCCCGAGCTGCTGACGATGGCGATGTCTGCCTCGCCCTTCTCGTGGCGGGCCACGGTTTCGGCGTCGCCACCGGGCGCGACGTGCAGGGCGACCTGCGGGAAGCGTTGCTTCAGCACCGCGAGCGGACGCGGCAGCACGTAGCGCGCCTGGGTGTGCGTGGTCGCGATCAGCAATTCGCCTTCGGCTTCGCGGCGCAGGTTGGCGGCGACCGCACGGATGTTGGCGGCTTCGGCGAGCACGATGCGCGCATGCTTGAGCACCTTCTCGCCAGCCGGCGTCACCGCCTCGATGCTGCGCGCGCGGCGCGTGAACAGCTGGAAACCGAGTTCGTCCTCCAGCTGCTTCAGTTGCTTGGACAGACCCGGCTGGGTCGCATGCACCTTGGTCGCAGCCTGGGTGATGTTGAGGTTGGCGTCGGCGATCGCGACGATGAAGCGCAGTTGCGTGAGGGTCATGGCGGCATGGCTCGTGCTGGGGAAGGGTCGACGCGGTCCAGGGGGATCGACATTCGACAACACGGGCGACGCATAAATATCTCACTATCGCGATGAAAGGATGAAGCGAAGCTAGCGGCGATGGCTGGAGTTGTAAAGCCAGTCACTTGGAGCCGGGCGCCCTCAACCATGCCGGCACGTCACGACTGGCGTGGAGCACGCGCCAGACGTCCACGTGATCGGCTCGCTCGACGTAGAAAATCAGGTAGGGAAATCGCCTCAATGGCCAGAAGCGCAGTCCAGGCAAGTCCAGTGCGCGCGCATAGCGACCTGCTCCGCTTCCGGGATGCGCGCCCAACTGCGAAAAGGCGCGCTCGACGCTATCGACAAACGCCAATGCCAATCCGGCGCCAGCCTCTCCGAGATAGTGCATCGCGGCGGCATCGATATCCGCCTGGGCAAGCGCTCGCGGGCGGACTGGCTTCGCCGCCATCAGCGGGCTTGGTGCCCGATCTTTTCGCGCAAGCCGGCGAAAAACGCGTCGTTGCTGACTGCGGCGGGAGGCGACTGCGCGCCAGCAAGCAGCAGGCCGCGCAGCTGCAGGCGTTCCTGATCGCGCCGGATCAGTTCGCGGACGTATTCACTGCTGGTCCCGAAGCCTCGCTGCGAAACTTGTTCGTCGACGAAGTCCTTCAGCGGGTCGGGGAGCGAGATGTTCATGGTGCCCATGTCGGAATGCTGCGCGTGGTGCCATTTTGGCAAGACCGTCGGTCGAGCAGCACATAACGTCCGGGAATATGGCCAGTCGATCGCGCCATTTCCGCTCCGGGGATGCTCTGGCCTAGCTTGCGGCCATGAGCCAAGCCGCCGTCAGCGCCACTTCGCACCGCCTGTTTCCGCTGTTTGCGGACCTGCGCGGACGCCGCGTGCTGGTGGTCGGCGCCGGCAGCGTGGCGTCGCGCAAGATTGGTGCGCTGCTCGATACCGGGGCGCGGATCGAGGTCGTTGCGCGTGCGGCGAACGCGGAGATCACCCAACTCGCGGCGCGGGGTCGGATCGCCCTGCATCTCGGCGAATTCGCGGAAGCACAGCTTGAGGATGCCTGGCTGGTGATCGCCGCGACCGGCGATGATGCCAGCAACGCCCGCGTTGCCGACGCCGCGGCGGCGCGCCGCGTGTTCGCGAACGTGGTCGATGATGTCGCGCGCTCCGCGGTGCAGTTCCCGGCGGTGGTTCAGCGCGGACGACTGCAGGTCGCGGTGTCTTCGGGCGGCGCCGCCCCGATGCTGGCGCGGCAGGCGCGGGCGCGCATCGAGGCGTTGCTCGACGAGTCGCTCGGTGATCTGGTCGAATTGTTCGAGCGCCACCGCGACGCGATTCGCTCGCGCCTGCGTGATCTTCCGCAACGCCGCCGCTGGTTCGAACGCGTGCTCGCGGGCGTGGTGCCGCGACTGCTGCGGGCGCGCCAGCATGCCGCCGCCGAGATCGCGTTGCAGGACGCGCTGGATGCAGCCGAAGGTGCGGATGCACAGGGTTCCGTGCTGCTGGTCGGCGCCGGCCCCGGCGACGCTGGCCTGCTGACCCTGCGCGCATTGCGGGCATTGAACGAGGCCGACGTGATCCTGCACGACCATCTGGTCGGCGCCGAAATCCTGGCGATGGCGCGGCGTGATGCGCAGATGATCGATGTCGGCAAGCAGGCGCAGGGTGCGCGCGTCGATCAGGCCCGGATCCATCGACTGATGATCGCGCACGCCCGCCGCGGTGCACGCGTGGTGCGGCTCAAGGGTGGCGATCCGTTCGTGTTCGGTCGCGGCGGTGAGGAACTGGAAGCGCTGCAGGCCGCCGGTATCCGCTTCGAAGTGGTGCCTGGCATTACCGCCGCGAATGCCTGCGCCGCCTATGCCGGGATTCCGCTGACGCATCGTGACCACGCGCAATCGGTGCGCCTGGTGACCGCGCATTGCGAGCAGTCGGCCGACCGCCTGGACTGGGCGGGGCTGGCGCAGGACCGGCAGACGCTGGCCTTCTACATGGGCGTGGCCGGCCTCGGGCGCATCCGCGACCGGCTGCTCGCACACGGACGCGCGGCTTCGACGCCGTTCGCGATCGTCGAGAACGGCAGTCGCCCCGAGCAACGCGTAATCACCGGAACGCTGGCGCAACTGCCGGAGATCGCGCGCGCGCATTCGGTGCAGTCGCCGGCGCTGCTGATTCTCGGCGAAGTGGCGGCACTCGCCGAGCGGCTGCACTGGTTCGGCGCGGCGCCGATCGATGGCCGATGTCGACACGCGATCACTACTCAGCCTCCGCTCGAACTCGCCGCTTGAATCCAGAACCACCCGCATCGCAGGAGATCCGCCATGGCCATCTACCACTCCATCCTCGACACCATCGGCAACACGCCCGTGGTCAAGCTGCACCGCATCGCACCGAAGCACGTCGATCTCTACGTCAAGGTCGAGGCCTTCAATCCGGCCGGTTCGGTGCCAAGGTGATCCTGACACCGGCCGCCGAGCGCGGCTCGGGCATGGTCCGCCGCGCCGAGGAACTGGCGCAAAAGCATGGCTGGTTCCTGGCGCGCCAGTTCGAGAATCCGGCCAATCCCGCCTACCACCGCAGCACCACCGCGGCCGAGATCCTGCGCGACTTCGCCGGTCGCAGGCTTGACCATTTCGTGAGCGGCTGGGGCACCGGCGGCACGCTCACCGGCGTCGGCGAAGTGCTCAAGCTGGCGCGCCCGGAAACGCGCATCACCGCCACCGAACCCGCGGGCGCGTCCCTGCTCGGGAGCAACACCTGGGCGCCGCACAAGATCCAGGGCTGGACGCCGGACTTCGTGCCGCAGGTGCTCAATCGCAACGTCGCCGACGAGATCCTTCCGGTCGACGACTTGCTCGCGCGCGACACCGCACGCCGCTTGGCGGCGGAGGAAGGCATCTTCGTCGGACTCTCCGCCGGCGGCACCATCGCCGCGGCGCTGAAGGTGGCCGAGCGCGCCGTGCCCGGCGCCACCATCCTGGCGATGGCCCCGGACACCGGCGAACGCTATCTGTCGACGATCCTGTTCGAAGGCGTGAACGAAGGCTCGGATGACGACTGGCTGGCATCGCTGGACGCGGCCCCGGTTGCCGCGGCGGCGTGAGTCACCGGTTCCCGTCGAGGTAGATCGGCAACTCCGCGCTGCGGCGGTACTCGAAGATCAGATTGGTCTCGATGTGCGCGACCTCGGGCCGCGAGGTCAGCGCCGAGAGGGCGAAGTCGCGCAGGTGGTCGGCGTTGCGCACGCCGACGTGCACCAGGAAATCATTGGCGCCGGCGACGTGATAGAAGGCGATGACCTCGGGCAGGGCGAGCAGGTGGTCGTGCAAGGCGAGCACCTGTTCGCGCAGGTGGCGCGACAGGCGCACCGCCACCATCGCCTGCAGGCCGATGCCGATGCCGGTGGGCGACAATTCGGCGTGGTAGCCCTCGATGATCTTCGCCTCGCGCATGCGGCGGATGCGCTCGAGCGCGGTCGAGGGCGCCACCCCGACCTTTTCCGCGAGGTCCTTGTTCGGCATCCGTGCGTTGTTTCGCAACAGCCGCAGGAGTTCGATGTCGATTCGGTCCAGTTCCATGATTTCGATCATCCGCGAAATAGTATTCGGCGCGTGAACCATAGCGCGACGATCGTTCTAGTGTCATCGGCATCCACCGACCGCGGAGCTGCCATGAACGAGTCCATCGACACCCGTTGCGTCCACGCCGGCCGTGAGGATTTCATTCGCCTCGGGGTGCATGCGCCGCCGATCGACCTGTCGACCACCTATCCGGTGCCGGACCTGGATGTCGGCACCGCCAGCTTCGACGCGCTCGTGGGTGGAGCGGCGAGCGCGGCGAACCCGATCTATGCGCGGCTGCACAATCCGACCGTGGCCCGGGTCGAGAACGCGATCGCGCAGCTCGAGGGCGCCGAAGCCTGCGTCGCCTACGGCTCGGGCATGGCGGCGCTGACCGCGTTGTTGCTGGTCTCGCGCCAGCGTGGCGCGCACATGCTCGCGGTGCGGCCGGTGTACGGCACCAGCGATCACTTGCTGGCGAGCGGGCTCACCGGGATCGAGTGCGAGTTCGTGCGCGCCGACGAGATCGCCGCGCGCATCCGTCCCGACACCGTGCTGGTGCTGATCGAAACCCCGGCCAACCCGACGCTCGACCTGGTCGACATCGCCGCCGTGGTCGCGGCTGCGGGCACGGTGCCGGTGGTGGTCGATTCCAGCTTCGCCACGCCGATCCTGCAGAACCCGCTGGCCTTCGGTGCGCGCTATGCGCTGCACAGCGCGACCAAGTTCCTCGGCGGCCATGGCGATGTGATCGCCGGCGTGATCGCGTGCAGCGAAGCCGACGCCAAGCCGCTGCGCACGATGCGTGCCGCCACCGGCGCACTGCTGCATCCGCTCGCCGCCTACCTGCTGCATCGTGGTCTCAGCACGCTCGCCCTGCGCGTCGAGCGCGCCCAGCGCAACGCGATCGAACTGGCACAGCGGCTGGCGCAGCATGCGGCGGTGCGCAAGGTGTTCTTTCCGGGCCTCGGCACGGTGCGCAACGACGCCGTGCTGAAGACCCAGATGCGAGGCCCCGGCGCGCTGATGGCGCTCGACCTGCACGGCGGCCACGAGGCGGCAGCGGCGGTGATGGGTGCGGTGCGCGTGCTCACGCCGGCGGTCAGCCTCGGTGCGGTCGATACCCTGATCCAGCATCCGGCCGGGCTCACCCATCGCGTGCTCGACGACGCCGCGCGCGCCGAATGCGGCATCACTCCGGGCATGCTGCGCATCTCGGTCGGCATCGAGCACGTAGACGACCTCTGGGCCGACCTGCAGCAGGCGCTCGCGGCGGCCGCGCGGACGACGCGGATGCAGCAGGCGGCGTAGCCCGCGGGCGATGGAGGCTGCCGTAGCGGCAGCCATTGCGCGATGATCCGCAGGTCCCGCCCATGGAGCCCGCATGCATCGCCGACGACCCGAGCAAGCGCCGGTTTCGCGCAAGCCGCAGGCCGCAGTCGCGTGCCTGTTGCTGAGTGCCATCGGTTCGCTGCAGGCGCTGCCCCATGCCACGTTTCGGGTGCAGGTCGATGGCGTGCTCGACGAGTGGCGCGCGCCCTGGTTCGAGCGACAGTGGCAGGAGCTGCAGGCACCAGTCGCGTTGCGCAACCGCGTGCATGCACGCATGGCCTGGACGCTCGACGATTTGCTGATCGCTGCCGAAGTGCAGGATGCAGACCGCATCGACGCGCCCGCCGCGATCGAGGTCGAGCAGTTCCATCAATACGACTCGATCCAGGTCTATCTCGACCCGCTCGGCGATTCGACGCAGCGCATGAACGCTGACGATCTCGATCTGCTGCTGTTGCCCGATGGCCGCTCCGGCGTGTTGCGTGGCGACGAGCTGATCGCCGAGCTGGCCGATGTGCGCGTGCCGCAGCGCCAGGCGGCGCCGCTCAGCCATCGCTATGCGGCGCGGCGCACAGCGCAGGGCTGGGCATTCGAGCTGGCGATTCCGTGGTCCGGCCTCGGCGTGCAGTTGCCACTGGCCGCGCCGATGCATATCGACATCGCGATGAACGACTGGGTGCAGGACCATGCCCCGGCCGCGTCCTCGGCCTTCACTGCGGAGCGCTTGCGCGAGGGCGAAGACACGCCGTCGCTGCCGCCCGCGGCCGAGGTCGGCACGCAGGTTTGGCCGCTGAACTGGAGCGGGGATCGCGACTTCGGTTTTCCGAATCGCTGGCAGTCGCTGCGTTTGGTCGGCGGCCCGACTGCGCTCGAACGCACTTTGCGCACGCTCGGAACCGGTCGCCTGACGGTCGTGGTGGCGGTCCTGCTGGCCGTGGTCGCGCTGACGACGCATTGGCTCGGCCAGCGCCGCGCGGCACGGCACCTGCGGCGCTTGCTCGCGCAGTGGCCGCGGCCGGCGGCGGACGCGCAGTCGGTGGTCGCGTCAGCGGAACCGGGCGTCGCCTTGCCCGGCGTCGTTGACGAGACATCGAGTGCCGCTGCCGACCCACGCGACCGTGCCTTCGCCGAACGGGTGCTGGCACATGTGCGAACGCATCTCGCCAGCGACTTGTCGCCGGCTGCGCTGGCTACGGCGATGCACGTCTCCCTGCGCAGTCTGCAGCGGCGTCTGCGCGATGGCATGGACACCAGCCCGCAGGAACTGGTGCTGGCGGCGCGCCTGGAGGCCGCTTACCAGTTGCTCGCTGCCGGCGGTCTGCGCGTGTCGGAAGTGGCCAGTCGCGTCGGTTTCGAGGACCTGTCGCACTTCTCGCGTCGCTTCCGCGCCGCCTACGGGGTGGCACCGTCGCGACTCGGGGCGGATCGCGCCGACGCCGCCTGATTGGCGCGATCAGGCAAACAAATGGCGCATCCAGCCTAACGGCGCCGACTCGTGGCATCCTGTAATCGTGGTCCTTCCGACGAGGTGACCCGATGCCCGCAGCATTCCGATTCCTGATCTCGTTCGCCGTGTTTGCCTGGTCGCTGGCGGTGACAGCAGTTCCGCCTGCCTTCCCCGGCGCAGAGGGTTTCGGAGCGGTCGCCAGCGGCGGTCGCGGCGGGACGGTGTACTACGTGACCACGCTCGATCCCGATCCGATGGGGGTCATTCCCGGTTCGCTGAACCACGCGCTGCGCCAGAGCGGCCCGCGCTACGTGTTGTTCAAGGTCAGCGGCGTGATCCATGGCATCGGCAACATCGTCCACGGCGACGTGACGATTGCCGGACAAACCTCGCCCGGCGGCGTGATCGTGCGCGGGCTGATCTGCGACGGACACTACGAGCGCAACGACTGCGACAACGTGATTGCACGCCACCTGCGCACGCGCCCAGCCTGGGCCGACCCGCTGCCGCCGGGCGGCGAGCACCTGGACGACGGTCTGCGGCTCGATGGCATCAGCCGCTTCATCTTCGATCATTTCTCGATCGCGCACGCCACCGACGAGGCGGTGCAGGTGTCGTGGGCGTCGCAAGGCACGATCCAGCGCAGCATCATCGCCGAAACCGTCGGCAGCCATGCCGAGTTCGGCGGCATGCTGATCAACTACTCGCATCCCGAGCATCCGCAGAATCAGGTCAGCGTGCTCAAGAACCTGTGGTACCGCATCCGCGGGCGCCTGCCCGAGATCAGCTGCGAGGCGAGCGGGTACGACGGCGACCCGGGCAGCAGCGCCGATTGCCAGGCGCACGCCTACCAGCTCGAAGTGTCGAACAACTACTACCACGATCCCGGGTTCCTGCTCTGGTACAACCGCGATGTCGACCAGAACGCGGGGCTAGGGCCGTATCGGCTGCAGTTCAACCTGGTCGGCAACCGCATGCAGGTGCGCGCCGGACATCCCTACGGCATGGTGCTGCACGACGTGCTCGATGTCGCCGACAACCAGCTCTACGTCAACGACAACCACCTGAGCCCGTACCCGGCTTACCTCGATTACCAGCTGTTCTACTGCTGCAACGATTTCCCGACCGAGGCCCCGAACACCGACCTCGGCGTCGCCATGCGACGCGCGAGTCGGCATGCCTTCGGCGACGTCGCCTACCTCGATGCGACCACGCTCGCTGGCGCGCTGCTCGGCAACACCGGCGCGCTGCCCGCAGACCCGATGGACCGGCGCATCCGCAGCGACGTGGCCGATGGCAGCATCGACCCGACCGCACACGAGACCCCGCTCGCGCTCGATGCCCTGACGCTCGACTTCCCCGCCGGCTCGCCGCCTCCGGCACCCGTCGACAGCGACAACGACGGCATGCCCAACGCGTTCGAGCTGCAACACGCCGCGCTCGGACTGAATCCCAACGTCGCCGACCACAACGGAGCCGCGCTGTCGCTGCCGCTCACCGGCGTCTCCGGCTACACCAACCTCGAGGTGTACCTGAACCTGCTCGCCGACGCGCTGGTCAGCGACACCGGCACGCTGATCTTCGGCAATGGGTTCGAGCAATGAGGTCGGCTTTCGATCGAGTTCCGTTCCGTTGCCGCAGGGTGCAGAGCCGCGCGACGCCATCGATCAGATCAGCGGCTCCTCGATCCAATCCAGTCGTCAGTGCCTTGCCATCAGGACGCTGCAGCGCCCAGCGGTGAAAGGTTGGGCGCGAACGTCGTCAAGAATCGGTCTGCCAGTTTTCAATCGTCAGGCCGGGCACGCGCGAGTATTCCGAAATATTGCGTGTCACCAGGCGCAGCCCAGCGGATCGGGCAATGGCGGCAATTTGGAGGTCATAGGGACCAATGGGCCGGCCCTGTCGCGCCAGTAGCGCGCGAATCTCCCCACAATGTTCGGCCGCGCGATCATCGAAGGGCAGGCTGGGCACGTGGGACGCCAGCTCACGGATGCGCCCCTGGTTCTCGGTGACGCGCTGGCTGTTGCACGCGCCAAACCACAACTCCGACCATACTGGCGCGCAGAGATACAGGGACTCGATACCCACGCGACGCACGCCCGCCACGACTTCTGGATTGCTTTTCAGCAGGGCGATCCAGACATTGGTATCGAGCACGAAGCCGGTCATTCAAGCGCCTCGCGCGGCAGATCGCCCGCCCACCCGGAATCGTCGATGTCATCGGGAAAGTCATCGCCAATGCTGCCGGCGAAGCGTTGGAGGAACGCATCGGTTGCCAATCCGGGATTGGCAGCGCGCTGAATGGCATAGCGATTCTCGAGCCACGCGATGAAATCGAGTGTTTCCCGTTGCAGGTCGGTAGGCAGCGCCCGGGCATGGGCGTAGATCGTCTCAGGTAGATTCATCTCAGGACTCCTTGCTTCATGCCGCTGCTGCGTCGCATTGCGGCGGCGCGCTCGAGCGCCGCAAGCGCCAGCGACTGCGGGTGCATCATCGAACGCCGGCGATTCATTCTAGGGATCGGGGCGCGTGCCTGCCAGCGACTGCAACCATCGGGGCTGCGCGGGCATGCGATCTCGGCACCGCAGTTCGAACTTCCTGAATCGGGTGTTTGGCGTGATGATCGGCGACGCTTCGGGAGCACACATGAGCAAGGACTGGGACAGCTATCGCTGCGAGATTGACGGCAAGCCGGCGGCGGTGTTCGTGGACATGGGCATTGCCGAGGATGTGCCGGTCGAGCGACTGCCCCTGGCCGCTTGGGTGCAGGTGGCGATGCTGCGGGCGGATGCGGACGGCCCGGCGGATGCGGAGGAGGGCGCGCGCCTGGATGCGATCGAGGCGGCGTTGAAGGCACGGCTGGTGTCGAAGGCCACTGCTTATGTCGGGCGTGTGGCCAGTGGCGGGCGCTGCGATTTTTACTTCTACACCGCAGCCGCGAAGGGCTGGAAAGAGCAGGTCGCGAATGCGCTGGCGGCGTTCCCTGACTGCAGGTTCCAGTGCGGTTCGCGTCCGGATCGCGAGTGGGGCATCTATCTCGAGCGACTGAGTCCGTCGGACGAAGATCTGGAGCGCCTGCGCAATCGGCGCATGTGCGACTCGCTGCAGCAGGGCGGCGATCGCCTCGACCGCGAGCGGCCGATCGAACACTGCGCCTACTTCCCGGATGTCGACGCGCGCGCCGAGTTCGTGCTGCGCGCCAACGCGCTCGGCTTTCGCGCGATCGAGATGATCGATCCGGAAGAGCGCGGCGACCAGTTCGGCGTGCGCGTGTCCGCCCTCGGCATTCCGTCCCATCGCAACATCGACGCGCTCACGCTACCGCTGTATCACGCTGCCTGCGAATGCGACGGCGACTACGAGGGCTGGGAGACGCAGGTCGTGGGCTGCAGCTCGGCGTGATGACTGGCTAGAATCCGCGGCCGCCACGGAAGACACCCACGGAGATTCGCCATGCGCCTGCTGTTCCCGATCCTTGCACTGCTGGCAGCGGTCACGGTTCACGCCGTCGAATTGCGCAACGAGTTGGGCCAAGACCAGCGCAGCGAGACGATCCGGGTCGAAATCGACGGGCACGAGGTCGGGGTGCTGCGCGTGGACGGCAAGCGCAAACAGGCCGGCCTGGACTTGTCGCTTCCCGGCGATCAACACCGCTATCGGCTGAGTGGCGAAGCGGTCATGAACGACGGCAGCCGCGTCGCGATTGCCGGCGGGGGACTGATCCTGCGCACGGCGGCGATGGATCGAATCGGCCAGGCCAAGGACGCCATGCAGGCCATCGCCGTGTATGAGGCGGTGCTGACCGACCTGCACGCTGCCGCGCCCGAGTTTCCGATCGAGAACCTGCGCATCCACTGGGGCGGCGTTGCGAGCATGTCGGCGCTGGTCAGCGCCGAACGCCGCCTGCGCCGCTCATTGCCGAAGGCCTATCGCGACTTCGTGCTCGCGCACGGCAGTCTGCACATCGGCAGCGCCAGTCAACCGGGCGCGGCGCTGCTGGCGCCCGCAGCGGTGGTCACGTTGGAAGAGTACGCACTGGCCAAGGCCCGCGACAACGACACCGACGCGGAACTGATCGAGGCCGGCCGCCGCTTCATCGGCAAGCGCTTCGCCGACGCTCGCCGCGACCTCGTGCTCGACTACTGGGAGGACGAATATCCGTCGGTGCTGCGCGCCTCGGGGCGCTGTGGTCCCGGCGAGTTGCCCTATGCCTTTCCGGAATCGCAGTGGGAAGTGCTGCTGTCCAGCCACCTCGAAGACAATCCGTTCGCGGCCATGATCAGCTACGAGGACGACATCGTCGGCGAGACCCAGTGCATGGGTTTTGAACGCCAGCTGGCCCTTTCCTTGCACGATCACCTTTATGAGGAGGCCGACGACGTGCTCTATCTGCTCGGCGATCAGGAAGAGGCGATCGGTTTCGAGCGCGGCGATATCGATGGCTCGGAGCAAGGCCTGTGGTTCCACTTCGACGAAGTCGACGAGTGACGCTGGCGCACTTGCGCATCCGGGTGCAGCCGCTAACATGCGCGCCCGGCGCGGGACTGCCCGCGTGTCTCCTCCCCCCAGGAACACGTGCGACCGCGATAGAACGGTAGGCGCCGATTTCTTCCCCTGAGGTTGCTGCGATGGCTGTGACACCTGTTTGCCCGAGTTGCGGCAACGACAACACCTATGCCGATGGCGATCTGCTGGTCTGCGCCGAGTGCGGCCATGAGTGGAGCCCCGGCGCTGCCAGTGCCGGCCTCGACGACACCGTGCGCATCGTGCGCGATGCCAACGGCAGCGTGCTCGCCGACGGCGACAGCGTGGTGCTGGTCAAGGACCTCAAGGTCAAGGGCGCATCCTCGCCACTGAAGATGGGCACGCGCATCAAGAACATCCGCATCGTCGACGGCGACCACGAGATCGACTGCAAGACCGACCTCGGGCCGATGCTGCTCAAGGCGGAGTTCCTGAAGAAGGTCTAGCCGCGCGCGCTTTCATCCACGCCGGCATTCAGTTCGGCGAACACGGAATGAAACAGCGCGCATCGCTGCAGTGCCCGATACAACGCGCCCAGCGCGTCGCGCTGTTCGTCCACCGCGGCTTCGCCGTGGCGCGCGCCCATGCGCGCCAGCGTTTCGGCCACGTTCATTCCGGCGAACATGCACACCAGCATCTCGAGCGCGGTGGCATTGAAGTCGATGCCGATCAGGTTCGGGTAGCGCTCGGTATTGCCGCTGATCTCGGCGATCCAGGTGCACACCTGCGCGATCGGATCGGCACAGCCCGTCTCGCGTTGCACCAGGCGCAGCAACTCCGCGCGGTCGAACACGTTCAGCAGCAGCGCGAGCAGGAAGCGATGCTCGCGCGCGTGCAGCTTGCGCCGACAGTCGATGATGGTGCGGCTGAGCAGGTCGTTGTGCGCCGCCCTGGCCAGCAACTCGCGCTCGGCCGCCGGCAGTTGCGTGCACAGTTCGGCCAGGCGCCGCGCTGCGTCCACGTCGGCACTGACCTGGATCTGCTCCGAGACCAGCGCATAGGCCAGGAACAGGTCGCAGCGCGGCAGGACGTGCGCCAGATGCGCCTGGAAGGCGTCGCCGTCGAGCACGCGCAACATGCGCAGGTACTGCAGCTTGCGGATGGTCGGTGCATGCTTGTGGAAGGGGTCGTGCGCCAGGCCGGGCCAGCGGTAGTCGTACTGCACTTCGGCTTCGGGGTCGTCGGTGATGGTGCGGATCACGATCGTCAGCGACGGTCGGATCATGTGAAACAGCGCATGGATCAGGGTGTCGCCGCGCCGGATCACGCGCGTGTCGCCGGTGCGCAGCACTTCGATGTCGAGCAGCTCCAGTTCGCCCGCGATCGCGCGTTGCCTGGGCTCGGGGGATTGCCATGGTTTGAAGCGGTAGCGGCTGTGGATGCTCGATCCCTGCAACACATGGAAGGCGCCGCAGAAGGCGTGCTGGTGGATGCTGGTGGTGCCGTCGAGCCAGGTCAGCACCGAGATGTCGAAGTGCGTGCCGTTGTACAGCGACAACGGCGGCTCGGCGAAGCGTGCATCGAGGTCGGCCTGTTTGCAGAGATTGTCTGCGCCCAGCACGTAGTCGATCAGGTCGGCCTGGCTGATGTGCGCGGACGGATTGTGCTCGTCGAGCTTGGCCAGCGCGACTTGCTCCAGGCCGGCATAGATCGCCTCGCGCGATTCGCCGAGCGTGGCGGCGATATCGTCGCCCAGGCGCCGGAAGAACGCTTCGACGCGATGCATCGAAGCTGTTTCGGTCACGTCATCACCCCGTCGTATTCGGCATCGACGAAGTGGAACAGCAGCGAGCCGGAACGATGGCCGGCGGGCAGCGCATCGCGACAGTGCAACAGCTCGCGGCCCTGGAAAATCAGCGCGTCGCCGATGCGTTGATGCAGGCGGTGCAGGGTGCCATCGCGCCCCTTCACCTGCAGCGCCCAGGGCGAGCGACCGGCGTCGTCGAGCGGCGCGTAATCGATCAGCAGGGTGATGGTGTACTCGCAGGGCGGGCGGTCGTTGTGCCACTTCAAGTCGCCGCCTTCGAGGTAGAGCGAGACGAAGGAGTACGAGGGCTTGGTGCGGCGCCCGACCAATTGCGACACGCGCTCGTTCAACTGGTCATGCCAGAAGTCCGCGACCGGATGGCTGTGCGCGACATGGCGGCGGCAGCCGCGATCCTGGTCCAGCGCCATGAAGCCCTCGGCCGCCAGTGCCCAGTAGTAGCGCGCCAGTTCGGCCACGTGCGATGCCGGCAGCAGGTCGGCGAGTTCGACGAAACCTTCGCACGCGAAGAAGTCGCGGGTTTCCTGGGTGTCGAGTTCGACCGGCGCCTGGTCGTCGGTTGCTTGCCGCAGCGACTCGCTGGCCAGCACCGGCGCCCACACGCTGCCGTGGTGGTGCGGCAGGAACTGCAGCGGCAGCTCCGCCCAGTCCGCTGGCAAGCGAAATCCGCGACTGCGCACCGGCTCGCCGCAGGCCGCTGCGGCTGCATGCCGTGCCAGCGCTGGCTGGCCGTTGGCATGCACGGTCGCAGCGAGTTCGTAATGCACCGGCCGCGGCAGCGCATCCGCCGGCGCCAGCAGCCCGATCTGCCGCAGCTCGGCTACGGCCTGCTCGGACAGTTGCTCGACCGCCTCGCCGCGAATCAACGCCGCCGCAAGGAACCCATGCGCCTCCGGCAAATCGACCGGATCCACCACACGCGCCGAATACTGCGCTCCCTTGACCGGCGCCCGCACCAAGAACAAGGGCGGCTCGGAGCCGCCCTGAACACTGATGCTGGCGCATGGGTTGAGGGCCAACCCGAGCGAGGATAGGTGCATGGAATCGGGCGGGTGCGGTCAGGATTGAACGGGCGCTGGTCCGGGCGTCGGGCGGGGTGCGGGCCCCGGAACCTGAGGGGCAGCCATGATCGAGGCATCGACGGGTTTGGCCATGCGCTGCAATTGGTCGATCAACGATGGTGGTACTGAAACCGCCGATCCTGCTTTGACGATGGAATTCATTGCGCTCTCCCTCGGTTCTTGAACTGCGACGGAATGCCGCAGCGCTGCCGAGCCTACGGTTCGAGCCGTTGCGCGTCAATTGACGACTCTCTATGGTTCCGGAACCACCACACCCTCGATTCGCATGCGCCCGCGAAAGCTGCTCCTGCTCGCACTGCTGATGTCCGCTCCGGCGCAGGTGATCGCGTCGGAGGCGGGCGTTCATCCGGCGCGAACGTGGGACATCCAGCAGATCCGCTTGGGCGACGACTACCCAGACCCTCCCTTCTTCGCGTTGGCCCAGTCGCAAAGCGGGCTGATCTACGCCAGCGATCGGCGCGGCGTGCTCGAGTTTGATGGTCTGCAGTGGCGAAGACTCCCGCTCGACATCAACTCTGCCATTACCGTGCTTGGCGTTACTCGGTCTGGAACGCTGGTCATGGGCGGCGCCGAAACGATTCTTGCGGTCGAAGATCCCGGCCGCTCCAATCGAGCGGTTGATGTGGGCAAACTGCTTTCCGACAAGCTGCGCGGTGTCGGTGAATTCTGGGAGTTTGCCGAAGACCCTTCGCAATGGTGCCTGCGGTCCACTGCCCTGTTGGTATGCCGTCGGGGACAAGAATTCGTTACCTACCCAGCCCGCTCTGGATTCGGCAGGTTGTTTCAGGGGCGGAGCGGCATTTTCGTTGACGTGGATGAAGTCGGTCTCAGTCTTGTGACCTCGCGTGGCCCCGAGGTCATTCCGGGTGGTGAGGGGTTCATTCGGGCCGGATTGCAGTCCTTGGTCGAGTTCCCAGATGGGACCTTTGTGGCCGTTACCAACGAACAGCACGGGTTTTGGCACTGGCGTTCCGGCCAAACGCCATCGATACGCGAGCATCTGTCCCGCGATCAAGTAGCCAAGCCAAAAGGCATTGGCTGGAACGTGGCGCGAGAACGGATTGCACTTCCCGAAGACAACGGTGGTGTGGCCATTCTGGATACCCAGGGACATCTCGTCGACCGTATCGACCCGATCGATCTGGGCGTTGGAACAGGCGCGCAGGCGCTGATGGTCGACCGCGAGGGGGCGCTGTGGATCGCCTGGAGGAGCGCGATTTCCCGAGTGGAGTATCCGTCAAGGATGCGCGTCTTCGCGTTGCCTCCGAGCTTGTTCGGTCAGTCAATGGTGCTGTCGCGGACGAAGTTGGGAATCACCGCGTTTCATGGCAATACCGTGCGGGCCCTGCAGCAAACAGCCGGCACGAAGCGCTGGGAGTTCCAACCGCATGGAGAACCCAGACCCTCGATCCTGATGATCCAATCGATCGACGGCTATGATCTCGTTGGTACGGCTGGCGGCATTGGGTCATTGCAGGAGGAGACACTGGCACTTCCAGCCGACCTTGTGTTTTCGGCCGCGCCGGCGATGGGCAGCGAGACCGGCATTTGGACGGGTCTCCGCAATGGCGTTGCGAGACTGACGCGCGCTGGCCCCGCGTGGATCGAGATCAGCCGGAGCTCCAGGGTTTCGTTCGACGTGGTTTCGGTTATGCAGTCCGATCCACAAACGCTCTGGCTTGGCTCACTGGTTGGCCGCGCCGCTCGGGTTCGCCTCGGAATGGACGGTTCGTTGCAGGGAGCCGAAATCGACGAGTTCGATCAGTCCGCTGGTCTGCCGAAAGCCACCATCTCATTGGAGCAAGTCGGCCAGCAGATCTTCTTCTGGGCGCAGGGCGGGCACTTCTACGAGTTCCGTGACGGCACCTTTCATCCGAGCCGGATCGTGCCGGCTGAGGAATCGGGACCGATCAACGAGGTTAAGCGGATCGACGAAGCGCAGCTGCTGGTGAGCAGTCCGAACAGCCGCTTGCGCTTGCTGCGGCGGGACATCACCGGCGTCTATCGGCACCAGCCGAGCATCTTCGACGAGATCGCGAGCGTGGAGAAGACGCGCTCGATGCACGTCGATCCCGACGGCATCGTCTGGCTGGCGCAGGATTCCAAGGTCGTGCGCATCGATCCGAAGATGGAGGTGCCGAAGCCGACGCCGCAGCAAGTCCTGATCCGCGACCTCTCCGTGGGCGACCGCAGCCTGCTCGGCGGGCGCGGCGGGCCCACTACCGCGCAGCTGGATGCGGGCGCGAGCCTGCGTGTCGAATTCACGCTGCCGAGCTACCGCGCGCCCGAACTGAATCGCTTCCGTTCGCGCATTCGCCATGCGGGCGAGGGCAGCGAGTGGAGCGGCTGGAGCAACGAAACGCGACGCGACTTCACCAACCTGCCCGCGGGCGAGCTGTTGTTCGAGGTCGAGGCCGAGGACGCTGCCGGCGTCAGCGGCGGCGTGGCTTCGGTGCCGATCACCGTGATCGCGCCCTGGTACCAGCGCGGCTGGGCGATCGTCGCGTTCAGCGTCGCCGGCCTGCTGCTGATCGCCATCGGCGTGCAATGGCGCGTGCGTGCGCTGCGCATGCGCGGCGTCGAGCTGGAGCGCTTGGTCATGATCAAGACCGATGCCTTGCAGGTCGCCGCCAACACCGACCCGTTGACCGGGTTGTGGAATCGCCATCGCTTCGGGCAGTGGCTGCGCAAGGAGATGATCGACCTCAACGCCAAGGCCGTGGTCGCGCCCGCGGAGGAGCCGGTCGACCTGATCGTCTGCGTGATCGATCTGGACCACTTCAAGCGCGTCAACGATCAGCACGGCCACGCCGCCGGCGACCTGGTGCTGAAGGCGGTGGCTGATCGGCTGCAAGGCTGCAGGCGCCCGAACGACCTGATCTTCCGTTTCGGCGGCGAGGAATTCGTTTACCTCGGCACGCAGCGCCATCGCGACGAAGGCGCGCAGCTGGCCGAGTCGCTCGTGCGCGAGATCGCGCAGGTTCAGGTCGAGCTGGAAGGCGGCGTGCTGCTCGACCCGACCGCATCGGTTGGCTGGTCGGTGTATCCGCTCTATCGCGAGCGCGCCGACCTGTTCAGCCTCGACTTCGTGCTGGGCATCGCTGATCGCGCGCTCTACATCGCCAAGCGCGACGGCCGCAATCGTGCTTGCGGCTTTCTTCCGAACCTGCCGGTCGACGAGATCGACCGCACCCAGGCCGACTGGCGCGCCCAGGTCCTGCACCGACATCCCGATTTCCTCAGGCAGGCGTGAGCGCCGGACCCAATGGAGTTGCTGCTGACCGGTGCGTCATGTGGCGGAGAGAAAAGAGGCCACTGGGACCAATGGCACTTCCTTAAGCCCAGAAGCGCTGTTCAATCAACAGGTTAAGGGAGTGGGCTGAGAGCCTCACGGCGGGTACTCTGCAGATGTCTAAACCGCTGAGTGCACTGAGAGGATCAGCCCTGATGCAGACTACCAAAAAAACGCCTGTACGCAGCCATTGAGCAGCAGCGCCTGCTGTTGCAAGCGGGTGCGCGTGGTCGGCTTTTGGGCGTGTTGTCGAGCAGCGGGCTCGACGACGTGGTCGCTCAGCACTGCGGCAGACACCGCCAGCGCGTTTTTCCGCCTGGCGTCACCTTGGGGCTGTTGGTCGAGCAAGTGATGAATGTCGACGCTGCCTGCCAGGATGTTGTGGGGCGTTACCTGAGCGAGCGAACCGCATTGGGGCTGGCACCGAATGGGCTGGGAACGAGCTCGTATTGCAAGGCGCGCCAGCGATTGCCGCTGGCGCTGATCCAGGACTGCGCAGCCGAGGTTGCGACCATCGCAGCGCGAGCACTGTCGCCAGCGGCGCGCTGGCGGGGGGCGAGAGATCAAGCTGATCGATGGCACTGGCGTCTCGATGCCGGACACACCCAGCCTGCAGGCCGCGTTTCCGCAGAGTCGCAGCCAGGCGCCAGGTGTAGGCTTTCCGCACGCGCTGATCGTCGGCGTGATCTCGCTCGGGTCGGGATGTGTCACCGATTGGACCATAACGGCGGCTCAAGGCAAGCGTAACGGGGAGTGCAGCCAGCTATGGAACTTGCTGGATCACTTCGCGCCTGGCGAGGTGGTAATCGCCGACCGCGCTTACTGTTCGTACTTCTTGCTGGCTGCCCTTTCGCTGCGAGGCATCGATTTCGTGATGCGCGAACACGGTGCACGCAAGAATGCCTCCGCCTACAGCGAAGTGCTGGGGAGTAACGATCGCCTCCTGGTGTGGTCGCGCCCAACTCGTCCGAGTTGGATGTCGCAGGCGACATACGATGCCGTACCGGAAGCGATGTGTGTGCGTGAAGTGCGCGATGGTGAACGGCTGATTGTCACCAGCCTGCGCGACCCGAGCGAGGTGTCCGCCGACGAGGTTGCCTGGCTCTACACCCAGCGCTGGCACATCGAACTGGATTTCCGCAGCATCAAGTGCGTGATGGAGATGGACGTGCTGCGCTGCAAGTCGCCGGACATGGTGCGCAAGGAAGTCGCTGCGCACTTGCTTGCCTACAACCTGATCCGTGTCGCCATGGGCGAAGCGGCGCGTCCCGAAGGTTTGGACCTACGCCAGCTCAGCTTCGCCGCCGCGCGCCGCGCCGCCGCGATGTACCAGAGCAATGTCCGCAACAACGCGACCACGAAGAACTGCGCTGCGGCGCGATTCCTGATGCTGCAGCAAATCAGCTACTGGCGCATCCCGGATCGGCCGGGCCGAATCGAACCCCGCGCGGTCAAGCGAAGACCCAAGCCACGAGCACTTCTGACTGAGCCGAGGCAACGCGCGAGGGTCCGGATCGTCAAGCAGCAAGCCACGTTACGCGCCGCTGTGGCTTAAGGAAGCGCCATTGTGCTCTGACCCCGTTTTCGACCCCGCTTACTGCCTGTCTCATAAATAATGCAATACTGCACACCTGTTCCACGAAGGAGTACGGGTGTGGCACGACCAACAGGATCGGCAGAACTGATCGAAGCGCGGCGGCACCAAGCGCTGCGCTTGCTGGACCAAGGTTACTCGCTGGCTGAGGTTGGCCGCATGATCGACTCCGCACCCAGTTCCGTGATGCGCTGGCGCGATGCTCGAACACAAGGTGGCAGTCAGGCGCTGAAGGTGCGTCCGACGCCGGGTCGACCGCCGACACTGACCCACACGCAGCAGCAGCGCATCATCAAGCGACTGATGAAGGGTGCCATGGCCAACGGGTTCACCACAGAACTGTGGACCACCAGCCGGGTGGCGACGGTCATTCAGCAGTGTTGCAAGGTTCAATTCCACCGCAGTCACGTCGCCCGCCTGCTGCATGACTTTGGCTTCAGTTGCCAGAAGCCCGAACGCCGGGCACTGGAGCGGGATGAAGCACGCATTGAAGAGTGGAAGCGCAAGGACTGGCCGCAGGTAAAAAAAACGCTGCGCGGCTGGGTGCGCACATCGTCTTTGTCGACGAATCCGGCTTCATGTTGACTCCGACTGTTCGACGTACTTGGGCACTCGGGTCAGACCCCGGTTATTCGCCACCGCTACAACCATGCCCGGATCTCGGTGATCGGGGGCCTGTCGATCAGCCCCCAGCGCACGCGGCTCGGGTTCTACTTTAGGCCCCACGCCAAGAATATCTCCGCTGATGAAGTGGAAGACTTCCTTTGGTATCTGCTCAAGCATCTGCGTGGCCATGTCTTTGTGGTTTGGGATGGCGCCTCGATCCATAACCCCAAGGCACTGCAAGGCTTCTGTCGCAAATATCCGCGGCTGCATCTGGAGAAATTGCCGGCCTACGCGCCGGAACTCAACCCGATCGAAGCCGCGTGGCATGCAATCAAGCATCCGCTGGCCAACGGCCGGCCTGACAGCATCTCGGAACTTGGTGATGCACTGGTTGCAAGCTTGCGAAAGACCCGAGCCTCGCAACGCGTGATGCGAGGCTGTGTCACGCAATCTGATTTGCCCATTTTTTTGCATTGAACATTGCATTCTTTATGAGACGGTCAGTAGAAAATCAGCGCCGCCATTTGCTTGCGGGTGCGGCTGACGAGGTCGGGGTCGTCGATGAGGGCGAAGGCGGAGATCAGGGACTTGCGGCCGAGGTCGTCGGCGAACTTGCGGTCGGCGCGCATCATGGCGAGGAAGCATTCGAGTGCATCGACGCTGTCGCCGGCGAGCAGGCGACGCACGCCGAGCTGGTGGCGGGCGCGCAGGTTGTTCGGGTTGGCGGTGAGTTCGATGACGAGTTCGCTCTCGCCCGGTGCGCCGTCCAGGGCCTTGGCGAAATCGAGTTGGGCGCGGGCGCGCTTGGTGCGGTCGTCGGTGGCGAGATTGGCGGGCAGGTCGTCGAGTTCGTGTTCGGCGGCGGCGGCATCGCCGGCCTGGAGCAGGGCCGCGATCAGGTCGAGGCGCAGTTCGGGTTGCTCTGGCGACGCGGCCACGGCATCGCGCGCGGCCTGCACCTGTTCCGCGGGCGACAACGAAAGTTCGATCACTTCGGGTTCGACTGCGGGCGCGGCCACGGCATCGAGCGGGACGATGCCGTGGTGTTGCAGGAACTGGCGCACCTGGCCTTCCGGCAGCGCGCCCGGGAATCCATCGACGATCTGGCCGCCCTTGACCAACATTACCGTTGGCACCGAGCGGATCTGAAAGTAGCCGGCGAGCTGCTGCTCCTTGTCGACATCGACTTTGGCCAGCATGAAGCCGCCGTTGAATTCTTCCGCGAGCTTTTCGAGGATTGGTCCGATCGACTTGCACGGGCCGCACCAGGTGGCCCAGAAGTCGACCAGCACCGGCGTCTCGTTCGACTTCGCCAATACCGTCTGCTCGAACCCTTCGAGGCTGGCGTCGAACACGTGTGGCTTGGCGGCGTCATTCATGGCGGATTCGCTGTCGGAGGATGGGCGCGGCAAACATGGGTTCGCCTGCGCCAGGATGCAAGGGTGGTGGCGCTCAGGCGCTGGCCTTGCGCGTCGCGACCCAGGCGTCGACGCGGCGTTCGAGCAGAGTCAGCGGCAGGCTGCCGCCGCCGAGCACCAGATCGTGGAAGGCCTTGGCATCGAAGCGCTCGCCGAGTTCGGCACGCGCCTCGTCGCGCAGTCGCAGCAACGTGTTCATGCCGACCTTGTACGCCAGCGCCTGGCCCGGGTTGACCAGGTAACGTTCGATCTCGGCGACGACATCGGTCTCGGACATCCCGGTCTTGTCAATCATGTAGGCGATCGCCTGCTCGCGCGTCCAGCGCTGGTCGTGCATGCCGGTGTCGACCACCAGACGCACGGCGCGGAACATCTCGGCCTGCAAGCGGCCGAGGTTGTCGAGCGGCGTGCGCTGGAAGCCCATCTCGGACGCGAGCCGCTCGGCATACAGCGCCCAGCCTTCGGCAAATGCGGTGAACGGCAGCAGCTTGCGGAACATCGGCCCTTCCATGCCCTGCTGGATGCCGATCTGGAAATGATGTCCCGGAATGCCCTCGTGATAGGCCAGCGTGCGCATGCTGAAACGCGGAATCTCGCCCACCTCGCGCAGGTTGGCGAAGAAGGTGCCGGGACGACTGCCGTCGAATGCCGGCGGCTCGTAGTAGGCGCCGGGCGCGGTCTTCTGGCGGAACACCGGTACGCGTTCGACCTTGACGCCGGTGCTCGGACGCAGGCCGAAATGCGGTGCAAGGCCACCGTCGATCTCGTCGAGGATGGCCTGGTAGTCGGCGATGATCTGCGCGCGGCCTTCGTCGCTGTCCGGGTACAACTGGTCGGGGCGCTCGGCGATTTGGCGCACGCGCGTGCCGTTGCTGCCTTCGAGCAGGCCTTCGCCACGCAGGATCGCGTCCATCTCGGCTTCGATGCGCGCCACCTCGGCCAACCCGAGCGCGTGCACGTCGGCGGGGCTCATGTCGGTGGTGGTGTGCATGCGCACCGCCCAGGCGTAGAACTCGGGCCCTTGCGGCAAGTCCCAGACGCCGTTGTTCGGGCGCGCTTTCGGCAGCAGCGCCTCGTGGTGTTCGATCAGCGTGCGGTAGGCGGGATAGACCACGCGCTCGATGCGTTCGCGCGCGCCATCGAGCAGGCGCTGGCGCTCGGCGGCGGGCAAGGGCGGCTGGATCTTGTCGAGCTTCTCGGCGAACGAGGCGTAGAGCACGTTGTCCTCGGGCTTCGCGGCGACGAACTCGCGCGTCTCGGCGAGCACCTTCTCGACCACGAAGCGCGGCGGCACGATGTGGTGTTCATCGATGCGCAGGCGCACGCCCTCCATCTGCTGCGCGAAGTAGCGGTCGAACTGCGACAGCCGCGCCAGGTAGTCCTCGGCATCGGCCAGCGAACGCACCGGATGTTGCGAGGCCAGATAGCTCGGCAGGCCGTTCTGGAAGCCGGAGAGCTGGTTCGCCGGATAGTCGTGGAAGCGGAACGGGTCGCCCTCAGCCTGCATCGCCAGGAAGTAGTCGAGCACGTCGTAGCTCAGCTGGCCTTCGGCATCGAGCTCATTGCGGTCGTAGCTGGCGAGCGTGGCGCGGTCGGCGAACAGCTTCTGGCGCATGCGCTCGCCTTGCGCCAGCGACACGTCGTCGAGGTCGTCGCTGTACCAGTCGAGCCAGGACGGCAGCATGCGCATGCTGGAGAGCATCTGCGGGCTTTCGACCGCGAACTGGACGAACACGCGCTCGTAGAACACGCGCAGCGACCACGGCCGGAAGTTCCACTCGTGCACCACGACGATGCCGAGCAGGAGCGTGAGCAGCAGGCCGCCGCGGAAGAACCAACGCAGGAGACGACGCATCGCTTGCACCTCGGCAGGAAAAGGGGGCGAACGCTAGCAGGCGCCGTGTCGACGGCAACCGCCAGTGGTCACGGTTCGCGGTGGACGACGCCATCCTTCATGACGAAGGCGACGCGTTCGGTGACGCCGATGTCCTCGAGCGGATTGCCCGGCACGGCGACGATGTCCGCGCGCATGCCCACGTCCAGCGTGCCCTGGTCGCGACTTTCGCCGAGGATTTTCGCGGCGGTGATCGTGGCCGCCTGCAGCGCTTGCATCGGCGTGGCCCCAGCGCTGACCAGCAGCGCGAACTCCTTGGCATTCTCGCCATGTGGCGATACCCCGGCGTCGGTGCCGAACGCGAACGGCACGCCGGCTTTCACGGCCTTGGCGAAGGTGGCGGCAATCTGCGCTCCCACGCGCTCTGCCTTGGGTCGCACGATCGCCGGGAACCAGGTCGGGTCCTTGGCCTTTTCGCTGACATAGGCGCCGGCGGACAGCGTCGGGACCAGATAGGTGCCATGCGCCTTCATCAGCCGGAAGACTTCGTCGTCGGCGTGAGTGCCGTGCTCGATCGTGGTCACACCGGCGCGGATCGCGCGCTTCATGCCTTCGGCGCCATGCGCGTGCGCGGCTACATGAAAACCGTAGTCGCGCGCGGTGTTCACCACGCTCTGGATTTCCTCCTGCGTGAACTGCGGGTTGTCGGCCGACTTCGCATACGAGAGCACGCCGCCGGTGGCGGTGACCTTGATCAGATCGGCGCCCTCCTTGTATCGCTGGCGAACTGCTTTGCGCGCTTCTTCGACGCCGCCGACGACACCGTCTTCCGGTCCGGGATAGCCGAGCGCCCGGGTCAGGCGCGCGTTGATGCCATTGGTCGGATCGGCGTGGCCGCCGGTGGTGGCGATCGACTTGCCGGCGACGAACATGCGCGGGCCTTCGATCCAGCCGCTGGCAATCGCATTGCGCAGGCTGATCGACACGCCGTCGCCGGCGCCGAGGTCGCGCACCGTGGTGAAACCGGCCTGCAGCGTGCGCTCGGCATAGACGCTGCCGCGCAGCGCGTAGTCGGCTGGGTTCAGGCGGAAGCCCTCGCTGTAGGACTCCTTGTTCTGTTCGCCGGAGAGATGCACGTGCAGATCGGTCCAGCCCGGCGTGCAGGTATGCCCGGGCAGAGCGATCACACGGAAGGACTGCGAGTCGAGCCCATGCTCGGCGAACTTGGGCGAGCTGCGCAGCGCCTCGACGCTGTCGGCACGTTCGGCGATGCGACCGTCGATCACCAGCAGCACGGTGCGCCCGAGCATTTTTCCGCTGCGCACATCGACAGCGTGCTCGCAGTCGATCACTTGCGCCGGGTCGTTGGCGGCCGCGGCGGCGGCGGAGAGGGCGAACAGACTGGCGGCAAGCAAGGGGCGCATGCGTGGACTCCTGACGAAAGGCCGGCAGTGTAGCCAAGCCACGCCGGCTTCGGTTGCCGCCCGGAAAGCCGCTGCGCTAGTCTGGCCCTCATCCCTCTTGAGATTGCGCGCCCCCGCGGCGTGGACCCGACATGCACGAGCAATACGACCCGAAACTGATTGAAGCCGCCGCACAGCATTACTGGACGCGAACCCGTGCCTACGCGGTGACGGAGGATCGCAGCAAGCCGAAGTTCTACTGCCTGTCGATGTTGCCGTATCCGTCCGGCGCGCTGCACATGGGCCACGTGCGCAACTACACCATCGGCGACGTGATCAGCCGCTACCAGCGCATGCAGGGCAAGAACGTGTTGCAGCCGATGGGCTGGGACGCCTTCGGCCTGCCGGCCGAGAATGCCGCGATCAAGAACCACACCGCACCGGCTAAATGGACCTACGCCAACATCGAGCACATGCGCGGCCAGCTGCAGGCGCTCGGCTACGCGATCGACTGGTCACGCGAATTCGCCACCTGTCGCCCCGACTATTACCGCTGGGAACAACTGTTCTTCACGCGCCTGTTCCAGCGCGGCCTGGTCTATCGCCGCAACTCGGTGGTGAACTGGGACCCGGTCGACGAGACCGTGCTCGCCAACGAGCAGGTCATCGACGGCCGCGGCTGGCGCTCCGGAGCGGTCGTCGAGCGACGCGAGATCCCGCAGTGGTTTTTCAAGATCACCGCCTACGCCGAGGAACTGCTGCACGAACTCGACCATCTGCCGGGCTGGCCGGATGCGGTCAAGACCATGCAGCGCAACTGGATCGGTCGCTCGGAAGGGCTTGAGATCGACTTCGACGTGCAGGGACGCACGAGTGTCGCGGAAGGCAGGATGCCGGGAGCGACCGACGTGCAGGGACGCACGAGCGTCGCGGCAGGCAGGATGCCGGGAGCGACCGACGTGCAGGGACGCACGAGTGTCGCGGAAGGCAGGATGCCGGGAGCGACCGGCGCCCAGGACGCTGCGCCGCTGCGCGTCTACACCACGCGCCCGGACACCCTGATGGGCGTCACCTTCGTCTCGGTCGCGGCCGAGCATCCGTTGGCGCAGAAGGCCGCGCAGGGCAACGCCGAGGTGGCCGCATTCATCGAGGAATGCCGCCATCTCGCCACCGCCGAAGCGGCGCTGGAGACGCAGGAGAAACGCGGCATCGCCACCGGTCTGCACGTGGTCCATCCGATCAGCGGCGAACGTGTGCCGGTGTGGATCGCGAACTTCGTGCTGATGGGTTATGGCACCGGTGCAGTGATGGCGGTGCCTGGCCACGACGAGCGCGACCACGAGTTCGCGAAGAAGTACGGCCTGCCGATCAAGCAGGTGATCCGTCCGCTCGATGGCGGCGACATCGACGTGCAGGCCGCGGCCTACACCGAACACGGCTTGCTGCTGAATTCCGGCGCGTACGACGGCATGACCTTCGAGCAGAGCTTCAAGGCGATCGCCGAGCGGCTGGAGAAGTGCAAGTCCGGCGCGCGCAAGGTGAACTACCGTCTGCGCGACTGGGGTGTGAGTCGCCAGCGTTACTGGGGCTGCCCGATCCCGATCATCTACTGCCCCCAATGTGAGGCGGTGCCGGTGCCGGAAGACCAGTTGCCGGTGGTACTGCCCGAGGACGTCGAATTCTCCGGCGTAAAGTCGCCGATCAAGGCCGATCCGGCCTGGCGCACGACCACCTGCCCGCAGTGCGGCGGCGCCGCCGAACGCGAGACCGACACCTTCGACACCTTCATGGAGTCGAGTTGGTACTACGCGCGCTACACCTCGCCGGGTGCGACCGACCTGGTCGACGAACGCGCGAACTACTGGTTGCCGGTCGACCAGTACATCGGTGGCATCGAACACGCGATCCTGCACTTGCTGTACTTCCGCTTCTTCCACAAGCTGATGCGGGACGCCGGCCTGGTGCAGACGAACGAGCCGGCGACCCACCTGCTGTGCCAGGGCATGGTCGTCGCCGAGACCTTCTATCGAGAGCAGGCGAACGGCGGCAAGGAGTGGTTCAACCCGGCCGATGTCGAGATCGAGCGCGACGAGCGCGCCCGCATCACCGGCGCCAAGCTCGCGTCCGACGGCAAGCCGGTGCTGATCGGCGGCACCGAGAAGATGTCGAAGTCGAAGAACAACGGCGTCGACCCGCAACTGATGATCGAGCGCTACGGTGCCGACACCGTGCGTCTGTTCTCGATGTTCGCATCGCCACCGGAGATGTCGCTGGACTGGAACGAGTCCGGCGTCGAGGGCATGGCGCGTTTCCTGCGCCGCCTGTGGACCGGCGTGCATGCGCATGTCGCGGCCGGCTCGGAGGGAGCGGGAGGCCAACCATTCGTGGTGAGCCTGTCGAACCATGAACAGCCCGATGCTTCATCGCAGCGCCCTTCGACAAGCTCAGGGCGAACGGAGTCTCTGGCGGAAAGCTCAGGGCGAACGGGGCTTGGCATCGATCCGGCGAGCTTGAATCCGGAGCAGAAAGCCGTGCGGCGCAAGCTGCACGAAACGATCGCCAAGGTCGGCGACGACCTCGGCCGTCGCCACACCTTCAACACCGCGATCGCCGCGATCATGGAGCTGATGAACGCGCTGGCGAAGTTCGACGACGCCAGCGAGCACGCGCGTGCGGTGCGCCAGGAAGCGTGGACGGCGATCACCCTGATGCTGAATCCGATCGTGCCGCACATGGCGCACGCGCTGTGGCAGGCGCTGGGCCACGATGAGACCCAGATCGACGACCAGCCATGGCCGAAGCCGGACGAGGCGGCGCTGGTGCGCGATTCGATCACGCTGGCGGTGCAGGTCAACGGCAAGCTGCGCAGCCAGATCGAGGTGCCGGCTTCGGCCTCGAAGGAGGATGCGGAAACGGCCGCGCGCAACGATGTCACCGTGCTCAAGTTCCTCGAAGGCGCGACCATCCGCAAGGTCATCGTCGTGCCCGGCAAGATCGTCAACATCGTGGCCAACTGAGATGCGCAGCCTCGTCCTGATTGCGATCGTGTTGCTGTCCGGCTGCGGCTTCCATCTGCGCGAGCAGGCGGCGTTGCCGGCGGCGCTGTCCGAGTTGCGCATCGAGATCGCCGATCCGTTCAGTCCGATCGGTCCCGAACTCGGCCGCGCCCTGCGTCGCGCTGGCGCAAACCTGCATGACGACGACGGCGCCAAGGTCGCGGTGGTGCGCATCCACACCGATGCGCTGAGCACGGTGCCGCTGTCGGTCAGCGGCACCGCGCGCGTGCAGGAGTACCAGGTCGTTCATCGCATTGAGTTCGAAGTGCTGGGCGCGGACGGTGCGGTGCTGGTCGCACGCCACAGCATCGAACGCCGTCGCGACTATCGCTTCGACGAGACGCAGGCGCTCGGCGCTGCCGCCGAGGACGAGTTGGCGCGCAAGGAATTGCGCCGCGACACCTTGAACGCCCTCGTGCGCCGGATCGAAGCGATCCGCTGATGAGCGCTTCCGCACAGTTCGCGAGCCGCATCGCGAAGGCGGCGGACCTGAAACCGGTGTACCTGATCGCCGGTGAGGAACACCTGCTGGTGATGGAAGCCGCCGACGCGCTGCGCAGCCGTGCGCGCGAACTCGGTTTCAGCGAGCGCGAAGTGCACGATGTTGATGCGAGCTTCGACTGGAACGATCTGGCGCGCTCGGGCGCGGCGATGTCCCTGTTCGCATCGCAGCGGTTGATCGAACTGCGCCTGCCGACCGGCAAGCCCGGTACCGAGGGTTCGGCGGCGATCCAGGAATGGTGCGAGCGTGCGCCGTCGGATTGCGTGCTGTTGATCACCTGCAATCAATGGAGCAAGAAGCAGGAAGGCAAGTGGACCCAGGCGATCGAACGTTGCGGCGTGTTCCTGGCAGTGTGGCCGCTGAAGCGCGACGAACTCGGCGCCTGGGTGCAGTCGCGTGCGGCCTCGCGCTCGGTGCAGTTGACGGCGGATGCGGTCGCGGCGCTGGTGCGGCGCACCGAGGGCAACCTGCTGGCCTGCGCGCAGGAGATCGACAAGCTCGCCCTGCTCGCCGACGGGCGCCGGGTCGATGAGGCCGAACTGGATAACCTGGTTGCCGACTCCGCGCGTTTCGATGTGTTCGGCATGACCGAAGCCGCGTTGTCCGGCGATGGCGCGCGTGCACGGCGCATGCTCGCATCCTTGCGCGCCGAGGGCGAGCAGCCGGCGATGCTGATGGCCTGGCTGCTGATGCAGCTGCATGCGGCGGCGCGCCTGTCGCAGTTGCCGCGGGCGCAGCAGGCCGGAGCGTTTCGCAGCGAAGGCATCTGGGGCACGCGCGATGCCGCGTTCCGCAAGGCGCTGGCACGCGGCGATGCCCGCTTCTGGGAACAGCGCCTGGCCGAGGCCGCCGCCGTGGATCGGCTCGCCAAGGGCCGCGGCAGCGGCGATCCCTTCGTCGCGCTCGAGCGCCTGTTGCTGCGCATCAGCGACGTGCGTGCCGGCAAGCGCATGGTGGCCTGATGCGCAAGCTGACCGCGATCTTCGGCGGCACCTTCGACCCGATCCACGTCGGTCACCTGCGCGTGGCGCTCGAAGTGGCCGAGGCGCTCGATGCCGTGGTGCACCTGATGCCGGCACTGATTCCACCGCACCGTCCGCAGCCCCTGGCATCGGCGGACGAGCGCCTGGCCATGTTGCGGCTCGGCGTCGGCAGTTGCGCGCACCTCGCAGTCGATGATCGCGAACTGCGACGCAGCGGTCCGAGCTACACCGTCGACACGCTCGCGGAACTGCGCCACGAGCTGGGTGCCGACACGCCGCTGGTGCTGTGCGTGGGGGCGGATGCCTTTGCCGGTTTTGCGACCTGGCATCGCCATGCCGATATCTTCGAGCTCGCGCACGTGCTGGTGCTGACGCGTCCGGGACAGGGCACGCGCGCGGCGTGGCCTGAGGCGCTGCGCACGAATGCGGTGACTCGGCGCGGATCGATCCCCGATCTCTCCCACGCCCCCGCCGGTCGCATCGCCGAACTCGCGGTCACGCCCTTGTCGATTTCGGCCACCGCGATCCGAATGCGTATCGCCGCCGGCCGCGATCCGCGCTTCCTGGTCCCCGAAGCGGTCGCCGACTACATCGGCGGATGCAGGCTGTACTCGCCGGTCTCGCCCTGATTGCCCGTGACGGGGGCGCGGTTCGGGAAGGGGTCCTCGAAGCCGTCCTCGAACAGCCGCACGACGTTGCTGAAGCAAGGACCGATTTCCGACGAATTCCCGTTCGCCAGGTCGCGCACGCTCGCGCTGAATCGTGGCAACGTGATCGCCGGGCCCAGCCAGGTGCCCTGGCCGATGCCGGCGGCATTGGTCTGCACGGATAGCATGAGCAACGCCGTGCCGCTGCCGCGACCGTTCTGTTCGCAGTCGGTATCGCCGTACACGGTGACGCGGTAGTCACGCAGCGGCAGCGAATCGAGCGAGACCGTCACCTGGGTCAGGTTCTGGCTGATGTTGGTGTAGGTGGAAACGAGGTTCGGGTAGTTCTGCAAATCGTTGGGTCCGGTGTCGGTATCGCCCGGGTCGTTGGGGGTCGGGCCGTCGTTGCCCAGATCGATCTCGTCCTCGTCGTTGGCGAAGAGATCATTGCCCTCGATGCGATGCCCGCTGCCATCGCGGATGGCAATGCCGTCGCCGCCGTTGCCATAGATCTGGTTGCCATCGTCGGGCGCGCCGATGCTGTTGCCGATGCTGCCGTTCTGGACCAGGACGCCTTCGAGGCCGTTGTAGGCCACGATGTTGGCGAAGAACTCGTTGCCATCGCTGCCCAGCCCAGAGACCGTCGCGCCTTGGCCGCTGTTGCCCAGCGACGCGCTTGCACCTGCCGTGGTGCCGATCCGGTTCGAGGCGACCAGGTTTCCCGAGGCGCCGGCATACAGGTGGATGCCGATGCCGTTGTTGCCCGACACCAGATTGCCGACCAGTGAGTTGTTGTCGGCGTTCTCCAGCACGATGCCGTAGTTGCCGTTGGCCCGCGCCGTGCCGCCATCGCTGTCGACGCCGACGTGATTGTTGCGAATGGTTGTGCCGCTGGTGCCTGGCAGCAGTCCGATGCCGTAGGTGGGATTGCTGATCACGAGGTTGCGGTCGGCCACGGTGGTGCCGCCGATCTGGGTGCCGCTGGCGTTGCTGACGCGGATGCCGCGCGCGTTGCCGAAGTAATAGCCGTTGCGCGTGCGGCCGACCAGGTTGCCGATGATCAAGGTGTTGTTGGCGCCGGCCACTTCGATGCCGGCGAAGCCGCTGGCGCCGATGGCATTGCCGCGCAGGGTGTTGCCGTGCGCCGACGCCAGCACGTGAATGCCGCGACCGTCGTTGCCGACGGCGATGCCCGGAGCGAGTCCCCAGCCAGTGCCGAGATTGTTGCCCTCGATCACGTTGCCAGTGGTGCCGCTGTCGGCGATGAAGATTCCATCGCCGGTACCCACGATCAGGTTGGGGGATGCAACGGTGCCGATCTGGTTGTTGATGGCGCCGCTGAGCAGCGCCAAGCCCGAGAAGCCATTGGCGATGCGGTCTGGTGCGAACGGGTCACCGTCGGTGCCGACTTCGTTGCCGAGCACCTGCCAGCCGCTGGCGCTCCCGGCGAGCTGGATGCCGTCCCATCCGTTGCCGGATACCAGGTTGGATTGCACAGTGCCGCCATCGCCGTCACCAATTCGCACGCCGTGCTGGGCGTTGCCGCGGGCAACGCCGTTGTAAGCGCTCAACCCGATCACGTTGCCGAGAACCTTGCTGCCGTCGCTGGCGTCATTGGAAATGTCGATGCCGTCGCCGGAGTTGCTGCCGATGCGGTTGCGCTGGTTGCCGCTGCCGCCGATTTCGGTGTTGTCGGCACCGCCGGAAACGACGATGCCATCGGCGCCGTTGCCGAGTGCAGCGCCGGCGGGCGTGAAACCGATGTCGTTGCGGCGGATGAGGTTGGCATCCGCGCCCTCGCCGTCGATGACGATGCCGGGCCCGCCATTGCCTGACACGTGCTGGGCGGCGTCGCTGGCCGCGGTGCCGATCAGGTTGGCGGCGGCGTCGTAGCGGACGCGGATGCCGCCGAGACGGTTGCCCGCCGCCGCGCCATTCGCATGCACGCCGATGCGGTTGTCGGCGATCTCGTTGGCGTTGCTGCCGGCGTCCTGGATCTGCACGCCCCAACCGTAGTTCGCGTCGGCGCCGGCACCGTTGTCGACGATGACGTTGTCGTGCACGAAATTGCCGTAGGCGCCGAGGTTGATCAGCACGCCATCGAAGCCGTTGCCGGAGCTGGCGTCGCCGACCGCGAGCGCGCCAATCAGGTTGCCCTCGATGCTGTTGGCATGCGTGGTTGCGCCGGTGAGGTAAACGCCTTCCGCGCCATTGAGCGCGATGCGGTTGGCTTGGGCGACATCGCTGGCGCTGCCGATGGTGATCTGCTGCGCTCCGCCGCCGAGCTGGATGCCCTTGCCATTGTTGAACACCAGGCTGCCGACGACGCGTCCGCCGGCGGTGTTGGCGCCTTCGAACAGGATGCCGGGGTCGCCGCCGTGGCCGCTGACCTCGACGCCGTCGCTCGCATCATTGAGGCCGATGGCCACGTCTGGCACGTTGATGACATGGATGCCCGTGCCGGTGTTGTCGGCAACCAGCGTGCTGGTGATCAGGAAATTGGTCGCGGGGGTACTGCCGTTGCCGAGGATGTAGACGCCGTCGCCGCGGTTGTTGACGACTTCGCTGCGGCCGTAGCCGTTGCCTCGAAGGCGGAAGCCTTCCGGCTGGTTGCCGGTGAACGAAGTGTAGACCGCGATGCCGGTATTGCAGGACCGTGCCACCACGTGCTCCAGCGTGATGCTGTTGGAGGCGCCCAAGTTGAAGCAGTCGCCATTGACGTCCTCGACGACGATGTTGCGGAAGGTGATGTTGCTCTCGTAGCACTCCACGCAATTGTCGATCTCGGTGGAGATGCCGTGGCGCGCGGCATTGTTGCCGTCGATCACCACCAGCACGCCGTCGGGACGCCGCCCATCCAGCGTGTCCAGACTGTCGAGAATCAGGGTCCCTGCGGGGTTGAGGATGTTGCTGCCGGAGAAGTTGTTGAACTTGATCAGGTCGGCGACGCCATCACCGAAATTGTCGGGCAGCGCCGGATGACCGATCCAGCGGCTGCCCCCGACGGGCACGGTGCAGCCGGGCACGCTCAGGAAGATCTCCTGCCAATTGCCGCCGCTGACATGGTCGTGTTCCCCGGACGTCAGGCAGCGTCCGTTTCCAGCGGCGACATCGATGGCCTCCCGCAGGCTGAGGTCTCCATCCTGCGAGTCGTTCCAGTCGCGGGTCGAGACCTCGAAGTCAGCTGCGTGCGTGCCAACCAGCACGGAAGCCAGGACAAGGCCGGCGAGGGCGCGGGTACAGGCCATGATCGAATTCCTGCGGGAGCGACGGAGCACATTCTGCGCCGATCGCTCGTGACTGCAAGCGGTGCCGCTCCAGGCCTATACTGCGACCGCGGCAAGCCGTCGCGCGAAAGGGAATGTCCGACTTGAACACCACCTCGAAGGCCAGGCCGAAGGCGAAAACAAGCGCGCGCAAGGCGCCCGCGAAGAAGGCCGCGAGCGGCGCGCGCAAGGCGCCATCGAAGAAGAAGGCGGCAGCGAAGAAGCCGGCGAAGAAGGCAGCGGTCAGGAAGGTTGCGGTACCGCGCAAACCGTCGGCGAAGCCGGAGGTGGCGGTGACCGCACCGTTACCCGCGGCGCTGGCGAAGGAAACGGCGCTATTGCGGCGGCAGGTGGTGGCAGCGCTCGAGGAGCTGAAGGCGAAGGATGTGAGCGAGATCGACATCCGCGCCAAGGCGTCGTTCGCGGACTTGTTGTTCGTCGCCAGCGGCACTCGACGCGGCACGTCAAGTCGATTGCCGACGAGGTCGTCAAGTTCGTCAAGAAGGCGGGCATGATGCCGCTCGGCATCGAGGGCGAAAAGGAAGCAGAGTGGGTGCTGGTCGATCTCGGCGATATCGTCGTGCACGTGATGTTGCCGCGCATCCGCGAGTTCTACGGCCTGGAGCGGCTGTGGAGCGTCGGTGGCGACGAAGGCTTCGACGCACCGCCCTGAGCATGCGCATCCGCCTGCTGACGATCAGCGAGCGCCAGCCGGCCTGGATCAACGACGGCTTCGCCGAATACGCCAGGCGCCTGCCGAAGCACCTGGCGCCGGAGCTGGTCGAGCTGCCGCTCGCCAAACGCGGCAAATCGGGCGATGCGGCGAAGTACAAGGAGGAAGAGTCGCAACGCCTGCTCGCCGCAGGCGGGCGCGACGTGCAACTGATTGCACTCGACGAGCGCGGTGCTGCCTGGACCAGCGTGCAGCTGGCCGAACAGATGCGACGCTGGACGCTGGACGGGCGCGACGTCGCGCTCGCCATCGGCGGCCCCGACGGGCACGCCGCGGCGCTGCTCGAACGCGCCACGGCGCGCTGGTCGCTGTCGCCGCTCACGCTGCCGCACGGCATCGTGCGCGTGCTCGTCGCCGAACAGATCTACCGCGCCCATTCGATCCTCGAAGGGCATCCCTATCACCGCGCCTGAGCCCAAACCGATGCCCCTGTTCCTCGCTTCCCAGTCGCCGCGGCGGCGCGAGTTGTTGACCCAGATCGGGGTGGTGTTCGAGCCGCTCGATGTCGCGGTGGACGAGACGCCGGCGGCAGACGAGCCGGCGCTGGACTATGTACGTCGGGTGGCCCGCGAGAAAGCCGGAGCCGGGTTGCTGCAGGTGTCGGCGGTGGCCGGGGCGCTGGTGCTCGGTGCCGATACTGAAGTGGTGCTCGATGGTGCGGTATTCGGCAAGCCGCGAGACGCAGCGGACGCAACGCGCATGCTGCGCCTGTTGTCCGGGCGGCGGCACCAGGTGATTTCGGCGGTGGCGGTGGTCAGTGCCGGGCGCGAAGACGAAGCGGTGGCGATCTCCGAGGTCACGTTCGCAGCGCTCGACGAAGCCGCCATTGGCGCCTACGTAGAGAGCGGCGAGCCGTTCGGCAAGGCCGGCGGCTATGCGATCCAGGGACGCGGCGCGACGCTGGTGGCGCATTTGTCCGGCAGCTACTCCGGGGTGATGGGCCTGCCGCTGTTCGAAACTGCCGCATTGCTGCGTGGCTTCGGATTCGCGTTGTAAGAAATTCGTGAGTCGCGTTTGTTTGCGGCGCACGCGATTGCGGACTATCGCGGTTCATCGCTCCCGGGCTATAAAGCAGCAAAGCAGAATGGAAGAACCGCGTGAGCGAAGAGATCCTGATCAATGTCACGCCGCGCGAGACGCGTGTCGCCATCGTCGAGAACGGCATGCTGCAGGAGGTGTACGTCGAGCGTGCCTCGCGCCGTGGCTATGTCGGCAACATCTACAAGGGGCGCGTGCAGCGGGTGATGCCGGGCATGCAGGCGGCGTTCGTCGAGGTTGGATTGGAACGCGCTGCGTTCCTGCATGCGTCCGACATCCTGCGCACGCCTTCGGCCGATGTCGAGCCGGAGGCGAATTCGGTCACGCCGCCGATCAATGAACTATTGCACGAGGGCCAGGAGATCGTGGTCCAGATCGTGAAGGACCCGATCGGCAGCAAGGGCGCGCGCCTGACCACGCATCTGTCGCTGCCTTCGCGCTTTCTGGTGCTGCTCGCCACCAGCAAGCAGATCGGTGTGTCGGCGCGCATCGAGGATGAGATCGAACGCGCGCGCCTGAAGGATTTGGTGCAGGCATTGGCCGGAGAGCGCGAGCACGGCTACATCGTGCGCACCAATGCCGATGGCGTCGGCGAGGAAGCCATGCGCGACGACATTGCCTACCTGCAGAAGGTCTGGCGGGCGGTGAGCGCGCGCTTCGCCGCGGCCAAGGTCGGTGATTGCGTCTACGAGGACCTGAGTCTGCCGCTGCGCTCGGTGCGCGACCACATGCGCAACGCCATCGTCAAGGTGCGCGTCGATTCCCGCGAGACGTTCGAACGCCTGCTCAAGTTCGCGCGCCAGTTCATGCCGGACTGGGTCGAGCGCGTCGAGCACTATCCCGGCGAGCGCCCGATCTTCGATCTCTACGGCGTCGAGGACGAAATGCAGCGCGCGCTGAAGAAGGAAGTACCGCTGAAATCGGGTGGCTACCTGATCGTTGACCAGACCGAGGCGATGACCACGGTCGATGTGAACACCGGTGCTTTCCTTGGCACGCGCAACCTCGAGGAGACGGTGTATCGCACCAATCTCGAGGCCGCCCAGGCGGTTGCGCGGCAACTGCGCCTGCGCAATCTCGGCGGCATCATCATCATCGACTTCATCGACATGACCGATGAGGAACATCGGCGCCAGGTGCTGCGGCAGCTGGAGAAGCTGCTGGCGCGCGATCACGCCAAGACCACGGTTTACGAGATGTCGCCGCTCGGTCTGGTCGAGATGACGCGCAAGCGCACCACCGAGAGCCTGGAACGCCAGCTGTGCGAACCCTGTCCGTGCTGTGCCGGGCGCGGCACCATGAAGACTGCGGAAACCGTGTGCTACGAGATCTTCCGCGAGATCACCCGCGCGGTGCGGCAGTTCGATGCCGAGAAGTTGCTGGTGCTGGCGGCGCCGAAGGTAGTCGCCAAGATTCTCGACGAGGAGTCGGCCGCAGTCGCCGAGCTCGAAGAGTTCACCGGCAAGAGCATCAGCTTCCAGCCGGAGGACCAGTACGCTCAGGAGCAGTACGACGTGGTGCTGTTGTGAACACGCTGCGCGCCGAACGCCGGGTTCCGGGCGGATGAACGCCGACCGCGCGCGTCGCCGCCGCATCCGCCGCCGCGTGCTGTTCACGGTCGGCGGGCTGCTGATCCTGGCGGCGACCCTGGTCGGTGGCATGAGCCTGATGTTCCCGTGGCTGCTGGCGCACCCCGAGCGCGTGCAGGTGTTTCTGTCCGAGCGGCTGCAGCGGCCGGTCAGCTTCGCCCGCCTGGACGGCGAATGGTTGCCCGGTGGGCCGCTGTTCCGGCTCGACGCGCTGCGCATCGGTGGCGACGCCGGGCATCCGGCGCTGGAGCTGGAGCGCGCCGAGCTGGTCATCGATTTCTACGCGCCATTCAAGCGCGGCGTGTCCTGGCATGAACTGCGCATCATCGGCCTCGACATCGACGCCGAACGCGATGCCGAAGGCCACTTCCGCATCGTGCAATGGCGCGGCTCCGCCGATGCCATGGGCGATCCACTCGATGCCTTGCGCTCGCTCGGCGCGTTTCGCATCAGTCGTTCGTCGCTCGCCCTGCACGATGTCGGCAGCGGCAGTCGTCTGCACTTCAGCGACATCGACGTCGCCGTTGGCAAGCGCGTTGGTGGTCAACGTATCCTCGGCAGCGTGCGTCTGGGGGCCGATGCCGACCTCGGCGTGCGCTGCGATCTGGCCGCAGACTTCCATTCCGGACGCTGCTACGCACAAGCGCGGGACCTGCCGGTTGCGGCGGCGCTCGGTGAATTGAGCATCGGCGGGATTGCTTTCGCCGGCGGCAGCGCCGATGTCTCGATGTGGCTGAACCTGCAGCAGGGCGAAGTCGCCGAGGCGCGTATCGAATTGGCGGCCGACGAGCTGGCCTTGCGCGGTCTGAACGCGGTTCGGCTTGCGAACGGGGCTGAGATCGAAGCGCGCTACAGCCCGGACCGCACCCACCTCTCGCTGCACTGGACCCGCGACGCCGAGCGCGAACAGCTGGCGGTGCTCGAAGGACCGGATCTGGCGTACGGACGAGCCGGCGCGCAGCAAACTCGAGTTCACGCGCGAGCGTGCCAGCGGTGCGTGGTCTCTGGATGTCGAGCAGTTGGCGCTGGAGCGCTTGATGCCGTGGCTGAGCCTGAGCAGCCTGGCGTCGCCAGGCGCCGCCGGCTGGCTGTTCGAAGCGGCGCCGAGCGGACATCTGCGCGGTTTGCGCATGAGCGGGCGCGGCGGCGATATCGCCTCGATCAGCGGCGCGCTGCAGGGCTTGTCGCTGCAGTCGACGCGACACAGTCCGCGCCTGACCGGAATCGATGCGCGCATCCACGGCGACGCCGACGCGGTGGCGCTGCGCATCGAGCCGGTCGAGACCGTGATCGACTTCCCCGGCATGTTTCCGGCGCCGTTCCCGGTGCTGATTGAACGCGCGCAACTGGTGCTCAGTCGTGACGGCGATGCGGTGCGCGTGGAGTTCCCCGAGCTGGCATTGCAGGGCGAAGACTTCGGGCTCGACGGCTGGCTGGCGTTGGCGTTCGAAAGCGGAGGGCGGCGTCCATTCATCGAGGGAGCGGTCAACGTGCGCGACAGTGCTGTGGTCGCGGCCAAGGCGTTCTGGCCGATCGCGGTGATGCCGCAGGGCACGCGCAGCTGGCTGGACGACGCGCTGGTTTCCGGGCGCATCACACGTGGCGTCGCCAGCATCCGCGGCGACCTTGACGACTGGCCCTTCCATCACGACGAAGGCCGCTTCTTGGCCGACGCCGAGATCGTCGATCTGGTGCTCGACTACCACCGGGACTGGCCGCGCGGGGAGGTGCGCCGCACCGAAGCGCGCTTCCGCAATGGCGGCATGCGCGCCACCGCGCGCGACGGCCGCGTGCTTGGCGTTGCCGTGCGCACGGTCGAGGCCGACCTGCCGAGCTTCCGTGACCCGGTGCTGCGCATTGCCGGGAGCGGCGGCGGCGCGGGCGCCGCCCTGCTCGAATTCCTGCGCGCCACGCCCTTGAACCAGCACTATCGCGACGAGTTGCTGGCGTTGAAGATCGGTGGCAGCGGCATCGCCGATTTCAACTTGACCCTGCCGTTGGCGGCGCGGCTCGGCGAGCCCGAGGTCGGCGGCAGCGTGGTGCTGCAGGATGCCGATCTGGTCGACGCCCGCTGGGGCTTGAAGTTCGATCGTGCCAGCGGCGCAATCCGCTATTCGCGGCAGGGATTCTCGGCGGACGCGCTCGATGTGCTGGTCGATGGCGACGCTGCGAAGTTCAGTATCGCGGTCGGACAGTTCGTGGCCGACCCGGAGAACCAGGTCGAGGCGAGCCTGCGTGGCCGCATGCAGGCATCAGCCGCGATGAGCTCGTTTCATGCGCTCGACCCGTACTGGAACCGCATGCCGGGACGCGCGCACTTCGACCTGGCGCTGGCGGTGCCGCGCGCCGCCGGCCCGGAACGGCCGCCGTTGTCGACGCTGACCCTGATCTCCGACTTGCGCGGCATCGCGCTCGATCTGCCGGCGCCACTCGGCAAGGACGCCGAGTCGCCGCTGCCCTTGCGCATGGTGGTGCAGTTGCCGGTGGCCGGCAACGAACTCGACGTGCAGCTCGGGGCGATGGCGCGGTTCAGGGCGCGCATCGAATCGGAACAGCAGCCATTTGCAGGCCATCTTGCGCTTGGCGGCGAATTGGCGGCGTTGCCGTCGCGGCCGGGGCTGCGCATCAGCGGCACTGCGCCGAGCATCGATCTCGGCGGCTGGAGCGCCTTCGGTACCGGCAGCGAATCCGGCATGGAGCTCTCGGTCGATCTCAGCACCAGCGAACTCGACGTGATGGGGCGAGCGTTTCCGGATACGTCGCTGCGCATCGAGCGCGATGCGCGCCTGACCCGCGTCGATCTCGATGGCGCCGGCATCGTCGGCAATTTCGAAGTGCCGCGCGCCGAACTGGGCACCCGCGGCCTGACCCTGCAGTTCGAGAAATTGCACTGGCCCGAAGCGCACGCCCAGGAGCGCCAACGCGCGACCCGCCCGGCCGATCCGGCGCAGTTGCCGCCGCTGCACATCTGGGTGCGCGACCTCAAGCTCGGCAACGCCAGCTTCGGCGAAGCGCGCATCGAGACCCAGCCGATGCTCGACGGCCTGCGCATCGAACAGTTCGATGCGCGCTCGCCGACGCTGACCATGCGCGCCAGCGGCGAATGGAAGTTGGTCGATGGCGATGAACGCAGCATGCTCGACATCACGCTCAGCTCAGAGAGCCTCGGCGACATGCTCGGCTCGCTCGGATACGCGGGCGTGATCGACGGTGGCCAGACGGTCGCGCACGTGCGTGGCAGCTGGGCGGGTTCGCCGGCGCTGTTCGGACTCGACCGCATCGACGGTGAACTGTCCGGCGAGGTCGGCGAAGGCCGCATCCTCAACGTCGATCCGGGCGCCGGACGCATCTTCGGCCTGGTCAATTTCAGCGCCATCCCGCGTCGACTCTCGCTCGACTTCCGCGATTTTTTCCAGAGCGGCATGGCCTTCGACAGCATCCGCGGCAGCTTCACCCTCAGCGATGGCAGTGCGTACACCGCCAATCTGCTGATCAAGGGACCTGCGGCCGACATCCGCGTCAGCGGCCGCACCGGACTGCGCGACAAGGACTACGAGCAGGAGATGGAAGTTACGCCGAAGCTGCGCGGCGCGTTGCCGATCGTCGGCGCCGTCGCGGGCGGCCCGGTCGGGGCGGTGGTTGGCGTGCTGGCGCAGGAAGTCATGCGCAAGCCGATCGACGAGGTCATCTCCACCCGCTACCGCGTCCGCGGCACCTGGGACAAGCCCGACATCACCCTCATCGGCAAGAGTTCACCCCGCGAGCGTGCCCGCGTGTCTGTCGCCACCGCACCGGCCCACGCCGCCGGCGGAATACCCCGGGGGGGGGGGGGGGGGGGAACGGGCTGCGAATCGCGAGCAGGGGCAGCCGGTCCCGAAGGGGGCCGGGGGGGGGGGGGGGGGGGCGGGTGTTGGCGTGACCGGGCTTGGGTGGCTGACTACAATGCCCGTCCTTTTTTCGCTGCCGGATGCGCTGCCATGGCCCTGAATCCCTACGACCTGTTCGACATCCGTTCGCTGCTGACCGAGGAAGAGCGCGCGGTGCAGGATGCGGTCGCGCGGTTCACCGACGAGCGCGTGATCCCGATCATCGGCGACTGCTTCGACAAGGGCGAATTCCCGCAGCACCTGGTTGCGGAAATGGCCGAGATGGGCCTGCTCGGGTCTTCGCTGCCGAGCGAATACGGATGCGCCGGTATGAACGGCGTCAGCTACGGACTGATCTGCCAGGAACTCGAACGCGGCGATTCCGGTATCCGCAGCTTTGCCTCGGTGCAGAGTTCGCTGTGCATGTATCCGATCTACGCCTACGGCTCGGAAGATCAGCGCCGCAAGTGGCTGCCGCCGATGGCGCGCGGTGAGGTGATCGGCTGCTTCGGCCTGACCGAACCGCATGGCGGTTCCGACCCGGCGAACATGAAGACGCACGCCAAGCGTGACGGCGGCGACTGGCTGATCAACGGCGCCAAGATGTGGATCACCAACGGCAACCTCGCCAACATCGCGATCGTCTGGGCGCAGACCGAGGACGGCATCAACGGCTTCATTCTGGAGAAGGGCATGCCCGGGTTCACGGCCCAGGTCGTGCATCGCAAGATGTCGCTGCGGGCCTCGGTCACCTCGGCGCTGTTCTTCGACAACGTGCGCGTGCCGGAAGCGAACCGCCTGCCGAACGTGCGCGGCCTGAAGGGACCACTCGGCTGCCTGACGCAGGCGCGCTATGGCATCACCTGGGGTCCGATCGGCGCCGCCATCGACTGCCTGCACACCGCCAACGAGTACGCCAAGTCGCGCATCCTGTTCGGCAAGCCGATCGCCTCGACCCAGGCGGTGCAGCTGAAGCTCGCCGACATGGCGCGGCGCATCACGCTGGCGCAACTGCTGTCGCTGCAGCTCGGCCGGCTCAAGGACCAGGGCACGATGCAGCCGACCCAGGTTTCTCTGGCGAAGTGGAACAACGTGCGCATGGCGCTCGACATCGCGCGCGAGGCCCGCGACATCCTCGGCGGTGCCGGCATCACCACCGAATACAGCCCGATCCGCCACGCCCTGAACCTGGAATCGGTGATCACCTACGAGGGCACCGAAACCGTGCACCAACTCGTGGTCGGCCGCGAACTGACCGGGATCAACGCGTTTTGACGCAGCGCCCCGCGCCAGGTCTCGAAGCCGACATGGTCGTGATCGCGCAGGCGCTCACGACGGCCGGCATCGATCATGCGCTGATCGGTGGATTGGCCGTGCTGGTTCGAGGCAAGTCGAGGGTCACCTTCGATATCGATTTCCTGGTCGCTGCGCAGCGCCGCGAGGCTTTTGTCGACATCCTGCGCCAACTCGGATTCGAGCCGTTCCACGAGGCTTCCGCCTTCGGAAACTACATGCGTGAGGACGGGCGTCGCGTCGACGCGTTGTATGCACGCTCAGCGCTCGGACAAGGAATGCTCGAACGAGCCTGCAAGGAATCATTGGGCGATGTCGCGCTGTCCGTCATCGCCGCGGAAGACTTGATTGGCCTCAAGCTGCAGGCGCTGGCCAACGACCCCAGTCGATACCGCGACTGGGGCGACATCCGCGGCATCCTTGACTTGCGCCGCGACGAGATCAATATGCAACGCGTGCGTGACTACTTCGGCCTTTTCGGTTTCCATGAAGAACTCGAACGACTCCTCGCCCATCAGTGAAGCGGAAAAGCGGCAGTGGCTGGCCTGGGCCGCCGAACTCAAGCCGGCATTTGCCGTGGCCGAGCCGCAGCTGCTCGAGTACGAGCGCAACTTGAGCATCGAACAACGCTTCGCCCTGCTTGCGCAGACGATTCGCTTCGCTGAAGCCGCAGGCACGCCGCCGCTGGCCGACTTGCACCGGCCCTGGACGCACGCGAATCGCTTCCTGACCTGACCGACTCGCGTCCTGTTCGGATCGAGTCGCCGGAGTCGCCGCGTTCTTCCCGCGGTAACGAGTGCCAACTTACTTGCAGCGGGGGGCGAGCGCGAAGGTCGCCGTGGTGGTCCATGGCGCGGTTTTGCGCTGCTCGATTCTGCGGGCCTCGGTGAAGGGGACCGCGAACTCGCCAGATTCTCAGTGACCCGATGTGATCGCCTGGATCAACTCGGAGAGCACGCGTTCGCTGTTCTCGAGGTCGACCTGGCAGGTGCCGGCGGCGAGGTGGCCGCCGCCGCCATACTTGAGACAGATCTCGCCCACGTCGACCCGCGAGCTGCGGTTGACGATCGAGCGGCCGATGGCGAAGGCGGTGTTCTGTCGCTTCAGGCCCCAGAGCACGTGGATCGAGATGTTGCATGCCGGATACAGCGCGTACAGCATGAAGCGGTTGGTCGCGTAGATGGTTTCTTCGTCGCGCAGGTCGAGCACCACCAACGGGCCGTGCACCTTGGCGCAGTCGCGAATCTGGTCCTCGGCGCGCTCGCGGTGCACGAAGTACAGGTCGGAGCGCTCGCGCACGTCGGGAAGCGCGAGGATTTCCTCGATGCTGTGGGTCGCGCAGTAGTCGATCAATTCCATCATCAACTGGTAGTTCGAGACGCGGAAGTCGCGGAAGCGCCCGAGCCCGGTGCGCGCGTCCATCAGGTAGTTCAGCAGCACCCAGCCTTGCGGATTCAGGATCTCGTCGATCGAGTATTGCGCCGAGTCGGCCTGGTCGACTGCGGCCATCATTTCTTCGGTGATGTTCGGAAACGCCTCGGCACCGCCGAAGTGGTTGTAGACCACGCGTGCTGCCGAGGGAGCGCCGGCATCGATCACCAGATTGGCGGGACGGCCACCGGCAAGGCGAACGATTTCGCTGGCGTGGTGGTCGAAGGCCATGTGGCAGCCGGCGACGTAGGGCAAGTTGGTGGTGATGTCGCGCGGACCGATCTCGACCTTGCCGTCCTGCATGTCCTTCGGATGCACGAAGGTGATTTCGTCGATGATGCCGCGTTGCTTGAGCAGCACCGCGCACACCAGGCCATCGAAGTCGCTGCGGGTGACCAGACGGTAGCGCTGGGAATTGCTCATGGCGGGGAATCTCCGGAGAACGGGCCTGGCCGGAGTCTAGCGCCCTCGCGCGCGCTGCGGCGAGTCGGGTTTGCGCGCGGCCGACGGGCGCGGCAAGCTCGGTGGCGGCCGGCTTCGGCCGCTGTCACGAGCGACCCGCATGTCCGCCATCCCAGAACCTTCCGACGTTCCGCTGCAGACCCCCCGGTTGCTGCTGCGCCGGCCGATTGCCGGCGATTTCGAGCGCTTCGCCGAGATGCTCGGCGACGACGCCAGCGCCCGCCACATCGGCGGCGTGCTGCCGCGCACCGCGGCCTGGCGGCGTTTCCTGCAGATGCCGGGTGCCTGGGCGGTGCAGGGATTCGCGATGTTCAGCGTGGTCGAGCAGTCGAGCGGTCGCTGGGTCGGCCAGACCGGGCCGTGGTTTCCAGAAGGCTGGCCGGGTACCGAAATCGGCTGGTCGTTCCATCGCGATGCCTGGGGCAAGGGTTACGCCAGCGAAGCCGCCACCGCGGCGATCGATTGGACCTTCGCTCATCTCGACTGGAGCGAGGTGATCCACAGCATCGATCCGGACAATGCCGCGTCCATCCGCCTCGCCGAGCGACTCGGTTCCAGCTACCGCGGCCCCGGGCAACTGCCTGAACCCTTCGCTGACGCCAAGATCGGCATCTGGGCGCAGTCGCGCGCACAATGGTTCGCACGGCGCCGCGCAAACGATCTGGAGATCGCATGATCACCATCCACGGCATGTCGGCGTCGGGCAACTGCTACAAACTGCAATTGCTGCTGGCGCAGATCGCACGACCCTATCGCTGGGTCGAGGTCGATACTTTGAGCGGCGGGACGCGTACGCCTGAGTTCCTCGCGAAGAATCCGAACGGCAAGGTGCCGCTGCTCGAACTCGAGGACGGTCGTTGTCTCGCCGAGTCGAACGCGATCCTTTGCTATCTCGCGGAGGGCTCGGCGTATTTCCCGGCCGATCCGTGGCGGCGCGCGCAAATCCTGCAATGGTTGTTCTTCGAGCAGTACAGCCACGAACCCTATGTCGCGGTTGCGCGCTTCATCGCGAAATTCCTGCCCGCCGACCATCCGCGTCGCGCCGAGCTGCCGCGTTTGCAGGAGCGCGGCCACCAGGCGCTGGCGGTGATGGAAGGTGAACTGGCGACGCGAGACTTCATGCTCGCGAGCGGTTATTCAATCGCCGACATCGCGCTGTATGCCTACACCCACGACGCGCCTGCCGGTGGCGTCGGTCTCGATGCATACCCGCGCCTGCGAGCGTGGCTGGCGCGGGTCGAGGGGCAGCCGCGCTTCATCGCGCAGCAAGCCTGAGCGCCAAGCTCCGTCCTCAGCGCTGCTGGGCTTCGGCGCGCATGGCGCGGCGGATCGGCCGCCAGTAGTTGGCGCGGTTCTGTGCTTCGTTGCGGACCAGGTTGTCGGGCAGGCCGGTGCGCGCGGCGAGCCACGGGACCACGGCCAGGTGACGGGTCGGGGTCACCACGCCGGCCTGGAACCAGTCGCGAAGGATGCGCCCGATGCGGTCGGGATGGCGCCAGGACGCCATGTCCCCGGCCACCACCAGCGGCTGCAGCAACTTGGCGTGCTCGAGCAGGGCGTGAAAGCCGACCGCGAGCGAGGGCCATTCGACGCGCGCGCAGTGCGCCTCCCAGCGCGTCGCCAGCTCGTCCTCGCAACGCCGCAGCTCCAGGTGCTCGGGCGAACCGAGCGCCTTGCCGCGCGCGGCATGGCGCACCGCATGCAACTCGAACTCCAGGCGACTCACGCCAGCCAGCGCGGGCGTCCACCATTCCTCGATCGTCCAGTCCTGCGGTTCCGCTGCCGCGTCCCAACCGCGTGCCAGCGCGCAGCGGCGCTGCAGTCGTTGCAACTCCGTCCAGGCGGCTTCGTCGTCGGGCTTCCGATTCAGGATCTCGATGCAAGCTTGCATTTCGCGATCGAGCGCCGCGCGCGTGTTGCGCGCCAGCTTGACCGAACGCGCGGTGCTCTCGGAGAGCATTTGCGCGGCCGCGCTGCGTGCGCCGAGTTCGATGCAGCGCGCCACGCCGCGGCCGTCGTCCTTGCGCGCGTAGCGGTCGCGCACCGCCAGCGCTTCCTGGTACTCGGCCCACCATGCGGTCAATGCGGCGGCCTCCTCGGCGTTGGCGCAGCGCACTGCCGAACTGAGCATGACCGACACCGAACCCACCGGAACCGTGTTGTCGCTGTCGCGGGCGTAGGTGATGTCGGTGCGCGAGCTGCGCTCGGCCCACCACCACTGGCCGCAGTACGGGCACTGCCGCACCTCGATCGTGCAGTGCGCACGCGTTCGGCCTTCATCGAGCGCGAGGTCGAGCGGCTGCGAATCGATCAGGCGCGTGTGCACCAGTTCTTCGAGGATGGTCGGGTGATCGCTCGGCAGCAGCTCGCAGTCGCAGACGCCGTCGGGGAAGGGCGGGTAGAGCGGACGCACGCTGCGGATGGGAAAGGGCATGCCGGGCTCCCGGTGGGCGCGCCCGATCTTGCCAGAACGGCAGGGTCGCGACCGATCGACGTAGAATCACGCCGGTCCGGGATCGTGCCGCGCCTTGCACCAGGGGGATTCGTGTTCGCAGAGGGATCGATCGACGCTGACCTGCGCAGTGCCCGCAGCGGCGACGGGGCTGCGCTGGAGCGCCTGCTGCCGGTGATCTACGAGGAGCTGAAACGCATCGCGCGCGGGTTGATGCGCGGCGAGCGTGCCAACCACACGTTGCAGACCACGGCGCTGGTGCACGAGGCCTGGCTGCGCATGGCCGCGCAGGACGCCGCCGGCAGCGGCGACCGCCTGTACTTCTTCAGCCTGGCGGCGACGATGATGCGGCGCATCCTGGTCAACCACGCGCGTGATCGCGCGGCGCAGAAGCGCGGCGATGGCGTCGACCTGGTCAGCCTGTCGGCGGCCGATCAGGTGGCAGCGGGCGAGTTCGATCTGCTCGGCCTGCACGAAGCGCTGGAGGTGCTGGCCCGGCTCGATGCACGCCAGGCGCGGGTGGTCGAGATGAAGTTCTTCGCTGGCCTGGAACTGGCCGAGATCGCCGAACTGCTCGGGGTCTCGCTCGCGACCGTCAAGCGCGACTGGACCATGGCGCGGCTGTGGCTGTCGCGCGAGCTGTCGGCATGAGTTCGCGCGCGGACGCCGCCCGCTGGCGCGAACTGCAAGACGAGCTCGACCATCTGCTGGAACGGGATGCCGCGGCGCGCAAGACGCGGCTGGACGCGCTGCGCGCCGCCTCGCCCGAACTGGCCGAGGAGCTGGACTCGCTGCTCGCGCAACTGGATGGTGTGGCGCTGCCCGAAGCCTTGCCGTTGTCGGCGCTGGCGGCGCTCGATGCCGGGGCCGCGGGCGACGAACGCATCGGACAACGATTCGGTCCGTTCGTGCTCGACGCGCACCTCGGCGAAGGCGGCTCGGGCAGCGTCTATCGCGCGCATCGCGAGGGCGACTATGCGCAGACCGTCGCGATCAAGCTGCTGCACGGCGGACGTCTCGACGCGATCGGAACGCGGCGCCTGCAGCATGAACGCGACCTGCTGCTGCGGCTCGATCACCCGGGCATCGTGCGTCTGGTCGATGCCGGCGTGGCCGTCGACGGACGGCCCTACCTCGCGCTCGAATGCGTCGATGGCGAAACCCTGGATCGCTACCTGGCCGCGGCGAACCCGGGTGTCGGGCCAAGACTCGAGCTGTTCGCGCAGGTCTGTGATGCCGTCGCCTACGCGCACCAGCGCCTGCTCGTGCACCGCGACATCAAGCCCGGCAACCTGATGGTGAACCGCGAGGGTAGACCCAAGCTGCTCGACTACGGCATCGGCAAGCTCCTCGGCGACGCCGGCGACAGCACGCTGACGCGCGACTTCGGCACCTCGCTGACCCCGGCCTACGCCGCACCGGAGCAGTTGCGCGGCGAACCGGTCACCACCGCGACCGATGTGCATGCGCTCGGCTTGCTGCTGTTCGAGTTGCTGTGCAACGCGCACCCGTTCCGTCGCGATGGGCGCCGTGACGAGGCCTTGCGCCAGGCACTGCTGCACGAAGACGCGCCGCCGTTGCTGCGCCAGACCGGGCTGGTCGCAATGCCGAAGTCCTGGCGCATCGATCTGGACCGCATCGTCGCGATGGCGCTGGAGAAGGAGCCGCAGCGGCGCTATGCGTCGGCGCGCGAACTGGCCGCCGACGTGCGTGCGGTGCTCGCCGGCCGTCCGGTATCGGCGCGTCGCGCCAGCGCCGGCTATGTGCTGCGTCGCTTCGTCGGGCGCCATCGCGTCGCGGTGGCCGCGCTCGGCGTGAGCCTGATGCTGCTGTTCGCGGCCACCGCCGCGGCCTTGTGGCAGTCGCGCGTCGCGGCCGAGCAGCGCGCGCACGCCGAGCGTCGCTTCGAGGACGTGCACCGCTTCGCCAACACCGTGCTGTTCGACTACCAGGAACGCATCCGCAAGCTCGCCGGTTCGCTGCCGATGCAGCAGCGGCTCGTCGCCGATGCGCTGGCCTATCTCGAATCGCTGCGGCGCGAGGCCGGCGACGATGCCGCGCTGCTCGCCGATCTCGCCGCTGCCTACCTGAAGGTCGGCGACCTGCAAGGCAATCCCTATGGCCCGAACATCGCCGACCTGGAGGGCGCCACGCGCAGTTACGACACCGCCGCGGCCCTGCTGGCGCGCCTGCGCGGAATGGGGCCGGAGGTCGAGTCGCTGCGCCTGCTCGACGCGCGCCTGCAGTCGCGCCAGGCCGAGTTGCGTCATCAGGCGGGTGAACTGGAGGTCGCGAAGGCGCAGTTCGAGCGCGCGCTGGCGCGCTTCACGGCGCTGCCGTCCGCGTTGCAGCAGCGCCACGAGGTGGTGATCGAGCAGGCCAACGTCCTCGACCACTACGGCGATCTGCTCGGTCGCGAGAGCGCGGCCTCGCTGAACCAGGTCGATGCCGCGCGCCAGGCCCACCAGCGCGCGCGGGCACTGCGCGAGGCAGCGCTGGTTGCTCATCCGGACGATGCAGGCTTGCGCTTTGGTCGCTACCAAAGCGAACTGCGCGAGGGCGAGTACTGGATCGGCCAGGGGGACATGGCGCAGGCCGAGTCCGCATTGAACGCCGCGTTGCAAACGATTTCCGCGCTGGTTGCCGTCGATCCGGACGACAGCTTCTATCGCTACGAACAGGCGCTGGTGCATTCGCGCCGGGTGCCGGTGTTCGAGGCGCAGGGCCGGCTCGATGCCTCGGTCGATTCGGCCTTGCAGGCGCTGGCCACGACCGAGGCGATGCTCGCGCGCGATCCCGGCAACGACATGCTGTGGCAGGCGGTGTCGGCCAGTTGCGGCTGGGCGGCACGGCAACTGCTGAAGGCCGATCGTGCCGCCGAAGCCGCGCCGGTGGTGGCACGCCAGATCGAGATCAACCAGCGCTGGTTGCAGGCCGCGCCGGACAATCCGGAAGCGCGCTTCGCGCTCTCGCTTGCGCATCGGCGCCAGGGCGAACTGCGCGAAGCCCTGCGCGATTTCGCCGCCGCCGCGAGCAGCCATCGAACGGCGCTGGAGTTGCAGGCCACGCTGGTGGCGATCTCGCCCGACTTCGCTCTGGGCCAGGCATTGTCGCGCATGCACCTCGGGCGCAACCTGGCGGCGGCGGGCGAGGTTGTCGCGGCGCGCGAATCGCTGCGCGCGGCGGCGGATGCAATCACCGCGCTGGTCGCCGCAAATCCCGAGGCGACGCGCTATCGCGACCATCAGGCCGAAGCCTGGGCGCAGCTCGCCGACGCCTGCTGGCAAGCGCAGCCCGATGCGCCGCAGGCGATTTCAGCCGCGCAGTCCGCGCTCGCGATCTGGGACGCCTTCGCCGCCGAAGGCAAGTTGTCGGTGCCGGCCACCGCGCGCCGCGACGCCCTGCGCGCGCGGCTCTCGCGCGACTGAGCCTTTTCGCCCCGGTTCCGTGCGTGTACCGGAAACGACGCCATCGCGTCGCATCTGGAGACGACCGACATGGCTACCCCCTCGCTTTCCTCCCGGGCGCTCGCGGCAGCGCTGGTCGGCCTCGCCGTGCTGCTGCTGCAGCCGGTCACGGCGCAGGCACAGCAAATGGCCGCCGGAGCTGGACACACCTGCGCGATCGTCCCCGGCGGCAACCTGCACTGCTGGGGTTGGGATGAACAGGGGCAACTCGGCGACAGTGCGCCGCACTACAGCATCGCCGAACCGGTGCGGGCCGAAGGCTTGACCGACGTGGTCTCGGTCGACGGTGGCAGCCAGCACACCTGCGCGGCAACCAGCACCGGCGGCGCCTGGTGCTGGGGCTACAACCGCTGGGGACAGATCGGCAATGGCAGTGGCGCGAGTCCAGCCACGCCGACGCCGGTGGTGGGTATCAGCACCGCGCTGTCCGTCGCCACCGGCGGCAATCACAGCTGCGCATTGCTCGCCGCGGGCTCGGTGTGGTGCTGGGGCCACGGCTACCACGGCCAGCTTGGCTCGGGCACGTTCACCGAGAGCAACGTCCCGGTGCAGGCCGCAGGCATCGCGGCCGCCACTGCCATCGCGACCGGGGAAAACCACAGCTGCGCCATCGTCGGCGCCGGCGCGATCAAGTGCTGGGGTCGCAACCATCAGGGACAGCTCGGCAACGGCGCGGTCGATGCCGACCCGGGCGTACTCGGGGCCGTCGATGTGTTCGGCATCAGCAACGCGGTCGCGCTCGCCGCCGGTGCCAACCACACCTGCGCGCTGCTGCAGGGTGGCGCGGTGCGCTGCTGGGGCCACGGCGGTTACGGCAACCTGGGCAATGGCGCCAGCGGCGACAGCGCGGTGCCGGTGGCGGTCAGCGGCATCGCCGACGCCACCGCGATCGCGTCGGGCGACTTCCACGCCTGCGTGATTCGCTCGGGTGGCGCAATGAGCTGCTGGGGCTACAACTGGTTCGGCACCGTGGGCGATGGCAGCAATCGCAACAACCGCGAGAGTCCGGTGGTCGTGGTCGGCGTCGGCGACGTCACCGCGATCGCCGCCGGCGCGGAACACACCTGCGCCCGCGTGCGAGAAGACCCGATCAACGTCATGTGCTGGGGCCACGGCAACTTCGGGCAACTGGGCGACGGCCAGGTCGGCGGCGTGCATGAACGACCAAGTCCCGCCTTCGTGCTCGGCGGCCCGCTAGATATCGTCTTCGGCGGCGAACCGGGCGACTTCGAGTAGCGCCGCCGCCTCAGCGCAGCTGCGCCGCGACGCGCACGACCGGATCGATCGACACCGATCCGCTCTGGTCCATGAGCTGCACGTGCCGGTCCTCGATCATGCACTGCAGCCGCATCGTGCGTGCAGCGAGGCCGGCGAGGGCGGTGACCGATTCGCCCGGCAGGTCGATTACGCTCAGGTTCTTGCGATTGAGGCCCGAGCCGACCTTGTCCCACCAGACCTGGGCGCCGCGGCCGCTGTAGGTGTAGATCAACACATGCCGCGCGCGGCCACAGGCCTTGCGGATTCTGGCCTCGTCCGGTTGCCCGGTCTCGATCCACAGCCCGATTTCACCGGTGTCGTCGCGCAGCCACAGGTCGGGCTCGTCCTCCGTGCTCAGGCCGCGGCCGAAGCTCAGGCGCTCATCGGCGTTCATCGCGAACGCGAGCAGCCGCACCATCATCCGTTCCTCGGTTTCCGAGGGATGCAGGGCCAGGGTGAGATTGTGTTCCTGGTAGTAGTGGCGATCGAGGTCGGAGACCTGCAACTCGACTTTGTAGACGGTGGATTTGGGTGACATCCGCCCAGCCTAACGCAAAGCCGCTGCGGGCGGCGTTGGCCTTCCCCAATTCCGCCCGCATTCGCCGCGGTCGAGCCCGTAGAATGCGCCTCTTTTCCAAGCGTCCCTGCCATGTCCGCGATCCAGATTCCGAATCCGATTCCCGCCCGTCTCAAGGACGTCAACCGCGCCAAGGTCTGCGACGAGAACTTCGTCGAGTTCGTGCGCGGTTATGCCGGGCCGGTGGCGGCGAAGCCGCGTCCGGGTGAGGCCGTGTTGCCGGGCAGCCTGTGCACAGCCGAGGATTTCCTGAAGCTGTTCGAGTCGCAGCTGATCAGCCGCCATCTGGACCTGATGGCGCGCGTGCTGCGGGTGCAGAACAAGGTCTACTACACGATCGGGTCCTCGGGCCACGAAGGCAATGCCATGGTCGCGCGTCTGACGCGCCATACCGATCCGGCCTTCTTGCATTACCGCAGCGGCGGCTTCATGGCCGAGCGCTTCCGCAAGCTGCCGGGCATGGACCCGATCCAGGATTCGGCGCTGAGCTTCGCCGCCAGCAAGGAAGATCCGGCCTCGGGTGGGCGCCACAAGGTCTGGGGCAGCAAGCCGTTGTGGGTACTGCCGCAGACCTCGACCATCGCCTCGCACCTGCCGAAGGCGCTGGGCACCGCCATCGCCATCGAGACCGCGAAGCGCATCGGCCACACGCTGCCGATTCCCGAGGATTCGATCGCCATCTGCTCCTTCGGCGACGCCTCCAGCAACCACGCCACCGCGCAGTGCGCGTTCAACACAGCGCAGTGGACCGCGTACCAGCATCTGCCGGCGCCGGTGCTGTTCGTCTGCGAGGACAACGGCATCGGCATCTCGACGCGGACGCCGGGCGGCTGGGTCGGCGCCGCATTTCGCAATCGCGAAGCGCTCGACTACTTCTACGCCAACGGCCTCGACCTCGCCGAGGGCTACGAACAGGTGGCGGCCGCGATCCTGCATTGTCGCAGCACGCGCCGTCCGACCTTCCTGCACCTGCGCACCACGCGCATCATGGGCCATGCCGGCACCGACTTCGAGATCGAATACCGCCCGATCGAGGAACTGTTGCGCGTCGAAGCCACCGACCCGCTGCTGCGCTCGGCCGAGATCGCGCTCGCCTCCGGGCTGATGGGCAAGGACGAATTGCTGGCGCAGTACGAATCCATCCGCGGCAAGTGCATGGCCGCCGCCGAACATGCCGACCAGACGCCGAAGCTGCTCAGCAAGGAAGAGGTCATGCGCCCGCTGGCGCCGTATTCGCCGGAGCGCGTGCGCGCCGAGGCGACGCGTGCGCCGACGAGTGAGCAGCGCATCGCGGTGTTCGGCTCCGAGAAGCAGCTGCCCGAGAACCAGCCGCCGAAGCACCTGGCGATCCAGATCAACCAGGCCCTGCATGACCTGTTCATCAAGTACCCGGAGTCGTTGCTGTTTGGCGAGGACGTGGCGCACAAGGGCGGCGTGTACACGGTGACCAAGGGCCTGCACAAGGCGTTCAAGTCGAACCGCGTGTTCAACACCTTGCTCGACGAGACCACCATCCTCGGCCTGGCCCAGGGTTTCGCGAACCTGGGCATGTTGCCGTTCCCGGAGATTCAGTACCTGGCGTATTTCCACAACGCCTGCGACCAGATCCGCGGCGAAGCCTGCTCGCTGCAGTTCTTCAGCAACGACCAGTACCGCAACCCGATGGTCATGCGCGTCGCCGGCCTCGGTTACCAGCGCGGTTTCGGCGGCCACTTCCACAACGACAACTCGGTGACCGCGTTGCGCGACATCCCGGGTCTCGTCGTCGGCTGCCCGAGCCGCGGCGATGACGCGGCAATGATGCTGCGAACGCTCGCCGCGCTGTCGAAGGTGGACGGGCGTGTCTGCGTGTTCCTCGAACCGATCGCGCTGTACATGACCAAGGACCTGTACGAAGCCGGCGACGCGCAATGGTCGTTCCCGTATCCGGCGCCCGACCAGGCACTCGAATACGGCGCCGAGCGCGTCTACCACGAGGACGCGAAGGACCTGCTGATCCTCAGCTTCGGCAACGGCGTGCCGTTCGCATTGCGCACCGCGAAGGCGGTCGAAGCGCAGACCGGCAAGAAAACCCGCGTCGTCGACCTGCGCTGGCTGCAACCGCTGAACGCGCAGGCAATCGTGAAACACGCCGGCGACTGCGACCGCATCCTGGTGCTGGATGAAGGTCGCCGCAGCGCCGGCATCGGCGAAGGCGTGATCACCGCCATCGTCGAAGGTGGTCACGGTGCCAAACCGCTGGTCCGCGTCGTCGGCGACGACACCTACACTCCACTCGCCGGCGCCGCGAACCTGATCCTGCCGACGGACGCGACCGTGCTCGAGGCGGCGTTGAAGCTGGTGCGGGCGTGATCACCCACGTCGCCTTCGACGCCGACGACACGCTGTGGCACAGCGAGGGCCATTATCACGATGCGCAGGCGGCGTACGAGCGTTTGCTCGCGTCCTACATCGATGTCGCCGATGCCAACGTGCATGCGCGTCTGCTCGAAGTCGAGCGTCGCAACATCAAGCGCTTCGGCTACGGCGCCAAGGGCATGACGCTGTCGATGGTCGAGGCCGCGATCGCGATGACCGAAGCGCGCATCAGTGCGAGCGACATCCAGCGCATCGTTGATCTGGGTGTGGCCGTACTTGAACACCCGGTGGAACTGCTGCCCGGCATCACCGAGGCAGTGGCCGAGGTGGCACGCGACTTCACCCTGCTGCTGATCACCAAGGGCGATCTGTTCCATCAGGAGGCCAAGATCGCGAAGTCGGGCCTGAGCGAGTGGTTCCATCGCATCGAGATCGTCAGCGAGAAGGACGTGCCGACCTATCGGCGCGTGCTCGACGAGATCGGTGTCGCGCCCGAACAGTTCATCATGGTCGGCAACTCGCCGAAGTCCGACATCGAACCCGTGCTCGAACTCGGCGGCAGCGCGGTGTACGTGCCCTATCACCTGCTGTGGGCGATGGAGTCGGGTCAGCCGCTGCCGGCTTCAGCGCGCCTGCGCGAAGTCGCCCGCGCCGCAGAGATTCCGGCGGCGGTGCGCGCACTGGCCGGGTAGCAGCGGGACGCAACCTCAGCGTTCCCCGCTGCCCACGAGCGCCGCGCGTAGTGCCGCGGGTTCGCCGGTCCAGCGCTCGCGGAAGGCGAGCACGGCTTGCCGGTTGAGTTGGCGCGCCGGTTCGGCCTGGCCGCGGGCGTTGGCGATGTCGGCTTGCAGGCGCAGAATGTGGCCGCGCAGCACCGGATCGCTCGCGGTCGCGGGATCGAAGGATCGTGCTTCGGCAAGTGCGGCTTCGGCGGCTGCGGTGTCGCCATCGGCGAGTGCGGCGCGTGCCCGCAGCATGGCGTGGCGTCGTGCGATGGGTCCGCCGGCGGTGCGCGCGCCGCTCGCCAGCGTGGCCAGACAGCCGCGCCGATCCTGGCTCAACTCGGCATCGCAGCGGTTCAGTCCGATCACCTGGCAGGGCGGACTGTTTGACTCGGCTATGCAAAGGACCGCGAGCGCGTCGCCGAACGCGACTTCGGCTGCCGCCGCATCACCCTCGGCGAGCAACGCATTGCCGAGCGAATTGTGGATCGCGGCGACGTTGGCGGACTTCAGGTCCGGCATGCGCACGAGCAGCGCGCGGTATTCGGGGATGGCCTCGGCGTTGCGCCCGAGTTCGGTGTGGGCGCCGGCCAGGTCCCAGGCGAGCCCGATGGCGAGCCCGCTGTTTGCGCCGCGCAGCACTTTGGCGCGCGCAAGGGCCTGGCGCAGCACGGGTTCCGCCGCGGCAGGTTGGCCGCTTTCGGACAGCGCGCCGGCGTATTGCTGTTCGACGTAGAGGGCGACCGCCGCCGGCGCGCCATGGTCGAGGCCGGCGAGCAGCCGATAGGCCTCGGCCGCGGGCGCAAGCGCCGCGTCCGCGTGGCCACTGGCGCGCAACAGGGAGGCTCGGTTGGCGATCGCCATGATCGTGTCGGCATTGCGCTCGCCGCGCGCGCGGCGTAGTACGTCGATGGCCTCCTGGCCGCGGGCGTCGAGTTGCGAGTAGTCGCCCTGGCCGAAGTCCAGGTCGTTCAACAGCTGCAGCGCCTCGGCCAGTTCCATGTCGGCGCGCGCGCCGAGCACACGCATCTCGGTGATGGCGCCTTCCAGATCGCCACGTGCGTCCGCAACGTGATCGTGCGCAACGGCATAGTGGGCGAGACGGGCGCGGGCGGCGGCCATGGTGGCGCGCGTGGTCAGCGCATCGGGTCCGACGCAGCTCGCACCGCGACAGGCCAGCGCGCGTTCGCCTTCGACGAGTGCTTGGCGCAACGCCGCCTCCGCCGGCTCGCGCTGCTCGAGCGAGACGTAGGAGGATGCGATCTTCGCCCACAGCCGAGTGGCCAGCGCCGGAGCCAAGTCGGCGGACCGATTCAAGCGCTCGCGAGCGCCGTCGAGCAAGTCGCTGGCGCGCGTGTCGCCGGCGCGGGCGGCGTAGGGATTGGCGCCGAGGAACACGTCTTCGAGCAGCGCCAGCGTGGTTTCCGTCTGTGCTTCGGCGCGACGCGAGCGCGCGTTTTCGCGCAGCGTGGCACCGAGGCCGAGCGCGAGCGACAAGACGATCGCCGCCGCGGCACCCACCGCCAGCCGGTGGCGGCGCACGAACTTGCCGAGGCGGTAGCCGAAGCGGTCGCCCATCACGTGCACCGGTTCGCCGCGCAGGTGCCGGCGCAGGTCATCGGCGAGCGCGCTGACGCTGGCGTAGCGCGCCTCCGGCTGCGCGGCCGTGGCGCAGCGCGTGATCCGGTCCAGATCACCGGCCAGACGCCGCGCCAGTGTCGGCACCTGCAGGTCGCGACGGGCCGCGATCCGCCGCATGGCTTCGTCGCGGGCGGCACCAGTGGCGCGAAATGGAGCATCGAGACGGTGTTGCGTTTCTCTGCGCCCGAGGCTGGCCGGCAACGGCTTGCGACCGCCGAGCAGTTCGGCGAGCAGCATGCCGAGCTGATAGACATCGGTCTGCGTGGTGATCGCGCCGCGCTCGAACTGTTCGGGCGCGGCGTACTCGGGGGTCATCATCAGCGCTGCGCTGCCGGTGCCGGACCCGGCCTCGTGGTCGAGCAACTTGGCGATGCCGAAGTCGAGCAGCTTGACCTGCCCTTGGCGATCCACCAGCACGTTGCCCGGCTTCAGGTCACGGTGCACGATCAGCAGCCGGTGCGCGTACGCGACCGCATCGCAGACCTGCAGCATCAGCGCCAGCCGCGCTTCGATGGAGAGCGCGAGGCGGTCGCAGTGCGCGAGCAGCGGCTCGCCGTCGACCAGTTCCATCGCGAACCAGGGGCGGCCGTCCTGGCTCATGCCGCCATCGAGCAGGCGCGCGATGTGCGGGTGCTCGATGCGCCCCAGGATTTCGCGTTCGCGCAGGAAGCGGGAAACGATCTCCTCGCTGTCCATGCCGCGCTTGATCACCTTCAGCGCCACCGCCGGCAGCGCCAGCTCGCCCTGCGCCTCGGCGCGATAGACGGTGCCCATGCCGCCGGCGCCGAGGCGGGCGCGGATCAGGTAACGGTCGATGCGTTGGCCGATCAGCGAATCATCAAGCGGCTCGCTGCGAGCGCGCTCGGGCCACAGCGTCGCGTGATCGGCCGCGAGCAGCGACCTCACTTCGTTCGCGAGTGCTGCGTCGTCCGCGCATTGCGTAATCGCCCACGGCTCGCGCTCATCCTCCGGCCGATCGAGCGCCGCACCGACGATGCCGAGCGCGCGTTGCATCCGTTCGGTGTGCTGCTGCGCGTCGATCATGGACCGGTTCCGGAGAAGGCCTGGCGCAAGCATAGCCGGCCCCTCCGTCTGCGCCAGCAGCCACCCGCGGGTGCGCACGATCGCGCTACTCGAAGCCGTTCTGGAACAAGGCATCCGGCGGCGCAACGTCGGTGATGGGGAAGCACTCGCCGATCTCCGAGGTATCGCCGCTGCTGCTGGTGGCGGTGGCGCTGATCCGTGTGAGGTGGCTGTACACGTTCGACACGCTGAACACCGCGCTGAAGGTGACGTCACCCTGGGCGTCGGTCAGACGGTTGATCCGGCCCACCCAGTATTCGGCCGTGCCTCGGGTCGGCGCTTGCGGATCGCAGCGTCCGACGTAAAGCTCGAAGCGGTAAGCGGTGTTCGGCGCGCTGTGCAACTGGCCGCTGATGCTGAGTGTCGGGCTGTTGCCGGTGCTGCGCTCGGCGAGCGTCAGGGTCGGGTAGTTCTGCAGGTGGTTCGGTCCGACGGCGGGATTGCTGACCTGGTTCGCGCTCGGTCCGGCGGCGCCGAGGTCGATGTCGATTGCGCCATTGTCGAAGAAGGTGTTGTACAGCACCCGGTTGCCGGCGCCGCCGCTCGCGGAAATCCACACGCCCGGGCCGGTGTTGCGCGCGATGTAGTTCCAGCCGTAGGCGCCGAGCAGGGGCGCGCCGATGGTGTTGTCGTGCGCGCCGAACAGGATGCCGATGCCGGCGCCGGTGTTGCCCGGCGTGCCATTCACCCAGTCCGCGCCGATGCCGTTGTACTGGATCTCGTTGTCCTGGCTGGCCGCGCCGGACAAGGTGATGCCGGTGGCCGCGCTGTAGCCGATGTAGTTGTACTGGAGGTGGTTGTTCGGCGAATTGAACACGAACACGCCGATCTGGTTGCCGCCGGCCGACATGCCGTCGGTCTGGTAGCCGATGACGTTGTTGGCGATCGTGCTGCCGCCGTTCGCATTGTCGAGATAGACGCCCGCCACGGTGCTGCCGGCGATCAGGTTCATCGAGGCCGGATCGTCGTAACCGCCGATGAAGGCACCGCCGGAGGAGCCAGTGACACGCACTGCAGCGCCATTCGGCGAGGTGAAGGGCACGGCACCGAACTGGTTGCCGGCGATGCGGTGGTCGTGGCCGTTTTCGACCCTGAGCGCGGCATCGGTGAACCCGGCGAACATCATGCCGAACACCGCCAGGCGCGCGTCGCTGCCGGCCAGTGAGGGGACACGGAAGGCATGCGCAGTGGCGCCGCTGCCGTTGAGCACGATGCACAGGTTCGCGTCCGAGCGTCCGTAAAACGTGTTGGGGCTCCATCCGTTTTGGGTGCGCGCGTCCAGGGTGACGTCGCCGGTAATGTCGAGCATGGTTGTGGTCAGGTTGATGATGTGCGGGCAGGCTCCGCCAATTTCGAAGGTGATCCGATAGGGTCCAGCGGCCGCGTTGGCCGCCTTGATCGCTGCGCGTAGCGATCCCGCAAGCGGGCTGGTGTTGCTGCCGTTGTCACCGACGTTGGTGACCACGAAGGCGACGCGGTCGTCGATCGAGGACTCGAACGCGCCGCGGTCGATCTTGGTCCCGACCACGCGCTCGCCGCCGGCCAGGTCCTTCGATGGGAAGCCGAGCGACTGGAACATGAAACCGCTGTTGATCGCGGGAGAAGCGAAGTTCAGTCCGTAGTTTCCTGCGGCCAGATTGATGAACTGCGGATTGCTGGTCAGGTTGGAGCTGCTGAGCGGCTGGATGCCGGAATAGTCCTCGACCACGTTGCCCTCGACGAAGATCGGGTTCAGGAGAGGATCGAACTCGCCCAGGTCGAGGTCGGCCACGTTGTTCCAGAGAATGTTGTTGGTGATCTCGGAAAAGCGCACGCCCACTTGGCCGTCGAAATCGAGCAGGCGCAGTCCCGATCCGGAATTGGTCGCGATGGTGTTGTTGGTGGCGATCGCGCCGCTGCCTGCTTCGTAGGAGTATTCCAGCAGTACGCCGGCGCGCCCGCTGCCGCTCGGCAGGTTGTCGGCGACCAGGTTGTTGGTGAAGCGCATCTCCGGCCCGTTCATGCGCACGATGCTGGCGCCCGCATTGCGCGTGAAGCGGCAGTGGCGAATGGTGAAGCGCGCGGTGTTGCTGGTGCCGACATCGAGCCCGATGCCAAACGCTGGCCAGCCGCTGCCGTCGAGGCGGGTGAAACTCAGGCCCTCGACGAAGAAGTTGGCATCGCCAGTCACCGAGAAAGAGAAGCCGCTGTCGGCCAGGTTGTTGCCGTCGATCACCGTATTGGCCGGATTGATCACGCGGCTGGCGCAACCGGCGGTGTAGCCGCCCTTGATCGAGAAGGTGACCGAATTCGGATAGCTCGCGAAGGTGCCGCCGAGCTGGTTGCCGACCAGATAGGTGCCTTGCACCACCTTGACGGTGCGAGAGGTTCCGTCGACTTGGTACTCGAAGGATGCCAGCGCGTTCACCAGCTCGGACACGGTATCGACGCAGACGACATCGGCACGCAGCGGGCCTGCGAGCAGGCAAGAGGCGAACAAGGACATCAGGAAACGGCGGAACATGACGCGGCACTCCTTGGGGACGTGCCGGCTGATTCGGCGGCGGATGCCGGTTGCTGCCACCGTGTCCGCGCTGGTACAGGCGCGGTTCAGCTTTCCGGCGTCGGGTCGTCCCGACCCGTGAGTGTGCGGACCAGGAACATCCGCGCCGTGCGCCAGCGCCTGAACGCCGATCGCTCGGGAATGCCGAGCAACTCGCCGATCTCGATGATCGAGTAGCCGCCGAACAGGTGCAGCTCGGCGATGCGTGCCAGGTCGGGGTCGATGCGCGCCAGTTCGGACAGGGTGTCGGCGAGCGCCAGCACCTCGAACGGGTCGTCGCCGCCGGCGTCGAGGGTGCCGAGTTCGAGCGGCGCCTCGCCTTCGCCACGCTTCAGCGCCTGGCGCTGGCGGGCGCGGTCGATCAGCACGAAGCGCATCGCGCGCGCGGCCAGATGCGCGAAGTGCTCGCGGCTCTCGACCGGGATGCCGTGTCCGCGCAGGCGCAGCCAGGTTTCGTTGACCAGTTCGGTGGTGCACAGCGTCTGCCGCGGCCCGATGCGCAGCAACTGATGGGCCTTGCCGCGGAACTCGTCGTACAGCAGCGCGAACAATCGATCCGAGGCCCCGCTGTCACCGCCGCGGATGCGCTCGAGCAGTTCGGCGATCGGGTCGGTCGAGTCCATGCCAGTCCTGGCGCTGTCGTGGTCGTGGTGATTGAAGCACACCCAAGCGACGTGGATCGACTCACATCGGATGATGCGGCAGCTCGGCCTTGGTCGCGTTGGCGAGTTCCTCGGCCACTTCGGCTTCGCTGCGCAGGTGGCCTTCCCATTTCGAGACCACGGCGGTGGCGACCGAATTGCCGATGACATTGGTTGCGGAGCGAGCCATGTCGAGGAAGTGGTCGATGCCGAGCAGGAGCAGCAGGCCGGCTTCCGGAATGTTGAATTGCGACAGCGTCGCGGCGATCACGACCAGGGACGCGCGCGGCACGCCGGCCATGCCCTTGGAGGTCACCATCAGGATCAGCAGCATGGTCACCTGCTGGGCGGCGCTGAGTTCAATGCCATAGGCCTGGGCGATGAACATCACCGCGAAGGTGCAGTACATCATCGAGCCGTCGAGGTTGAACGAATAGCCAAGCGGCAGCACGAAGGAGGCGACGCGGTTGCTGCAGCCGAACTTCTCTAGCTGGGCCAGCGTCTTCGGGTAGGCCGCTTCGCTCGACGCGGTGGCGAAGGCGAGCATGGTCGGTTCGCGCACCGCCTTGAACAGCGCGCCGCAGCGACGGCCCAGCACGGCAAACGCGGCGACGAACAACAGCAGCCACAGGATCACGATGCCGAGGTAGAACTCGGCCATGAAGAAGGCATAGGTCTCGAAGATGCCGGGTCCACTCTTGGCGATCGCCGCCGCCACCGCCGCGAACACCGCGAACGGGGCGAACCACATCACGAACATGGTCACCTTGAGCATCACGTAGGACAGGCCTTCGAGCGCCTCGACCAGCACCTTGGCCTTGTCGCCGACGCCGGCGCAGCCGACACCGAAGAAGATCGAGAACACGACGATCTGCAGGATCTCGTTGCGCGCCATGCCGTCGACGATGCTCGATGGCACCAGGTGGGTGATGAAGTCGGCCAGCGACATCGACGAGGCGGCGATGCCCGAATTGGCGTTGACATCGGGCAGCGGCAGATTCAGGCCGATGCCCGGCTGGAACAGATTCACCAGCAGCAGGCCGAGGCCAAGCGACATCAGCGACGCGGCGATGAACCACAACATCGCCTTCAATCCCAGGCGCCCGACCACCGCCATGTCGCCCATCTTGGCGATGCCGACGGTAAGCGTCGCGAACACCAGCGGCGCGATGATCATCTTGATCAGGCGCAGGAAGATGGTGGTGACCAGGCCGAGGTTCGTGACCCAAGGCGTCGGGTCGGCGACGCGCTTGTGGATCACGAAGCCGGCAACGGCGCCGAGCACGAGCGCAATGAGGATCCACAGGGTGAGCTTGTTGCTGCTGCCGGATGACGCAGGTGCGGTCATGTCGTGTTCTCGAAGCGGGGCTCGGCGCGGCGAGCGAACGGCGGATGGTAGGCGAGATCGGGTCGGGGCGAAAATACCCGACGCGTCTCGCCGTGTTCACCCGCCCCGGCGCGGCGCCAGCGACCGATTGGCCGCAGGACTACTCGAAGCCATCGGCAAACACGATTTCCGATGTGCTTCGAAAGCTGGCGGTGATGTCCAGTGTGCTGGTCACGTTCAGCGCACATAGCGGATTGGACGCGCAGACGGCTGCGTCTCCGGACCAGGAGTCGAACACGAAGCCACTGTTCGGGATTGCGGTGGCCTGCAAAGTTACTGTGGATCCCGTTGCGAAAGACGCGGAGCAGGTGGCGCCACAGTCGATACCGGCGGGTGTGCTGACGACGAGTCCGTTGCCGATGCGGGTCACGGCTACGCTAACCAACGGAGCGAAGCTCGCTCCGACTGCAGTGTTCGCATCGATCGTTAGCGGGCATGTGAGATTGGTGTTGCAGGCGGATGCCGCTCCCGACCAACCGGTGAATCGCGAGCCGAGCGCAGGCGTTGCCGTCAGCGTAACCGCTGTTCCGGGGGCGAAGTACTCTTCGCAATCTCCGCCAAATCGATTGCAGGCGATGCCTGCGGGCGCGCTTCCGATATCGCCACCGCCGCTGCCGGTGACCGCTACATGGAGCGCCAAGCGGCCGTCGTTGAATCGCGCCACGTGCAAACGCCGATGACCAAAGCGGCCATCGCCCGAGGTGCCGATCACGAGGACCCGGTTGTCCGGCAGCGGCAGGATGGCCGAGATCTGCCTGCTGCTGTCGCTGAATTGCCAGGGTACGGTGGCAGCGCTGCTGCCGAGTCCGGTGCCGGGATGGATCAGTCGCAGCTCGGTGGACGACAGCGGTTGGCCGCCGGCCGAAACACCGGAGAGCAGGGAGGATCCGAAAACCCACTGCTGATCGGATCGAACGGCCAGCGTGCTGGGTCCTCGTTCGGTCACGCTGCCGAGGTTGTAGTGACTGGACCAATCCGCAAACAGGGCGCCGTTGCCATGGAATCGCACCGGTGCCGCGGCATAGACCACAGTGCCACCGCCAACGCGCTTCCAGTCCGCGACCGTGCCGATCGTGTCGCCGGGCTGAAAGGTCAAGGCGAGGGTGTTGAAGTCGCAGGCGATGTTGCCACCGCCTTGTGCCGGCGGGTCATAGATGCGGATGCCATCAAAGTCGAAAGCGCCGTCAAGCACACCTTCGTTGGTCAGCATCGCGATGAAGCAGGCGCCAGGATCACTCGCGCCGAGGCCGTAGCGCACGCCGCCCGCCACGACCAGACGCGGTTCGCCGGACGCATTGAGATACCGCCCCACGGTGTTGATCCGCACCGCGCGCAGTGGCGCGCCGATCACGAACGGGTTGACGTCGAGCAGCATGGCGCCGCCAGAGCCGAAGCCGGCGTCGGGTACGCAGTCGGATCGAAACTGTGCAATCAAGCCGCGTGATTCACCGTTCGCCAGCCGCGTGCTGCCGACCGCAACCGCAGTATGAACACCGCGCGCGAACCATCCGCGCGTGGCGCCGCGAACCTCGTCCTGCGCCGTCGGACCAAAGGAGTGGTTGCTCTGGAAGCCGCCTGTGCAGTCGCTGTAAACGCTTCCGGAGTCGACGAACGTGCGCGCTTGGTGCACCGTGGTTGCCGCGCCGCCACCGGGATTGCCGGTACCGACGAAGCCGATGCTGCCGTCGTCGCCGTAGTACAGAATTCCGCCGGTGGAGAGTGGTGGTCCAACGCCCCAGCCAACGCTGCTCAAGGCCCCGACAGTATCGTCGCTGAACACGCTGTAGCGGCGCATATAGAACAGATCGGGGCTGACGAAGCGACTGAAGCTGCCACCGAGCATCCAGCGCGTGCTGTCGATTTCGGCGATATGTGCATTGCGATCGTTCCAGGCGGTGTACCAGTCGGTGCCCGCATCCAGGGTCAGCGCGCCGGCGTTGCCGAAGCTGGTGTCGAGCGACAACTGCTGTGCGCGTGCCGGGAGCATGGTAGAGACGAAAAGTAGCAAGCAGGCGGCAGCAATTGTCATCGCGTCGCGCGCTCGATCGGTACTGAAACGGCGCATCAGGTTTCTCCAGCAGTCGGGCTTGCCGGACGGTTACGCTGTTGTGGTGCGGAAGCTATCGTCTTACTCATTGCTCGAACCCATCGGCAAGCAGCGTGTCGATCAGGCTGACCTCGGCATAGACAAAAACGTCGCTGACGTTGTTGGTGTCGAACAGAACCAGGTCGCTGGCCAGCGAGTCGAATGCGAACGCCCGCGCATCGGCGCTGATCGTCACGTTGCTGCCCGATGTGCCATTGCCGGGAATCGTGTTGGCCCAATCGCTGCCGCTGATCAGTTCCGGTGCAATCGCCGCAGTGTTCAGTGACCAGACGAACGCCTGGTAGGGCAGCATCGCGCTGGTATTGCGGCATTGCGTGATCACCAGACCGGAGTCGGCGATGCGTGCGATATCGCACAGTCCCATGCCTGCCGCCGCAGGTACGGCGGTGGCCGTCGGCGCGCTCAGTCTTCTCGCCCAGAGTTGCGTGGCGCTGCCGCCACCGGCATTCGATCGAAACACGACACTGCTGCCGTCGGCGGAGATCGCCGCGTTGCCGGACCCACTGAGGTCGCTATTGCCAGGCCCGATGCTGACGCGGGTCGTCGTGCTGGCGCTGCGATCGCGCACGTAGATGCGCTGCGAACCCGTGAATGCGCCGCTGACCAGATTGGTCGCCGTGGAGGCGAACGCCACGTAGCGTCCATCAAGGCTGATGGTCGGGGTCTCGCCGAACGCCCCACCATTGCCGCCGATGCCCGCACTGCTGATGTCGATGCGTTGCGTGCTGTCGTTGAGCAGATCGCGCAGGTAGACGCTGTTGCTGCTGTTGGCAGGTTCGCCGGCCACCAGGTTGGCCGCACTGGAAGTGAAGGCAACGAAGCGACCATCTCCGGAGATTCCGCCCATTTTGGAAAGCGTGGCCGGGGGCAGCGCGCTGCCAGCATCGAGGTTGACCAGCTCGAACTGACTGGTTTGCTGGTCGACCCGCACGATGTGCACGCCCGCGATGCCGCCGGTGTAGGTGGACGATGTGGTTTCGAACGCCACATAGCGACCGTTTGCGGAGACGGCGGGTCTCTCGTTGCTGGTGCTCGAAGCCGACGCTTGACCACTCGGCGACCTGCTGGCGATGCTGATCGCACCGCTCGTCAGTGAATACGCCAAGACCTGGGCGCCGCCGGGCGCCGGCACCAGATTGCCGCCATTGGCCCGAAACACCAGTGTCTTGCCGTCGGCAGACAAAGCCGGCTGCGTCAATGCTCCGCTCGACTGGATGCCGCTGCCGCCCGGAATTGCGGGTTGACCTTCAATGCGGAAGAAGGCGAATTGCTGGGCGCATGTCGCACTGCTGCAGGACATGAGAAGAACGACAGATGCAAGACATCGGGACATGGCGCAGCAACTCCGCAACGAGGTTGATTCCCGCTACGTCGTTCCATGCCGGCACCTATCATCTTCGTCGTAATGCGATCGTCGGCGCGCGAATGCTCTGGGCGTCGTGCTACAAGCCCAGCGTTTTTGCCAAGCGCTCGGCCCGCACGCGATCGACTTCCATCGCGGCGGAGGCACGACGCAGTGCGGTCAGCACGCCATTCAGTTGTGCCTTCGCTTGCGCTGGATCGCCGCGCAGCTTGCTGAGTTCGGCCTGGTCGGCGACCAGCTGCAAGTGGATGATGTGCTCGGGCGGAATACTGCCTTTGATCTCGACTGCGGCCTCCGCCAGCGCTTTGGCAGCGTCGTCGGGCTGGCGATCTTCGAGCGCGATCAAACCCAGAAGCCGCGCACCGCGTGCGCGCCACGGGTGAGGTGAGGCGAACTGCGCGACAAAACTCTGCTGCGCCTGCTCCGCGAGTTGGTGCGCGCGCTTCGGGTCGTTGGCCAGCAGCGCAACGCGCGCGGCACGAAAGCGGGCGACCGCCACCGGCACCGAGGTTTCGCCGAAGGCCTGGATGGCGCGCGCGATCACGTCGTCGAACAGCAGCAGACTTTCCTGCGCGCGCCCCGCAAATCCGAGGGTGCGCGCGTACTGGCTTTCCACGGCAAGCCGGTCGGGCGCCAGCGGTGCGGAGCGTTGGCGGATCAGGCGCACCGCTTGCTCGCAGTTCAACAGTGCCGCCGCGTAGTCGCCCAGCCCGTTCTGTGCGTCGCAGACATTGTTGAGGAAGACGGTATCCATCTCGGGTTTGCGGTCGCTGGATTGGCGCATCAATTCGGCATAGGCCTGATACGAGGTAATGGCGCGATCGAAGCGGCCGGCACTGGCCTGCAGCAAGCCGAGGTCGTTGATCAGATGCGCGCTCGCGAAGCCGCGGTCGCCGATCAGGCGCGTCTGTGCATCGATGGCGTCTTGCAGCGCGAGCTCTGCTTCGGCGAGTCGTCCCAGACTTTGCAGTGCGCGGGAACGCAGTTGCTGCGTCCATACCTGACGCGAACGCTCGATGTTGGGGTTTGCAGCGATCTCGCGCGCCATGCGATCGGCGTAGGTCAGTGCTGCGGTAGCGTCTCCGGCCTGCGATGCCGAATCGGCCAGCGTGCCGAGCAGATTGATCAGCAAGATTGGCGCGTAACCCGTGCTGCGATCGGCCAATTGCAGGCCTTCTAGCCCATGCCGGTTGGCGCCTTCAAGATCGCCCTCGGCCTTGCGCACCTCGCTGAGCGCCCAGAGACTGGCGATGCGCGCCGGTTCGTCATTCGGTGCCCAGCGGTCACGCAGAGCCACCGCGGCTTCAGCAGCGACCCTCGCGTTTTTTGCATCGCCCTGCGCGAGATGGACCCCCATGCGCATCTCCTGCCGGAGTGCGAACTCCAGCGCTTCGCTGCGATCACGTGGCGGCGCCGCGCCAAGCGCGATATCGAGCATGCGCAATGCGCCCTGATTGTCGCCAAGTTTGTAGTAGAGCTGGGCGAGCAATGCCGCGAAATCGTCACGCACGCCGGCGTCGGCTGGCGGCGACGATTGCAGTTGCCGTTCGCCGGCGTCCAGCAGATCTCTTGCCGTCATCATCTTGCCCAGGGTCTGGTCCGGGTCGCCGGCTTTGAAGATCGACGAGAGAAACTCGATCGCCTGGCGCGAGCGGTCGAGCTGTTTGCCTGCTTCCAGTGCCGAAGCTTCGGCTTGGACGCGTGCTTGCTGAGCCTGCTGCTCGGCGCTCACTGCGCGGTTGCGCTGTAACGCAAGCTGCCACACAAACAGCGCGCAGGCGACGACAGCCAGCAATGCCAAGCTGGTCGCGATGCGATGCCGCTGCAGGAATTTCCTCAGGCGGTAACTGAAGTCATCGCGTGCTGCGCGCAGCGGGCGCCCGTCGCGCCAGCGGCTCAGGTCGTCGCGAAAGGCTTCGATCGTGGCATAGCGCTGTGCGGGATCCTCCGCGGTTGCCTTGCGGATAAGACCAGCGAGATCTGCATCGATGGCCACCGGCAGCAGTTCCGCCGCACTCCGGACTGTGTCCGGGCGTTCGCCAGTGAGCAGTTCGCGCAGCAGTGTGCCGAGCGCAAACACGTCGCTAGCCGTGGTGATCGGTCTTCCGGCGATTTGCTCCGGGCTGGCGTAACCCGGTGTCCAGACGCGTGTGGAGGTGGCGTCTGCCGCTGCGTCGATGTCGATCAGTTTGGCGACACCAAAATCGAGCAGTTTGGGCCGACCATCGCTACCGACCATGACGTTGGCGGGCTTGAGATCGCGGTGGATGACCAGGCGCTGATGCGCATGCGCGAGCGCCTGGGCGATCAGGTCGATCAGCTCGATGCGCGCGGGAAGGAGCAATGCGCGCCGCGCCGCGAAAGCGGTGACCAGCTCGCCTTCCACGAATTCCATGACGAAGTAGGGCTGGCCGTCGTCGGTTTCGCCGCCGTCGATGAGTCGACAGATACCGGGGTGATCCAGTTGCGCCAGTACCTGGCGCTCCTGCCGCAGCCGGCGTCGGCCATCCGCGGTGGGGAAGCCTCGCAACAGCTTGATCGCGACCTTTTGCTCGAAGTGACCATCGGCGCGCTCGCCAAGAAACACGGTGCCCATGCCGCCGGCCCCGATTTCGCCGAGGACCCGCCAAGGCCCGAATCGATCACCTGCGCGCGACGGGGCGAAGGTCTGCTTCGCGCAGCTCGATACGCTGGCATCCAATGCCTCATCAGCGATGGCGTCGGCGGCCAGCAGCTGGCCAAGCTCGATGCGTTCGACGTCGCTGATGGCCATTGCCGCAAGGGCTTGGCCGCGCTCTGCTTCCGGTAGCTCGACCAATTTTGCGAATCGCTCACACTGTGCATCGCGTCGCGCCGGGTTGCTGTCCGTGTTCATGCTTCCAGTGCTCGCTTGAGCCATGCGCGTCCGAAGCGCAGGTCGCGATCAATCGTCGGCACCGACAGACCCAATGCGCTGGCTACTTCGCTGCGCTCCAGTCCGCCGAAGTAGCTGAGCTCGATGACCTGGGCGCTGCGTGGATCGCGCAGGATCAACTTCTCGATGGCTTCGTTCAGACGAAGGAGGTTGTCATCCTCGGAAATCGCCACGTTCTCGGCAGCGGAAAGCGCTTCTGGAACCACGCCGCCACCGCGCTTTTGCCGCTGTCGGCGTCGCGCGGCATCGACCAGGAGCTGACGAGTGGCCTGGGCAATCACGTTGTAGAAGTGGCGGCGGTCTTCCCAGTCGGCCTGTTCGCCCAGTAGTCGTATCAATGCCTCATGCGCCAGATCGGTGGCAGACAGCGTGCCTCCGGGGTGTTGGCGAATGGCGCCGCGGGCAATGGCGCGCACCTGGTCGTAGACCAATTCCACCAGTTGTTCACGGGCGGCGTCGTCACCGTTCTGCCAACGGCGCAGCAATTGCGTAATTTCTGCCTTGGCGCCGAGCCGACTGGTGCTGGAGGATCGCATGCTGCGCTGGCTGCTGTTCCGGGTGCATGGGGAAATATAGTGGTCGCCCGTTGTGAAGGTAAAGGCGCGGTTGCAGGAGGGCGAACGGGGCTTTCGATGCAGCGCGATGTCGGCCACGCGAAGGGTGAGCGGAATGTGGTGCCCGTGCTAAGTTCCAGCCCATTGTCGTCCGAGGAAAATGCCGTATGTGTCCAGCGAAAGTCCCCGAAGGTGCCGAACGTGGATGGATCATTCCGATCGGTGGCGCCGAGGAGAAAACCGACGGGCCGGAAATCCTGTCGCGCTTTGTCGAACTCTGCGGTGGAGCACAGGCTGACATCGTGGTGATTCCGACTGCGAGCCGGATGAAGGACACCGGCGCCAGGTACGAGAAGCTGTTCCGCGAACTCGGTGCCGCACGCGCCGACGCGATGGACTTCGATACCCGCCGCGATGCCCACGAGCAAAGCCGCCTCGATCGCCTCGACGCCGCGACCGGCGTGTTCTTCACCGGTGGCAACCAGCTGCGGTTGGCCACGATCATCGGCGGCACGCCGATCGCGAAGCGCATTCGCACCCGCAATGCCGAAGGCGTGCATATCGCCGGCACCAGCGCCGGCGCCAGCTTCCTGAGCGAACACATGATCGCGTTCGGCGACGAGGGCGGCTCGGCCATCGCCGGTTCGGTGCGACTGGCGCCGGGTTTGGGCCTGACCAACCGCTTCGTGATCGACCAGCACTTTCGCCAGCGCGACCGCCTCGGTCGCCTGGTCACCTCGCTCGCGTACAACCCGTTTGCGGTCGGCATCGGCCTTGACGAGGACACCGCGGCCTTCATTGCTCCCGACAACACGCTCGAGGTATCGGGTTCCGGCGGCGTCACCATCGTCGATGCGGCGGAACTGGAGTTCTCGTCGATGGACCTGGTCGACGAAGGCCAGCCGGTCTGCCTGCTCGGGCTCAAGCTGCACATGCTCACGCGTGGTGCGACCTTCAACCTGCACACGCGCCGCGCCAGCGCCGGTTCGCTGATCCGTTCCAAGGAATAAGTCCCACGGGGGAGTTTCACGATGCGCATTCTCGATCGTTCGGTGTATGTCGGCCCTTCGCTGTATGCGCATTTCCCGGTGATCCGGCTCGAGCTCGATCTCGGCGCGCTCGAGGCGTGGCCGACCGCGAAGCTCGGCGCGGGTTATGTCGATGCGCTGGTGCAGGCCTTGCCCGGGCTCGCCGAACACGGTTGTTCCTATCGCGAACCGGGCGGCTTCATCCGTCGCATGAAGGAAGGCGAGGGCACCTGGCTCGGCCATGTGCTCGAACACGTCGCGATTGAACTGCAGAACTGCGCCGGTGAAGACGTGACTTTCGGCAAGACGCGCAGCATCGATGGCCGACCCGGCGTGTACACGGTGGTCTACGAATACGCGCAGCGCGAGGAAGGCATCGAGGCCGGCGAACTCGCGCTGAAACTGCTGAACTCGCTGTTGCCGGATGACCTGCGCGATCGCGAGACCACGCCCGATGACTGGCACTGGGCAGACGCCCGCGACGAGTTCATCCGGTATGCGCAACGGCGTGCGCTCGGGCCGTCGACGATGTCGCTGGTGCGCGCGGCCGAAGCGCGCAACATCCCCTGGCTGCGCCTGAACGAGCAATCGCTGGTGCAACTCGGGCACGGCAAGTACCAGCAACGCATCCAGGCGACGGTAACCGGCAAGACGCCGCACATCGCGGTCGAACTCGCGTCCGACAAGGAAGAGACCAACAAGATCCTCGGCTCGCTCGGCTTGCCGGTGCCACGCCAGGAACTGGTGCAGAGCGAGACCGGTGCCATCCGCGCCGCGCGTCGCATCGGCTTTCCGGTGGTGACCAAACCCTACAACGGCAATCATGGTCGCGGCATCTCGATTGGCCTGCGCAGCGACGAGGAGGTCGCCGAAGGCTTCGCGAAGGCCAAGGAGATCTCGCGTTCGGTCATTGTCGAGACCTTCCTCGAGGGCGACGACCATCGCCTGCTGGTGGTCAACGGCGAGCTGGTCGCGGCAACCCGGCGCACGCCCGGTCACGTCGTCGGCGACGGCCAGCACACGATCGCGCAACTGGTCGACATCGTGAACCAGGACCCGCGCCGCGGCATCGGCCACGAGAAGGTGCTGACGCGCCTGGTGCTCGACGCCCAGGCCGAGATGATGATGACGCGCGCCGGCGTCACTGCCGAATCGGTGCCCGAGGTCGGGCGCGTGATCTACCTGCGCTCGACCGCCAACCTGTCCACCGGCGGTACCGCGACCGATGTCACCGACATCATCCACCCCGACAACCGCGACATGGCTGTGCGTGCGATCCGTGCCATCGGCCTCGATGTCGGCGGGGTTGATTTCCTGTCGACCAACATCGCCGAGAGTTATCGCGCCATCGGCGGCGGCATCTGCGAGGTCAATGCCGCGCCCGGCTTCCGGATGCATGTCGCGCCCTCGGAAGGCACACCGCGTGATGTCGCCGCACCGGTCATCGACATGCTGTTCCCGCAGGGCACGCCATCACGCGTGCCGATCGCGGCGATCACCGGCACCAATGGCAAGACCACCACTTCGCGCATGCTCGCGCACATCGCCAAGATGGCCGGCTACACACCGGGCCTGACCACCACCGACGGCGTCTACATCGACGGCCAGCGCACGGTCGAGGGCGACATGACCGGGCCGGTGTCGGCGCGCATGGTGTTGTCCGATCCGCAGATCGATCTCGCCGTGCTGGAGACCGCGCGCGGCGGCCTGGTGCGTGCTGGCCTCGGCGTGCGCGAAGTCAATGTCGGTGCGGTGCTGAACGTGCAGTCCGACCATCTCGGCCTCAAGGGCATCGACACCCTCGAGCAGCTGGCCGAGGTCAAGCGCATCGTCGTCGAGGTGGCGCAGGACTGCGCGGTGCTGAATGCCGACGACCCGAACGTGGTGCGCATGAGCGCGTACACCGACGCCAAGTCGCTGTGTTACGTCACTCTCAACCCGAGCCACGCCCTGGTGCGCGAGCACATCCGTGCCGGCGGCCGCGCCTGCGCGCTCGAGGCCGGCGTCAACGGCCAGATGATCACGCTGTACGACAAGGGCAGCCATATCCCACTGCTGTGGACGCATCTTGTGCCGGCGACCCTGGAAGGACGCGCGATGCACAACGTGCAGAACGCCATGTTCGCGGCGGCGATGGCGTTCGCGCTTGGCATCAAGCTCGACGCCATCCGCCAGGGCCTGCGTACCTTCGACACCACCTTCTTCCAGGCGCCAGGCCGGATGAACGTGTTCAACGAGCATCCGTTCAAGGTGCTGTTCGATTATGGCCACAACGCGCATGCGGTGGCGGCGATGGCCGATCTCGCGCAACGGCTCGAGGTGCCTGGTCGGCGCATCGTCGTGCTGGCCGGGCCCGGTGACCGTCGCGACGAGGACATCCGCGCGATCGCCGATGCCGTCGCCGGCCGTTTCGATCATTACATCTGCCGGCGCGATGACACGCTGCGCGGTCGCGAAGCCGATGAAGTGCCGAAAATGCTGGCGGCGCAGTTGCGCAGTCATGGCGTTGGCGATGCCGCGATCACCTTGATCCCCGACGAGCAGGAAGCGATCGGCCACGCGCTCAAGCAGGGCCGGCACGGAGACCTGCTACTGATCTTCGCGGACGCGTTGGTGCGATCGTGGAAGCAGGTGATCTATTTCCGCCCGGAAGGCACGAGTCCGCCGGCACGCACGCCGGCGCCCGCGGCGGCGAACAAGCCCGAGGACCAGCCGGCGCTTGCCGACGAGGCCGTGCTCGCGAGTTTCGATGGTCTGGTGCGCGACGAGCGCGGCGTGCGTTTCAGCCGCGACGCCGAAGACTGAGACGGCCGCGGCGTTGTCGTACTGCTTCGAAGACTCGCGCCGGCTGACCGGCCCGAACCTGTATTTCGCCGCGTCCGGTGCCGTGCTCGACACCGTGGGGGTGATGCCGACGCCCGCGCAGATCGAGCACTGGCGCGATCGCGTGCAGCAGGCGCGCGCGTGGCTGGGTTGGCCGCAGGGTGACGCGATCGTTGCGCGCCCGCATCGGCGCGGCGCGATGCTCGCGATTGCGGCGCCGCTCGACCAATTGTTCACCGCGACCGAAGTCAATGAATGGGCCTGGCAGCAAGCCTGCGGTCGCTGCGAGATGCACGCGCCCGCGCATCCTGCAGTCGACGATGAGGCTTCGGCGCGTGCGACCTTGTCGCGTTCGTCGATCGCCGAACTCCGACCGGCGCTGTTGGCCCTGATCGCTGCGGCCACCGCGCACGGGCTGCCGCTGTTGTGGGACGACGAGGAACTCAGCATCGGCGCCGGTGCGACGAGTGCGCGCTGGCCAATGACCTCGCTGCCCGAGGTCGCCGCAGTGCCGTGGACGTCGCTCGCTCGCGTGCCGGTTGCGCTGGTCAGTGGCTCCAACGGCAAGACCACGAGCGTGCGCCTGATCGCGGCGATGGCGCGTGCGCAGGGCTGGTTCTGCGGTCACAGCTGCACCGATGGTCTGTTCTTCAATGGTGTCGGTGAGCAGGGCGGAGATTATTCCGGACCAGCCGGGGCGCGCAGCGTGCTGCGTGATGCGCGTGTACAGGCGGCGGTGCTGGAGACGGCGCGTGGCGGCATTCTGCGGCGTGGTCTCGCGATCGACGAGGCCGATGTCGCCGTGGTCACCAATGTCAGTGCCGACCATTTCGGCGAATACGGTATCGACACGCTCGCCGATCTCGCCGACGTCAAGCTCACCCTGGCGCGCGCGCTGCGTCCCGGTGCACGCATCGTCGTCAATGCCGACGACAGCGTGCTGCGCGAGCGCGCACTGAAGCTCGAGGCGCCGGTTGCATGGTTCGCGCTCGACGCGGCGCAGGCACGCCAGTGGGCGAAGGCGGACATGCCAACCTGCGGGTTGCGCGCGCGTCGTGTCGTGTTGACGCTGGCCGGCGTCGAGCATGATCTCGGCGAGATCGACGCCTTGCCGCTGACGCTCGATGGCGCTGCCCGCTACAACATCCACAACCTGCTCGGTGCTGCACTCGCGGCGGCGTTGCTCGGTGTCGACATCGCACACCTCCGTGCGGTGATGGCCAGTTTCGGTCGCGAACGCGCGGACAACCCGGGTCGCCTGCAACATTTCCACGCGCGTGGCATCGACGTCCTGCTCGATTACGCGCACAACCCGGAAGGGCTCGCGGGCCTGCTTGAACTCGCACGTCGCCGTTTCCCGCAGCGTCGGCTGGGTCTCGTGCTCGGCCAGGCGGGCAATCGCACTGACGACGACATCCGTGCGCTCGCTGATATCGCCGCAGATGCGCAGCCGGCCTTTATCGTGCTGAAGGACATCGATGGCATGTTGCGCGGCCGCGCGCCCGGTGCCGTGCCGGCCTTGCTGCAGGACCAGTTGCTCGCGCGCGGTTATGCGCGGGAACAACTGAGTGTGCATCTGCCCGAGTTGGATGCGGCCCAAGCCGCCATGGACCTCGCGCGGTCGGGCGACGTACTGGTCTTGCCGATCCACGCCCGCCCCGCGCGTGAGGCGGTACAGGCGTGGCTGTTGCAGATCTCGATGGTCGGGGTCAGTTCGCCAGCCGTGCCGCAGTGACCGTGTCCACCGGATCGTTGTTCTCCAGCGTGACTTCGGTGCCTTCATAGGCGCCATTGCCGGCGTTGACGATGGCGCCGACGGCGGCGCTCGCGTCCTCGGCACTGGCGGTGTTTTCGCGAATGCTGACGCCGGCCAAGCGGAGCTCGCCGAGGTTGAGCACCGCCGATGCCGCGATCAGCGAATCGTAGCGGCGGCTGATCCAGTTTGACTCGATGCTCGAGCGCGCCAGCTCCAGGGTTCCGTAGTTCAGCACGGTGCCGGCGTCGCGCTGGGTGGCGGCGAGCTGGTTGAAGCTGATCTCGCTGGAGGCTACCCGCAGGTGGCCGTAGTTCTCGATGATCGCCGGCACGTTCTTGGCAATGTTGTCGACCACGCGGACCCGGTCCAGCCACAGGTCGCCGTGGTTCACCAGCGCGCCGCGCGAGCCCTCGGCCATGGTCAGGGAGTCGATATGCAATTGTCCGCCCTTGGCCACGGCGAGAAGGGCGAAGTCCTCGTTCGAATAGCGACGCAGTTCGGCGTCGTTGCCGTGGAGGACGATCTTGCCGGTGACCGTGGGCAGGCCGAGTTCGCGCTCGTCGTCAGCGGCCGTGGCCAGGAAGTACAGGCCTCCGCGGGCCAGACGGATCGTCGTCTCTCCGGCGGACTGGTTCGCCTGGTGGATCGCTGCGGCGAGGGCGTCGGCATCGCGGTCGGCGATGTCGATCGTGGTGCCAGCCAGCACCGGGGCAGCTGCGGTCGTAAGCAGAAGTGAAAAGGCGCGGGAAAGACTCATCGGGATACCTCGGGTTGGCGGCATTGCCGGGTGCGAAACTGAACGCAAGCTTTAGAGTTTTCCTTCTACGACAATTGGCACCGACCGGTTCGTGATCGCTTTGGCGTATTGCCGGTAGACCCGGGTCGACAGACGGTCGTGCGTGGCGCGCTTGCAGCGGCGATTGCCACGGCTAGAATCGACCCGATCCCATGCGTCGAGCACGGCGCATGGCCGAATGGCCCGAATACACTCCGAGGATAATGAGTCATGAAGAAGTTGATGCTGGGTTTCGCCGCTGCCGCTGCGCTGTTCGGAGCCGGTTCGGTGCTGGCGGGTGGAAAGCCCGTGGTCGCGGTCATCGAGTTCCGGAACGAGTCCGGCGCTGCCTGGTGGAGCGGCGGCGTGGGCTGGGAGCTGGCGGGGCTGGTCTCCAACGAGCTGGCGGCGACCGGTGATTTCAAGGTGCTGGAGCGCAGCAAGATCGAAGCCGTGCTGTCCGAGCAGAACCTGGCCGCATCGGGTCGCGTCGCGGCCGGTACCGGCGCCAAGATCGGCAAGCTGACGGGCGCCCAATACCTGATCGCCGGCACCGTCACTGCCTACGAAGAGGACACGGCCAGCACCGGCGGCGGCGTCAGCTTCAAGGGCATCTCGCTCGGTGGCAACAAGTCCAATGCCTATCTGGCCGTCGACCTGCGTGTGATCAATGCCACCACCGGTGAGCTTGATTTCGTGCGTACCGTCGAAGGCAATGCCAAGAGCGGCGGCATGAGCATCGGCATCTCGCGTGGTGGTTTTGGCGGCGCGCTCGGCAAGCAGCAGAAGACGCCGGCTGGCAAGGCGATCCGCGCGGCGATCATCGAGATCACCGATTACCTCAATTGCGTGATGGTCCAGCGGGACGGTTGCGTCGCCGAGTACGACGCCAAGGAAAGCCGCCGTCGCGAGAAGACCAAGGGTGCGCTCGACCTCGACGACTGATTCGCGACGGTTCGAACCGGCCAAGACAAGAAAAGCGGGCTTCGGCCCGCTTTTTTGTTGCAGGATCGTGCTGCGGCGGCGTCTAATCGGGGCGGGACGCCGGGCACAGGGGAACTCGCATGATTCGTGTGATCTTCGTGGACGACCACGCCATGGTGCGTGCGGGCTATCGCGCTTCGCTGGCGAAGATCGCCGACATCGACGTGGTTGGCGAGGCCGGCAGCGGCGAAGACGGTGTGAAGCTGGCGCGCGAATTGAAGCCGCAGGTGGTGTTGATGGACCTGCACCTGCCCGGCATCAGCGGGCTGGAAGCCGCAGCGCGCATCCACCAGCACGATGCCGAGTGCAAGGTCATTGCGCTCACTGGGCACAATGAATCGCCATTCCCGCGCAAGTTCATCGAGGCCGGAGCTGCCGGCTACGTGACCAAGGACTGCCCGGTCGAAGAGTTGGTGCAGGCGATCCGCACCGTTGCCGCCGGCGGCCGCTTCATCAGCCAGCACATCGCCCAGGCGATGGCGCTGGATGCGATGAATGGCGCGGCGTCATCTCCGTTCGATCTGCTGACCAAGCGCGAAATCGAGATCGTGGTGGCGCTCGCCCAAGGCGAGGACATGCCGGGCATCGGCAAGCGTCTGCATGTGACCGCCAAGACCATCGCTTCGCACAAGTACAACGTGTTCAAGAAGCTTGAAGTCGACAGCGACGTGGCGCTGACGCATCTCGCCATCCAGCACGGTCTGGTTGAATCCAGCAGAAAAAAGCCGCGCTAGGGCGCGGCTCTTTCGATTGCAGGAAACGCGGTTTCAGGGCGCTGCGGGTGGTGGCGAGACTGCCTCTGCAACTACCGGAGACGTCTCGATTGCGGGTTCGCTCGGCGCCGGCTCGTTGCTGACTTCGGCGGGATCCTCGGGGATCAGCGACGGAGCGTGCAGCGCGTAGGCGATCGCGGCTGCCATCGGTCGTGCCTGGGGAATATCGATGTGGCTGCGTGCGTGCTCGCGCGCG